>NZ_CAFI01000449.1 GCF_000239775.1 Bradyrhizobium sp. ORS 375
CTGGCCTGGATCCAGATCTCCTTGCCGCCCTTGCCGATGCGCTTGTACTGGCCGGCGTCGTATTCGCCGCGGCCGAGCTTGTCCCAGAACAGGCGGTAGTCAGTCGAGCTGCGATAGGCAGCGTCGACGAACATCGAATGATGCTGACCCTTGATCTCGTTCAGCGAGTAGCCCAGCGTGCTCAGGAAGTTTTCGTTGGCGTTCAGGATCTTGCCGTCCATCGTGAACTCGATGACCGCCTGCGCCTTGTTGATCGCCGCGATCTGGCCGCCGAAGTCCGCGTTGCGGACGACGTCCTCGGTGATGTCGGTGGCGTACTTGACGACTTTGAACGGCTTGCCGTCCGGGCCCATGATCGGGTTGTAGCTGGCCTGGATCCAAACCTCCTTGCCGCCCTTGCCGATGCGCTTGTACTGACCGGCGTCGTATTCGCCGCGGCCGAGCTTGTCCCAGAACATCCGGTAGTCATGGCTCTGGCGGTACGCCGCATCGACGAACATCGAGTGGTGCTGGCCCTTGATCTCGGCGAGCGTGTAGCCCAGCGTGGTCAGGAAGTTCTCGTTGGCGTTCAGGATCTTGCCGTCCATCGTGAATTCGATGACCGCCTGCGCCTTGTTGATCGCGGCGATCTGGCCGCTGAGATCGGCGTTCCTCATCACCTGCTCGGTGATGTCGGTCGCGAACTTCACCACGCGATACGGCTTGCCGTTCGCGTCCATCATCGGGTTGTAGCTGGCCTGGATCCAGACCTCCTTGCCGCCCTTTCCGATCCGCTTGTATTGCCCGGCATCGAACTCGCCGCGGCCGAGCTTGTCCCAGAACATCCGATATTCGTGGCTCTGGCGGTAGGCCGGGTCGACGAACATCGAGTGATGCTGGCCCTTGATCTCGGCGAGCGTGTAACCCAGCGCGTTCAGGAAATTGTCGTTGGCATCGAGGATCGTGCCGTCGAGTCCGAAGGTGATGACAGCTTGCGAGCGGTTCATGGCCGCGATCTGGGCCTGCATGTCCCTCGTCGCACCCGACGCCTCAGGTGCCTTGGCGGCAGCCGGCCGCGGGCGGCTGCTGCGCGCTCGTGCCTTGGTCTTGCTCGACGCGTTGTCCTCGCCCGGCGCACCGTCGGCCGTGAAGTCCTGCATGATGTTGTCCTCGTAAGTGTCGCTCATGACGATCTCGCAATTGTCTGTTGTGATTAGGTCAGGCGGCGACGGCCGCCGTACGCTTGATGGACTCGGTTGGCATTCCGAACAGGCCAGACAGCGACACCAGCGTCACCATCCGATCCTGGATCGCGACCAGACCTTCCAGGAACTGATCCTCGGTCGGCATGCCCATGTCCGGCACGTCGCGGATTTCCTTGGGATCGACGGAGATGATGTCCGACACGGTGTCGACCAGCAGGCCGACCGTGCGCGTGCCGGCCGCCACGATGATCACGACATGCATGTTGGTCGGCACGGTCACGCCGGTGCCGAACCTGGCGCGGAGATCGAAGATCGGAACGATGATGCCGCGCAGATTGATGACGCCGCGAACATGCGGCGGCGCGTTCGGGATCATGGTGGTTTCGGTCCAGCCCTTGATCTCGCGGACGACCATGATGTCGATGCCGTACTCCTCCTCGCCAAGCGTGAAGGTGATGAACTGCTGCACGTTCTCACTGACCGCCACGTCCTGGCCGAATTGCACGGCCGGCTTGTTATCAGGCTGCATGGGTCAAGTCCTTTTCGGTTTCAGTTGGAGCGTCCGGCGGCGGCAGCCTCATGGCCGTGCCGCGGACGTCGATCTCGTGCAGGCGGGCGACGTCCAGGATCAGCGCGACCCGGCCGTTGCCGAGAATTGTTGCGCCGCTGATGCCGTCGACGGGCTCGTAGTTGGCTTCGAGGCTCTTCACCACGACCTGCTGCTGGCCGAGCAGCTCATCGACGACGATGCCGACGCGGCCGGCGCTTTCGCTCTGGACGATGATCACGATGCCGCGGCAGGGATCGCCGATTGCGTCGCTGATCGAAAACAGCCGATGCAGATAGACCAGCGGCAGATATTCGCCGCGCAGCGCGAGCACGTGACCGCGGCCGACCACCGGATGAATGTCGGCGGTCTGCGGCCTGAGGTTTTCGACGATGGCGACGAGCGGAATGATGAACGTCTCACGGCCGACCGAGACGACCATGCCATCGACGACCGCAAGCGTGAGCGGCAGCGAGAGCGTGAACGACGAGCCGTGGCCGAAGCGCGATTTGACCGAGATTCGTCCGCCCAGCGCCTGCACGTTGCGCTTCACGACGTCCATGCCGACGCCGCGTCCGGAGATGTTCGAGATGACCTCGGCGGTTGAGAAGGCCGGCAGGAAGATCAGCTCGTTGATCTCGTCGTCGGTCAGATTGGCTCCCGCCGGAACCAGGCCACGCGCCTTCGCCTTGGCGAGGATCTTCTCCTTGTTGATACCGCGACCGTCATCCGATACTTCGATGACGATGCGGCCGCTGCGCTGCGCGGCGGAGAGGTGAATCGTCCCCTGCCGGACCTTTCCTGCGGCGATACGCTCGACCGGCGGTTCGATGCCGTGATCGAGCGCGTTGCGGATCATATGGGTGAGCGGATCGTTGAGCTGCTCGATGACCGTCTTGTCGATCTCGGTCATCTCACCCGAGGTGACGATGCGCACTTCCTTGCCCAGCGTGGCCGCGAGCTCGCGCACGATCCGGGGCATCCGCGCGAACACCGACTTCACCGGCTGGGCGCGGATCGCCATCACGCTTTCCTGCAGCTCGCGCGCGCTCTGCGCCAGCGCCTCGATGCCCTGGATGAGCTCCGGATATTTGTCGGCCGGCAGTCCGAGCCCCTGCTCCGTCAGCATCGCCTGGCTGATCACGAGCTCGCCGACGAGGTTGACCAGCCGGTCGACCTTGTCGACGTCGACGCGGATCGATTGCGCGACGCCGACGGCGGCGACCGTTGCGGCGACGGCGCCGGTGCTGTCGCTGGCGCCCGTCGTGTCGCTGGCAGCGGCCTCAGCGCGAGGCGCGGCGGGCTCCGACGATTCGATCTCGAGATCGCAATCGTCCTCGACGAACTCGAAGACGTCCTGGATCGCCGAACGCGGCACCGCCGTGTCGAGCGTGAACGACCAGTTGAGATAGGCCGCCTCGGGGTCGAGCGATTCGAGCGGCGGCAGGTTCGAGCCGTCCACTTCGGTGCTCAGCGAGCCCAGCTTGCCCAGCTGCCGGATCAGCAGCAGCGGCTCGTTGGCCTTCTTGAGCATCTCCGTGTGCGGGCGGAACCTGATACGGTAGGTCTGCTCGGTGAGGGTTTTCGCCTCCGGAACCGCAGGCGCCGACGCGACGTCTGCGGACTGGCCCGCCCCTTGCAGCGCATCGCGCATCGCCGCGCTGATATCGCCGCCGAAGTTCGGCGGCAGCTGCTGCTCCAGCCGGGCCGCATTCACGATGTCCGCGAGCGCGTCGCTCGCACGCAGGAGCAACTGCTTGATGTCGTGTGTCGCCGGGATCTTGTGATCGCGAAGAGCGTCGAGCAGGCTCTCGAACGTATGCGAGAACGCCACCAGATCCGTGCAGCCGAACGCGCCGGCGCCGCCCTTCACGGAGTGAACCGAGCGGAAGATCGCGTGCAGCGTCTCGTCGTCCTCCTGCCCGTTGGCCAGGAGCTCGAGGTTGGACTGCAGGGCGTCCATCAGCTCGGCGCATTCCTCGAAATAGGTCTTGCGGAACTGCGCAACCGGATATGCTTCGCTGTCTGATGTCACGGGCATACCCGGTTGACGGTCGCGATCAGTTGCTCCGGATTGAAGGGCTTGACGAGCCAGCCCGTCGCGCCGGCCGCCTTGCCGTCGGCCTTCTTGGTCCCGTCGCTCTCGGTCGTCAGAATCAGGATCGGCACGGCGCGGTGCTGGCTGCCGGAGCGCACGTTCTTGATCAGCGAAATGCCGTCCATGTTCGGCATGTTCAGATCGGTGATGATCAGATCGAACTTGCCGCCGGTCAGCACGTTGAGCGCCGCCTTGCCGTCCTCGGCCTCTGCCACATCGAAGCCGGCCTTCTTCAAGGTGAAGGCCACCATGTCGCGCATGGTCTTCGAGTCGTCGACTGCCAGAATTCGCTTGGTCATGTCATTCCATCCAATTTTCAAACTCGTTGCGAAGGCCCAGGTCGGCGATCGCCGTCCTGAACAGCTCCGATGCCTGCATGATCCTGAACGACCTGTTCGCGGCTCGCGCTCCGCGGCCCGCAGCAAGCAGGATCTGGACGCAAGGCGTCGACATCCGCTCCACACCGCTCGCGTCGAGCAGGATGTCGCCGGCGTTCGCGAGCTGGATCATCTCATCGCGCAGCTGCGCGGCCTGGGTCAGATCGAGCATTTGCGGAAGCGGATGAGCAGCGATCTGCGACTCGTCAGCTGCGCCAGGGTTCATCGTCATCATCGCGTCCGTCATTCTCGAAAATCCGTGGAGTGCTCCGGCCGCGGCGCAAATCACGCGGCGGGCAACTCCGGTGTTTGATGTCTTGCTGGCAGAGCTTCGATGCCTGCCGGAACTCATTCAAATTGTGTGGAAAGCGATTGTTGGACTGTTAAAGATGAGAGCCGTAATACTACGGCCGCTCTACCTGGGCGTGCCTGGCTTTCCGACAAAGCACCGCACTCTGTTGCAAGATGCTCTCAACTAAGCTCGATTCCGCACGGATTGCCGCCGGGTCATGCTGACGGAATTGACGCCAGCGACGATCCTCGGCCTCGATGCCGGCGTTCTGCCGTCGATGGCCGGTCGAAGGATGAAAGATGCAATGAAACATGACTTGTCAGCTCGGCGAATTCGCCAAGGCTGATAACAAGGCCATCGTTAAGGGAGTTGCCGCCCGGTGGTAGACCGAGGGCCCGGAAGACTACGGTACCGGGCGCCAGGCAGACAGGTCGACGAGGACACGGCCCCGTGTGCACGCTTCAGGGCGCAGTGCGGGAGTCAGCGCTGGCAGGGATGCGCCGCCCGGTCGGAGCGAGCGCCGACTGCACCGCAGTGTCACTGCCGGCGGACGTGCTGACGCCGCCGGCAGTATTCGAGATGTCAGCGACGCTGATTGTAGACGTCGATGCAGACGGCGCCGAGCAGCACCAGGCCCTTGATGACCTGCTGATAATCGATGCCGATGCCGAGGATCGACATGCCGTTGTTCATCACGCCCATGATCATGGCGCCGATCACGGCGCCGCCGACGCGGCCGACGCCGCCATAGGCCGAGGCGCCGCCGATGAAGCAGGCCGCGATGACGTCGAGCTCGAAGCCGAGGCCGGCCTTCGGGGTCGCGGTGTTGAGACGGGCGGCGAAGATCAGGCCGGCCAGCGCCGCCAGCACGCCCATGTTGACGAAGGTCAGGAACACCAGCCGCTCGGCCTTGATGCCCGACAGCTTGGCCGCCTTGGCGTTGCCGCCGACCGCATAGATCTGCCGGCCGACCACGGTGCGGCGCGTCATGAAGCCGTAGAGCGCGATCAGCGCCACCATGATCACCAGCACGTTGGGCAGGCCGCGATGCGAGGCGATCAGGTAGGTGAAATACATCAGCACACCGGCGAGCACGACGTTCTTGGCGGCGAACACGCCGAACGGCTCGACGTCGATGCCGTGCTCGACCTCACGCGCGCGGCCCTTGACGCTGGCATAGACCAGGATGAGCGTCAGGACGGCGCCGATCGCGAGCGACGTCGGATTGAGGTGGGCGGCGCCGGGAAACAGCTCCGGAATGAAGCCGGACGAGAGTTTCTGGAAGGTCGCCGGGAACGGACCGACCGACTGTCCCTGCAGCAGCGCCAGCGCCAAGCCCTTGAACACCAGCATTCCGGCCAGGGTGACGATGAAGGAGGGAATGCCGAAATAGGCCACCCAATAGCCTTGCGCCGCGCCGATCACGCCGCCGACAATCAGGCAGGCGATGATCGCGAGCGGGAAGTCGACGTGGTAGCGCACCATCAGCACGGCGGCGACCGCGCCGACGAAGCCCGCGACCGAGCCGACCGACAGGTCGATATGCCCGGTCACGATCACCAGCAGCATGCCCAGCGCCATGATGACGATGTAGCTGTTCTGCAGCACCAGGTTGGTGAGGTTGAGCGGCTGCAGCAGGGTGCCGTCGGTCATGATCTGGAAGAACAGCATGATGACGAACAGCGACATCAGCATGCCGTAGCTGCGCAGATTGTTCTTCAGAAAGCCGGCGTGGGGCTTCTCTTCCGGGAGTGAAACCGTCTTGTCGGTCATGGCTGGTGTCCTCCCGGCCGCTTAGGCGGCCGTCTCCTGGTTCGTAAGGGCTTCGTTGCGCATGATGGCGCGCATGATCTTTTCCTGCGTCGCGTCCTTGCCGGCGAATTCGCCGACGAAGGCGCCGTCATTCATGACGCAGATCCGGTCGCAGATTCCGAGCAGCTCCGGCATTTCCGACGAGATCACCACCACACCCCGGCCGGCGTCCGCAAGCTCCTGGATGATACAGTAGATCTCATATTTGGCGCCGACGTCGATGCCGCGGGTGGGCTCGTCCAGGATCAACACCTTGGGATCGGTCATCAGCCATTTCGACAGCACGACCTTCTGCTGGTTGCCGCCGGAGAGCTGGCCGGCCTCCTGGTAGACATCCGAGCAGCGGATGCGCATGCGGCCGCGGTAGCCGGACGCCGCCTTGAGCTCGGCGATGTCGTCGATCACGCCCTTCGGCGCGACCTGGCCGAGGCTGGCGAGGGTGATGTTCTTGCGCACGTCATCGGCAAGGATCAGGCCGAGTTGCTTGCGGTCCTCGGTCACATAGGCGAGGCCGGCGTCGATCGCCGCCGGCACGCTGGTGAGATTGACATCGCGGCCTTCCAGCCGGGCGCGGCCCGAGATGTTGACGCCCCAGGAGCGGCCGAACAGGCTCATCGCGAATTCGGTGCGGCCGGCGCCCATCAGCCCGGCGATGCCGACGATCTCGCCGCGGCGCACCTCGAAGTCGACGTTCTTGATGACGCGCCGGTCCGGGTGCTGCGGATGGAACACCGTCCAGTTCTCGACCGTGAACACCGGCTCGCCGATGTCAGGCTGGCGTTCGGGGAAGCGGTGCGCCATGTCGCGGTTGACCATGCTCTTGATGATGCGGTCCTCGAGCACCGGCTCGGCGCGGCAGTCGATGCCGTCGACGCTGCGGCCGTCGCGCAGCACGGTGATGCGGTCGGCGACGCGGGCAACCTCGTTCAGCTTGTGCGTGATCAGGATCGACGAGATGCCCTGCTCGCGGAAGGCGACGAGACGGTCGAGCAGCGCGGCGCTGTCAGCCTCGTTGAGGCTTGCGGTCGGCTCGTCCAGGATCAGCAGCTTGACGCGCTTGGACAGCGCCTTGGCGATTTCGACCAGCTGCTGCTTGCCGACGCCGAGATCGGTGATCAGCGTATCCGGGGATTCCTTCAGGCCGACCTGGGCCAGCAATTGCTGGGTGCGGCGGTAGACCTCGTCGCGATCGATGACCCCGAAGCGCGACGGCGCGTGCGACAGGAAGATGTTCTCCGCGATCGACATCAGCGGGATCAGCGCGAGCTCCTGGTGGATGATGATGATGCCGAGCGCCTCGGAATCATTGATGTCGCGGAACTTTCGCTCCTCGCCCTCGAAGATGATCTGGCCTTCGTAGCGGCCATGCGGATAGACGCCGCTCAGCACCTTCATCAGGGTCGACTTGCCGGCGCCGTTCTCGCCGACCAGCGCGTGGATCTCGCCGGGCTCGACGGTGAAGCTGACGTCGCGCAGGGCCTGCACGTTTCCAAAGCTCTTGCTGACGTTGCGCATTTCCAGGATTGCGGTCATCGTCTCGTGTCCCTGTTCATGACGCCACTCGCCGCCGCCGCGCGAGCTTCAAATAAGATGTCCCCCTCCCCGGAGACCGGGGAGAGGGTTGCTCGACTCTTAGACCAGGATCACTGGAACTGCGACTTCTTGTAGTAGCCGCTCTCGACCAGGACCTTCTCCCAGTTGCTCTTGTCGACCACGACCGGCTTGAGCAGGTAGGACGGAACGACCTTGACGCCGTTGTTGTAGGTCTTGGTGTCGTTGACCGGGACTTCCTTGCCGGCCAGCGAGGCGTCGACCATGTCGGCGGTCACCTTGGCGAGATCGCGGGTGTCCTTGAAGATGGTCGAGTACTGGTCGCCGCGCAGCATCGCCTTGATCGACGGCACCTCGGCGTCCTGGCCGGAGATCACCGGCATCGGCTGATCGGCGCTGCCATAGCCCACGCCCTTCAGCGAGGAGATGATGCCGATCGAGAGGCCGTCATAGGGCGACAGCACCGCGTCGACGCGCTTCTTGCCGTAGAAGGCGCTCAGCAGATTGTCCATGCGGGCCTGGGCGGTGGCGCCGTCCCAGCGCAGGGTCGCGACCTTGTCCATGCCCTTCTGGCCGGAGCCGATCACGAGCTTGCCGGAGTCGAGATAGGGCTGCAGCACCGACATCGCGCCGTTGTAGAAGAAGTAGGCGTTGTTGTCGTCCGGCGAGCCGCCGAACAGCTCGATGTTGAACGGCCCCTTGCCGTCCTTCAGGCCAAGCTTGTCGACGATCGACTGCGCCTGCAGCACGCCGACCTGGAAGTTGTCGAACGTCGCGTAATAGTCGAGGTTCGGCGTGTCGCGGATCAGGCGGTCATAGGCGATCACGGTGATGCCCTTGGCCTTGGCCTGCTTCAGCACGTCGGACAGCGTGGTGCCGTCGATCGCCGCGATGACCAGCACCTTCGCGCCCTTGGTCACCATGTTCTCGATCTGCGAGAGCTGGTTCGGAATGTCGTCCTCGGCATATTGCAGATCGGTGGCGTAGCCGCGATCCTTCAGCACCTTGACGATGTTGTTGCCGTCGTCGATCCAGCGCGCCGAGGATTTGGTCGGCATCGCGATGCCGACGGTCCCCTTGCTCTGGGCCATGGCGGCGCTGGACAGCGCCAGAGCGCCGAGGCCGGCCAAAGCGGCGGCCATGATGGTCTTGAAATTCAGCATGCTTCACTCCCTCTTGGATTTTCGAACTCTTGAGTTTTCGAACTCTTGGATTTTCGAATTTCGATAAGACATACGCGATTGCGTATCTTGATACCAGCTGGCTGTTAGGCTGAACGACGCTTGACTGATTGTTCCTCCTCTCAGATCGACAGCACGACGTCAGGCTCGGCGCGTCCCCGGGCGCCGACGTCGAGCAGAAAGGTCTGGCCATGGCCCGGGTCGGCCGCCTTGGCCGCCGCGTCCATGTCCTGCCAGGCCGAGGTGACCAGCAGGCGCGACAGCTCAGGGCCGACGAAAGCCGGACAACTCGCCTGAACAGCCGGAACCGCGATGGATCGCAGATGCTCGCCCTGCGGGCTGTAGACGTCGACACAACCGCCGCCCCAGCGCGCGTTCCAGATCCGCCCCTCGGCATCGACCACGGCGCCGTCGAGTCCGCCGATGCCGGTATGGCGCAGCAGCACTTCCGGCTCACCGTGCGGCAGACCGGTCTGCGGGTCGAGCGCCACGCGGTAGAGCACGTTCTCGTCAGTATCGGCGAAATAGCCGATCGCGCCGCCTGCCGAGAAGCAGATCGCGTTGGGAATCGTGATGTTGGGAAACAGGCGAATGATCTCGCCGCGATGCAGCGCGTAGATCGCGCCGAGCCCGCGCTCGGCCTTGCGGCCCATGGTGCCGATCCAGAACGTGCCGGAGGGATGCACGCGCGAGTCGTTCGACCGTGTCGCCGGATTGTCGGCTTCCAGCGGCCGATACAGCGACATTGCGCCGTCGGCGATGCTGCGGATGTAGAGCCCATCCTCGGCCACGATCAGTTGCCTGGAGGCGTCGATACGACCAAGCGCGCTCGCCATTTTTCCGAGCCCGTGGCGGCGCACCTTCCCCGTGCCGATCACGGCCTCGAACAGGAGGCCCTCGCGAATGTCGAACCACCAGGCGGTGTCGGTGGCCGGATCATAGGTCGGGCCCTCACCGAGATGGCAATGCTCGGCGCAGAGCACGGTGGTCGGCACCTGCTCGATCATGCGGACGCTCCCGCCGTCGAGAAGCGATACACGATCTCGTGCTTATAGACGTCGTCGGGCCCAAGACGGGGGCTCGGAAAGTCCGGGCGGTTCGGGCTGTCCGGCCAGACCTGCGGCTCCAGGCACACGGCGTCGGATTGGCGATACACGCGTCCCTTGCCGCTGACGGTCGCGTCGATGTAGTTGCCGGAATAGACCTGCAGGCCGGGCTGATCCGTGTGCAACTCCATGACCCGCCCCGAGCGCGGCGACTCCAGCCGGGCTGCGAAGCGCACGCCAACACCATCGCGCAGACAGTAATTGTGGTCATAGCCGCGGCCGCACTTGATCTGCGCATCGTCGGCCCGGATGCGCGCGCCGATCGGCTGCGCCTCGCGAAAGTCGAATGGCGTCCCAGCGACCGCATGCGGCGGTCCCTCCAGCGGGATCGCCGTCTCGTCGATTGCGAGGTAGTGGTCCGCCGCGAGCGTCAGACGATGATCGAGAATGTCGGTGCCGGCCGTGAGGCCGTCGAGATTGAAGAAGCTGTGATTGGTCAGGTTGACGACCGTCGTGCGGGTCGTCCGGGCGCTGAAGCTGATGGCCAGCTCCATCGGCCCGGTCAGCTGATAGGTGACGCGGACGTCGAGCCGTCCTGGATAATTCGCCTCGCCGTCGGGACTGACATAGAGCATCGTGACCGAGGGGTGATCGCCATCCTCGGTGGCAACGATCTGCCAGAGCTTGCGGTCGAAACCGTCAGGGCCACCATGCAGGGCATGGGCGCCATTGTTGGCGTCGAGGCGGATCTCCTGACCGTCGAGCGAAAAGCGCGCCTTGGCGATCCGGTTGGCGTAGCGACCGACCGTTGCGCCGAAAAACCTGCGAAGCCTGACGTAGCTCAGCAGATCGTCATGACCGAGCACGACATCGTCGACGGCGCCATGCGCATTCGGCACCAGCAGCGCCTGCAGCGCCGCGCCGAACGTGATGATCCGCGCTTCGAAACCGCGAGCGCCACGCAAGGTGACGCGCTCGACCTCACGGCCGTCCGGCAGGCTGCCAAACACATCCCTGGTGATCGCAGGCTCTGCCATGGCTTAGTCCTCGAACGGCTCGACGATGTGGCGACGGCCGAGCAGGAAGGCGTCGGCCACCAGCCGCAGCGGCGCCAGGTCGACGTCACCAGCCCCGGTCTTCGTCAACTCGACGAAGCGGCGATAGAGGCCGGGATACTCCCGCTCCTTCTCGTCGATCATCACCTGATCATCCAAGGTCATCTGCGCTCCGCCCAACGACAGCTTCAGCTGTCCGGCATCGGTCTCGATGCGGATGTCCCAGCTCTGCGGCCCGGTCTGGCGGAAGTCGAACTCGGCCGCGATCGGCAGCTCGCTCGCCGTGGACATGGCGATATTCGCCGCGATCGGCGCCTGGCAATTCGACGGGAACGACAGCTCGGCCTCGGTCACGAACACCGGCTCGGGCAGGATGCGCGTCAGGATCGACAGCGCGTTGATCCCGGGATCGAACACGCCGAGCCCGCCCGGCTCCCAGATCCAGGCCTGCCCCGGATGCCAGACACGGACGTCCTCCTTCCAGTCGATGCGGACGCTGCGGATCTGGCGCGCCGACAGCCACTGCCGCGCCGGCTCGACGGCGGGCGCGTAGCGCGAGTGCCAGGTCGCAAACAGCGTGCGCTGCTTCTTGGCGGCGAGCACGACCAGCGGATCGAGCTCGCTCACGGCGGCGCCCGGCGGCTTCTCCAGCATCACATGCTTGCCGGCCTCGAGCGCGACCAGCGCCTGGGCGCGGCGCACCTGCGGCGGCGTGCATAGCGACACCGCGTCGATCTCCGGCCCGTCGCGCAAGAGTTCCTCGATCGAGCCGAAATGCGGCAGGCCTGGCAGCGAAGCGTTGCGGCTCGCCACCGCGGTCAGGGTCACACCCTCGGTGGCGGCGATCGCCGGGACGTGCTGGTCTTTGGCGATCTTGCCGAAGCCGACGATGGCGACACGAAGCTCGCTCATCTCTAGCGCCCCCAGCGCAGTACGAGCGGATCGAGCCGGCGCGCGATCTCGATCAGGCCCTTTTGCGTCGCCGGATGGATCGGCGGCTGCGGCGCACGCAACGTGTCGTGCTTGATCACGCCGCCCTCCTTCATCAGGATCTTGCAGGTCGCAAGCCCGCACTGGCGGTTCTCGTAGTTGATCAGCGGCAGCCAGCGCTCATAGGCCGCGGCAGCCGCGTCGCGATCGCCTGCGAAATACGGATCGATGATCTTGCGGATGCCATCCGGATAGCCGCCGCCGGTCATCGCGCCGGTGGCGCCGGCTTCGAGATCGGCCATCAGGGTGATCGCCTCCTCGCCGTCCCACGGGCCCTGGATGTCAGCGCCGCCAGCCTCGATCAGCGCGCGCAGCTTGTCGGCGGCGCGCGGCACCTCGATCTTGAAATAAGCGAGGTTCTCGATCTCCTTGGCCATGCGCGCGAGCAGCGGCACCGACAGCGGCGTGCCCGCGACCGGCGCGTCCTGCACCATGATCGGAATCGAGATCGCATCCGACACGCCGCGATAGAACTCATAGATCGAGCTGTCGGGCACGCGGAAGGTCGCGCCGTGATAGGGCGGCATCACCATGACCATCGCGGCGCCCTTGTCCTGGGCGCGGCGCGAGCGCTCGGCGCAGACGAAGGTCGAGAAATGTGTGGTCGTGACAATGATCGGCACACGGCCCGCGACATGCTCCAGCACCGTGGTCATGACGAGATCGCGCTCGTCATCGGTCAGCACGAACTGCTCGGAGAAATTGGCGAGGATGCAGATGCCGTGCGAGCCGGCATCGATCATGAAGTCGATCGCGCGCTTCTGGCCCTCGAGATCGAGACGGCCATCGGCATCGAACACGGTCGGCGCCACCGGGAAGACGCCCTTGTAGAGCTTTTTGGCGGAAGCGGTCATGGGCACCTCTTTAGTGATTGTCGCGCGGCACCGGCGAGCCGGTGCGGCCGACCAGGAAGTCGAAATCCACGCCGCGATCGGCCTGCAGCACGTGATCGATGTAGAGCTTCTGATAGCCGCGGTCGGCATGCGGCTTCGGCGGCGTCCAGGCGGCGCGGCGCGCGGCGAGCTCCTCGTCGCTGACATGCAGATGCAGCCGGCGGCCGGGAACGTCGAGCGTGATCATGTCGCCGTTCTTCACCAGCGCCAGCGGTCCGCCGACGGTGGCTTCGGGCGCGACATGCAGCACGACGGTGCCGTAGGCCGTGCCGGACATGCGCGCATCCGAGATGCGGATCATGTCGCGCACGCCCTGGCGCAGCACCTTCGCCGGCAGCGGCATGTTGCCGACTTCGGCCATTCCCGGATAGCCCTTCGGGCCGCAGTTCTTCAGCACCATGATGCAGGACGCGTCGATGTCGAGATTGTCGTCATCGACCGCGTCATGCATCTCCTCGACGCTCTCGAACACGACGGCGCGCCCAGTGTGGTTCATCAGTTCCGGCGAGGCCGCGGACGGCTTGATGACCGCGCCGTTAGGCGCGAGGTTGCCGTTGAGGATGGCAATGCCGGCCTCGGTCTTGAACGGCGTCTCGAACGGCGTGATCACATCGGCATTGTAGTTCGGCGCCTCGGCCACGTTGTCCCACAGCGTCTTGCCGTTGACGGTGCGCGCGTCCTTGTGCAGCAGGCCGCGCTCGCCGAGCGCACGCAGCACCGCCGGCAGGCCGCCGGCGTAATAGAAATCTTCCATCAGGAAGCGGCCCGATGGCATCAGGTCCACCAGGCAATGCACGTCGCGGCAGAGCCGGTCGAAATCGTCCAGCGTCAGCTCGACGCCGACACGGCCGGCGATGGCGAGCAGATGCACCACCGCATTGGTCGAGCCGCCGATCGCCGCCAGCGTCCGGATCGCGTTCTCGAACGCCTGGCGCGTCAGGATGTCCGACGGCTTGAGATCTTCGTTGACCATCTCGACGATGCGGCGGCCAGCCATCCGCGCGAGCAGGTTGCGGCGCGCGTCCGCGGCGGGGATCGCGGCATTCTCAGGCAGGCCGATGCCGAGCGCCTCGACCATCGAGGCCATCGTGGAGGCCGTGCCCATCGTCATGCAGCTGCCGGCCGAGCGGTTCATGCCGGCCTCGGCCTCATGGAACTCCTTCAGCGTGATCTCGCCGGCCCGCAGCTGCTCGCTCATCGAGATGATATTGGTGCCGGAGCCGATGATCTGGCCGCGATAGACGCCGCGCAGCTGCGGGCCGCCGGAGACGCCGATCGCCGGCAGGTCGGCCGAGGCCGCGCCCATCAAGAGCGCCGGCGTGGTCTTGTCGCAGCCCATCAGCAGCACGACGCCGTCGAGCGGATGCGCGCGGATCGCCTCCTCGACGTCCATCGAGGCGAGGTTGCGGAACAGCATCGCGGTCGGGCGCATCGTCACCTCGCCGAGCGAGGAGACCGGGAATTCGAGCGGATAGCCGCCGGCATCGAGCACGCCCTGGCGGACGTGCTCGGCGATGACGCGGAAATGCGCGTTGCAGGGCGTCAGCTCCGACCAGGTGTTGCAGATGCCGATCACCGGACGGCCTTCGAAGCGGTCCTGGGGCGTGCCGCTATTCTTCAGGAATGAGCGATAATAGAAGCCCATCTTGTCCTGGCGGCCGAACCACGCCTGGCTGCGCAGCTGCTTGTCTGATTTGTCGTTGCTCATTCCTGGTCCGTTCGTGCGGCCGATTGCGCATGACGCCGCCGGCCGTTGTAGATGACTTCGATCATAGCCTCCGAGGCGCCCTCGGGATCTCCATTGGCGATCGCATCAATGATGCGCTGGTGCCAGACCAGCACGGTGTCGCGATCGGCGGTCTCGACCGGGGCGCTCAAGACGAAGGAGGCACGCAGTGCCGCCTCGATGACCGCGCCGATGGAGCGCATGAAGGGATTGCCGGACGCATTGGCGATCGCGATGTGCAGGGCGAGGTCGGCGTCGGCGAAGGCGACCGAGGTCGACGGCTCGCGCTCCATCTTCGCCATCGCCGTGCGCATGGCGGCGACGTCGTCCTCGCTGCGGCGTTCGGCCGCGAGCGCTGCCGCGCGTGGCTCGATCGCAAGCCGGATCTCGGCGAGGTCGGCGAGGAAGCGCTTGTCGATGCCGGCGTCGAGGTGCCACGCCAGCACGTCCGGGTCGAACATGTTCCAGGCGGAGCGCTCGCGCACGACGGTGCCGACGCGCGCCTTGGTCGAGAGCAGGCCCTTGGCCACCAGCGTCTTGACGCTCTCGCGCAGCACCGGCCTGGAGACCCCGAACGTCGCCGTCAGCTCGGCATCGCCCGGCAACCGTGCGCCCTCGCCGAGCCGGCCCGAGATGATGTCGATGCCGATGCTGCGGGCGACCTCGGCGTGGTTGGAATGGGCGCGCCGGGTCGGAATCGAAACGATATGCGGCGACGTCATGTCGGCGCCCCAGCCGGCTTGGCGCCAGCCGGTTTGAGAGATGAGCGGCGCGCGAGCGCCATCAGACCTTGCTGCAGCGCAATGAAGACGAACAACAGAACCCCCGTGGCGATCTTGGTCCACCAGCTCGACAGCGTGCCGTCGAAATTGATGTAGGTCTGGATCATGCCCTGGATCAGGACGCCAAGGAAGGTGCCGATGACGGAGCCCTGCCCGCCCGTCAACAAAGTTCCGCCGATCACGACGGCCGCGATGGTATCGAGCTCGACACCGACCGCCGACAGCGAATAGCCGGCGGCCGTATAAAAGGAGAAGACGATGCCGGCGAGGCCCGCGAGCACGCTGGACAGCATATAGATTCGGATCGTCATCGACCCGACCGGGATGCCCATCAGCGCCGTCGCGGCGCGGCTGCCGCCGAGCGCATAAACGTTGGCGCCGAACCGCGTCAGGTGCAGCAGCAGCGCACACAGCACCAGGATCACCAGCATCGCAATCGCGATCGCGGTGAGCCGCCCGCCGCCCGGCAATCTGATCGCAAAATCCGAAACGGCGCTGTAGATCGGCGCGGTGATCGGAATCGACTCGGTCGACAAAAGGAAGCTGATGCCGCGCGCCAAAAACATGCCGGCGAGCGTCACGATGAAGGGCGGCAGCTCGAAGACGTGGATGACGGTGCCCATCGCGGCGCCAAACAGCGCACACAGCACCAGCACCATCGCGAAGGCGGCGAGCGGCGGAATGCCCCAGCGCTCGATCGCGAGCGCCGTGAACACGGTGGTGAAGCCGATCACCGAGCCGACCGACAGGTCGATGCCCCCGGAGATGATGACGAAGGTCATGCCGGCCGCGACGATGCCGAGGAAGGCGTTGTCGGTGAGCAGATTGGCGACGACGCGGGTCGAGGCGATGTTCGGGAACTGCAGCGCGCAGAGCGCGAAGCCGGCGACCAGCACGAAGGCGGTGATCGCAACCGAGGTCGAGGCTTTCATGACTTCGTCCTCCGCCAGCGCGCGGTGAAGCGCGAGAGATCGCCGAGCCGCGGCGACTGCGCCAGCAGCACGGCCAGCACGACGACGGCCTTGACCAGCAGATTGAGCTCCGGCGGATAGCCTGAGAGGAGAATGCCGGTATTCATGGCCTGGATGATCAGTGCGCCGGCCACCGCCAGCACCAGGCTGAAGCGGCCGCCGAACAGCGAGGTGCCGCCGATCACAACCGCGAGGATCGCGTCGAGCTCGAGCCAGAGACCGGCGTTGTTGGCGTCAGCGCCCATGATATCAGCCGCGGCGATCACGCCTGCCAGCGACGCACACAGGCCGCACCAGACATAGACCGAGAGGATCATCGCGCGCGTGCCGACGCCCGACAGTTCGCTGGCGCGGGCATTGCCGCCGGTCGCCTCGATCAGGAGCCCGAGCGCGCTGCCGCGTACGACCGCCGCCGTCACCAGCAGCATGCCCAAGGCGATCACCACCGGTGTCGGCAGGCCGAGCACGGCGCCATTGCCCATCCACACCAAATCCGGCGAGGTGAAGGTGACGATGCGCCCTTCGGTGATGAGCTGCGCGATGCCGCGGCCCGCGACCATCAGGATCAGGGTGGCGACGATCGGCTGGATGCGCAGCACGGCGACGAGGATGCCGTTCCACAATCCGCACGTCAGGCCGACGGCAAGCGCGGAGGCGAGCACGACCGGCAGCGAATGGGTGTCGGCGAGGCTCGCCGCCGTGGCTCCGGCGATCGCCATGACGGCGCCGACCGACAGATCGATACCGCCGGTCGCGATCACCAGCACCATGCCGAGCGACAACAGCGCTACGGGCGTGCCGCGGTTGAGCACGTCGATCACGCTGCCGAACAGCCGGCCGTCCTGCAGGTGCAGGTTGAAGAACTGCGGCGATACCAGACGATTGATCATCAGGATGACGATCAATGCCAGAACCTGCGCAAAGCCGCGGCGGGGAATGCGAAGCATCATGATGCGACCTCGCGCGCCGGCGCAGTGTCGGCGGCGATCGCCGCGAGGATGCTGGAGACCTCGATCGCGTCGCCCTTCAGCTCCTCGACATGTTCGCGATCGCGCAGCACCACGACGCGATTCGAGTAGGTGACGATCTCATCCAGTTCCGATGAGATGACGAGCAACGCAAGACCCTGGTCGCACAGTTCGCGGACGAGCCGAATGATCTCGGCGTGCGCGCCGACATCGATGCCGCGGGTCGGCTCGTCCAGCACCAGCAGCTTCGGCGATGTCGCCAGCCAGCGCGCGAGCAGCGCCTTCTGCTGATTGCCGCCCGACAGCAGCCCGATCGGCCGCTCCGGATCCGGCGGGCGGATGTCGAGCATGCGGATGTAGCGCATCGCGATCTCGTCCTGCTCGCGCCGCGACAGCGGACGATGCAGCCCGCGCCGCGCCTGCAGCGCCAGCACGATGTTCTCGCGCACCGTGAGATCGGCGACGATGCCCTCGGTCTTGCGCTCCTCCGGGCAGTAACCGAAGCCGAAGCCTGCGCCATCGCGCGGCGAGTTCAACTTGATCGCCTTGCCGTCGATCGTGGCCTCGCCGCTATCGGCGCGCTCGGCGCCGAACACCAGCCGCGCCGTCTCGGTGCGGCCGGAGCCGAGCAGGCCGGCGAGCCCGACGACTTCGCCGCAGCGGAGCTCCAGATCGAACGGCGCGACATAGCCCTGCTTGCCGTATCGCTTGAAGCTGACGCAGACCTCGCGGGCCGTGTCGGGCTGGCTCGCGGCCCTCTCATGGGTGGTCTCGGCGAGCTCGCGGCCCAGCATCATGCGGATGAGGTCGAGCCGCGGCAGGTCGGCGATGTCGCGCGAGCCGATCAGCCGGCCGTTGCGCAGCACGGTGACGCGGTCGCAGATCTCATAGACCTGATCGAGGAAATGGCTGACGAAGACGATGCCGATGCCGCGATCCGCCAGCTTGCGCATCACGTTGAAGAGGATCTCGACCTCGTGACGATCGAGGCTCGCGGTCGGCTCGTCGAGAATGAGCACGCGCGCCGACAGATCGACCGCGCGCGCGATGGCCGTGATGTGCTGGACCGCAACCGAGTAGCTCGAAAGCGGCGCGCCGACATCGATGTCGAGACCGTAGTCGAGCAGCAGCGCACGCGCACGCCGCTTCATCTCGCCCTCGCGCACGACCCCGAAGCGCGTCGGCTGGCGGCCGAGAAACAGGTTCTGCGCCACCGACAGGTTCGGCAGCAGGTTCACTTCCTGATAGACGGTGGCAATGCCCGCATCCACGGCATCCTTGGCCGAGCGCGGCGCGATCTCGCGGCCAGCGAGCCGCACTGTGCCGGCGTCGCGCGCGAACACGCCAGTGACGACCTTGATCAGGGTCGACTTGCCGGCGCCATTCTCGCCCAGCAGCGCGTGGATCTCGCCCTCACCCAGCGTGAAGTCGACGCCATCGAGCGCTTTCAGCGTACCGAAGCTCTTCGACAGGCCACGGATGTCCAGCAGGGCTGGACGCGTGGCCGGCGGAGCTGAAAAATCTGACATGACGAACTACACGGGCTACTTGGCCAACATCCGGAAAGCTGACGCCCGCGAAAAGTTCGGGCGTCAGCGATCTACCTCCGTCGTCCCGGCGAGCGCCGGGATCCATACCGCGGATTGGTCGATCGAGGCACTTGGCCAATGCCGTGGGCCTCATCAGCGTTGGTGGCTATGGGTCCTGACTTTCGCCAGGACGACGGCAACAGCACAGACCGGGACTTAGTAGCCCAGGCCCTTCTTGCTGTCGTAGACCTTCATCGGCTCGTCGGCCGACGTATAGAGCTTCGACTCGGTCTGGATCCACTTCGGCGGAACCGTGCCCTTCTCCTTGAAGGCAACGATGGCATCAAAGGCCGGGCCGGCCATGTTCGGCGTCAGCTCGACGGTCGCATTGGCTTCGCCGGCGGCGATCGCCTTGAAGATGTCCGGCACCGCGTCGATCGAGACGGTCAGGATGTCCTTGCCCGGCTTCAGGCCGGCTTCCTTCATCGCCTGGATCGCGCCGACCATCATGTCGTCGTTGTGGGCGTAGACGGCGCAGATCGACTTGCCACCGTTCTCGGCCTTGATGAAGCTCTCCATCACTTCCTTGCCCTTGGCGCGGGTGAACTCGCCGGTCTGGCTGCGCACGACCTTCAAATTGGCGTTCTTGGCGACGACGGAGTCAAAACCCTTCTTGCGGTTGGTGGCGACGCTGGCGCCGACCGTGCCCTGCAGCTCGACGACGTTGCAGTCCTTGCCGGCCACGGTCTTGGCGAGCCACTCGCCGGCGACCGCGCCTTCATGCACGCTGTCGGAGGTGACGGCCGTCAAATAGAGGTCCTTGCCCGAGGGATCGATGTCGCGGTCGAGCAGCACGACCGGGATCTTGGCTTCCTTGGCTTCCTTCAGCACGGCGTCCCAGCCGGAGGCGACGACCGGCGCGAGGAAGATTGCGTCCACGCCCTGCGCGATGAAGGAGCGGATCGCCTTGATCTGATTTTCCTGCTTCTGCTGGGCGTCGGCGATCTTCAGGTTGATCTTGCGCTTGGCGGCTTCCGACTTCGAGACGGAGGTCTCGGCGGCGCGCCAGCCGGATTCCGATCCGATCTGCGAAAAGCCGACGGTCAGCTCCGCGGCACTGGCGGAGGTCGCGAGCAGCAAGGCGGCCGTTGCCGAGGCCGCAAAGAGGGCTTTCAGGGTCATCAGACGTTCTCTCCCACAAAGTATCTGTTGATGCGGCGCCGCTTGATAGCGGTGTCTTCGCACCGTTCTCGCCAGCTCAAAGGACTGACGGGTTCGTTATTCCACGGAACCTCTGGCCTGACTAGTCATATTATTTGACTGTAATACTTTTTGAGCAGCCTGCATTCGGCACACGCCTGCTCATGCCTGTGCGCTGCAGCAAATTAGCTGCAGGCCTCGCATCGATTGGAAGCTGGTGAAGACGCCTCAGCGCAGCCGCGTTGCCTCGCGCGCACGCTGCTCGATCACAGCCCACGCGCCAGCCTTGATGTCGGCCGCGGGCGCCACCCAGGAGCCGCCGATCGCAACGACCTTCTTGTGTGCGAGCCATTGCGCCGCGTTGCCGGCGTTGATGCCGCCGGTCGGACAGAAGCGCACATTCGGGAACGGACCAGCCAGCGCATCGAGGGCCGCGAGTCCACCGGCGGGCACTGCGGGGAAGAACTTGACCAGCTCATAGCCGCGCGTCACGCAGGCGATCAGGTCGGAGGGCGTCTGGATGCCCGGCGCGAACGGCAGCTCGCCGGCGTTGGCGGCCTCGAGCAGATCGATCGACATCCCCGGACTGATCGCAAACGCTGCACCGAGCTTCGCCGCATGCTCGTAGTCAGCGGGCGTCAGCACGGTGCCGATGCCGACCTTCGCCTCCGGCACATCGCTGATGATGGCGCGCGCCGCATCGAAGCCTGCCTGCGTGCGCAAGGTGATCTCGATGACACGCAGGCCGCCGCTGACGAGCGCCCGCGCGAGCGGCACGGCCTGCGAAGCGTCGTCGATCGTGATCACCGGGATCACCGGCGCCAGCGCAAACACCGCCTCGAGCCTCGCGCGCTTGTCCGAACTGCTCATCACGCCTCGCTCAATGTCAGAATGTCCCGCGGCATCGCGGTCGCCGGGATCACGGCGCCCGGCGCCATGATCACGGCGCCGGCCAGCCGATGCCCCGCCAACGCCGCTTTGCGCGGCGGCGCGCCGTTGATCCGTGCGGCCAGATAGCCCGCGTTGAAGGAATCGCCGGCCGCCGTGGTGTCGATCGGCTGCAGCACGGCGGGCGGCGCGATATCGACCAGCACGCCATCGGCGTGAATCAGACAACCGCGGGGGCCGCGCTTGACCACCACCTCGCTCACGCCCGCGTCCTTAAAGCGGCGCAGGCAGACCGAGGCGTCGGCATCGCCGAACAGCATCTGCTCGTCCTCGAGCGTCGGCAGCGCGATGTCGACCAGCGGCAGGATGGCGCGAAACGCGCGCTGCGCCACCTCGCGGCTGGCCCAGCCGCGCGGCCGGTAGTTGCCGTCGAACACCACGCGCGCCCCGCGCTTGCGCGCGACCGTGAGCAACTCGCGCAGCTTGGCCTTGCCGGTCTCGCCATACAGCGACAGGCTGATGCCGGAGAGGTAGATCCACTCGAAGCGCGAGAGCCGGTCGAGCATGTCGCGGTCGGCGCGGTCGAACAGCTCGCGCGCCGGCGCGCGATCGCGCCAATAGAGGAAGCTGCGCTCCCCCCGGGCGTCGCGCTCGATCATGTAGAGGCCGGGCACGCGGCCTTCGACGAGCAGCACCTCGGAGGTGTCGATGCCTTCCGCCTGCCAAGCCTTCAGCATCGTCGCGCTCAGCGGATCGTCGCCGAGCGCCGTCACGTAGGAGGTGGGCACGCCGAGCCGCGACAAATAGAGCGCCGTGTTGAGCGTGTCGCCGCCGAAGCCGCGCCTGAACAGCGAGCCATCCTCCTGCGCGAACTCCACCATGCACTCTCCGATGCAGGCGACTCTCATCGGCGTCAATCCCACGATCAAAACGTCAAATGAACCTTCATCGACCGGCTACGATCGCTGGCGAGCTCGAAGGCGGAAATTGCCTCCTGGAATGGCAACGTCGCCGAGATCAGCGGCTTGACGTCCAGCAGTCCCTCGCCCATCAGCCGCAGCGCCAGCGCGAACTCACGGTCGAACCGGAACGTGCCGCGCAATTGCAGCTCCTTCGTGACCAGCGTGTTGACCGGCAAGGTCATCTCGCCGCCGAGCCCGAGCTGGACGATGACGCCGCCCGGCCTCATGACGTCGAGCGCGGAGCGCAGCGCGACCTGGTTGCCGGAGGCCTCGAACAGCACGTCGAACGTGCCCTTCCCCGCGCGCCACGGATCGAGCGCTGCCGGATCAGCCCCGACATTCAAGGCATGGCTGGCGCCGAGCTTGCGTGCCACCGCGAGCGGCGCTTCGGCGACATCGGTAGCGACGATCTCGGCCGCGCCGCCGTAGCGCGCGACCAGGATCGAGAGCGCGCCGATCGGACCGCAGCCTGTGACCAATATGCGCTTGCCCAGCAGCGCGCCGGCCTGATGCGCGGCATGCAGGCACACCGACAGCGGCTCAGCCATCGCGGCCTCGCCTGGTGACAGCGATGGCGCGATCGGCACCGCCTGCGAGGCATCGACGGTGACGAATTCGCGGAAACCGCCCTGCACGTGAGGATCGCGCATCGCGCTGCCCATGAAGCGCATGTCCAGGCACTGGTTGCGCAGGCCCTCGCGACAGTAGGAGCACGTGCCGCAAGGCAGGCTCGGATTGACGGCGACGCGGGTGCCTTCCGACAGGCCGGTCACGCCGGGGCCGACCGCGGCCACGTGGCCTGCAATCTCATGGCCCAGCGCCATCGGCTGCTTGATGCGCACGGTGCCGAAACCGCCATGATGGTAATAATGCAGGTCCGAGCCGCAGATGCCACCGGCCTCGATCTTCACCCGGACCTCGCCCGGCCCCGGTGCGGGATCCGGGAAGCTGTCGATGCGCAGATCCCTGGGCGCGTGAATCACGACGGCACGCATCGGGCGGTTCTCCCTGTCTGGTCTTGTCCGCCGATCCTAGACCACGACGCGATCAGACCGGCAAGCGGTTGATGGCCGCAACCGCCGTCATGACGCCGCGGATTTCGGCAAGGCCCTTCAGGCGCCCGACCAGCGGATAACCGGGATGCGTGCCGCGGCCGATGTCGTCGGCCAGCTCGTGGCCGTGATCGGGCCGGAACGGGATGCGCCAGTCCGGCTCGCCCTCGGCCTTGCGGCGGGCCTGCTCCTTCAGCAGCGTCGTGACGACGTTAACCATGTCGACATCGCCGCGCAGATGCTCCGCCTCCATGAACGAGCCGTCGAGCATCTTGGTCACGTTGCGCAGATGCACGAAGCGGATCTGCGGAGCGAAGCGCTCCGCCAGCGCCGGAACGTTGTTC
The DNA here is from genome assembly GCF_000239775.1 of Bradyrhizobium sp. ORS 375. Classification (GTDB taxonomy): domain Bacteria; phylum Pseudomonadota; class Alphaproteobacteria; order Rhizobiales; family Xanthobacteraceae; genus Bradyrhizobium. Next base: position 23,449 of record NZ_CAFI01000449.1, read on the forward strand.
TGGCCGCCGGCCCCGAGCGCGCCGGTGCAGAAGGTGAGGCCGTTGGCCTTTGACGGTGCGGCATCGACGATGAACTGGAGATCGTCGGCTGACGACACCACGCGCGGCAGACCGAACAGATCGCGCGGCGGATCGTCGGGATGCACGCACAGGCTGACGCCGCATTCCTCCGCCGTGGGCACCACCTCGCGCAGGAAGCGCGCGTAGTTGGCGCGCAGCTCGGCATGGCCGATGCCGCGATACTTGTCCAGCATCCGGCGCACGCCGGGCACGTCATAGCGATCATAGGCCCCGGGCAGCCCCGCCATGATGGTCGCGAGCAGCCGGTCCTTGTCGGATTCCGAGGCCTGCGCCACCCAGGTTTTCGCGCGGTCGAGCACGTCGGACGAGAACTCGGCCTCGGCGCCGGGACGCTGCAGGATATAGCAATCGAAGGCGGCGAGGCGGTCGGCATCGAACCGCAGCGCGGTCGCGCCGCCCGGCAGGCGGAAGGCGAGCTCGGTGCGGGTCCAGTCCAGCACCGCCATGAAATTGTAGCAGACCGTGGTGATGCCGCAGCCGGCGAGGTTTCGCAGCGACTGCCGGTAGTTGTCGAACAGCGATGTCAGATCGCCTTCGCCGAGCTTGATCGCTTCCGACACCGGCAGGCTCTCGACCACGCTCCAGCGCAACCGCAGCGATGAGTCACCTTCGATCAGACCGATACGCTTGATGATCTCGTCCGTGCTCCACACCACGCCATAGGGAATGTGATGCAGCGCCGTCACGATGCCGGTCGCGCCGGTCTGGCGGACCTGCGGCAAGGTGATGGGATCATCCGGTCCGAACCAGCGCCACGTCTGTTGCATATCGTCCACCTCTCTGCAGCCGGAGCGGCTGATCATTCACCGCTTCCGGCTTGACGCCTACGCCACGGCGTTCGACATGTTCAAGCACAATAGACCGAATGCCACAAAGTCCGGCTCATCTTGCAAGGCCCCGCATGGATCGTCTCAGCCCCTCGACGCTCGACCGCCTGTCCGCCGGCATTCTCAAGCCGAATTACGACCGCACGGCGGTCGCGACCGGCATCATCCATCTCGGGCTCGGCGCCTTCCACAGGGGCCATCAGGCGGTCTACACCGATGCGCTGCTGCGGGACGATCCGCGCTGGGGCATCCTCGGCGTCTCCCTGCGCTCGCCCGACACCCGCGATGCGCTGCAGCCGCAACGCGGGCTGTACAGCGTGACGGCGAGCGACGGCACTGGTGATCAGCGCCGCGTGATCGGTGCGCTCACCGGCCTTGCCGTCGCGCCGGAGGATCCGGCCGGCCTGCTCGCGCGTCTCGCCGATCCGGCCGTGCGCATCGTCTCCACCACGGTCACCGAGAAGGGCTACAGCCACGATCCGGCCACCGGCGCGCTGCGTGCCGACGATCCCGACATCCGGCACGACAGCCTCAACCCCGGTCAGCCGCGCAGCACGCTCGGCTTCATCGTCGGCGGCCTGCGGCTGCGGCGCCAGGCTGGCCTGCCGCCCTACACCGTGCTGGCCTGCGACAATCTTCCGGCCAATGGCCACACCTTGCGCGGCCTCGTCATCGCCTTTGCCGAGTTGCTCGACCGCGATCTCGCGCGGTGGATCGCGGACACCGTCCGCTTCCCCTCGACCATGGTCGACCGCATCGTGCCGGCCACCACGGATGCGGACCGCACCGAGGTCAGCGCCGCGCTCGGCCTCGACGATGCCTGGCCTGTCGTCACCGAGCCGTTCAGCCAATGGGTGATCGAGGACACTTTCGGCGGCGAGCGCCCGGCCTGGGACATCAGTGGCGCGCAGTTCGTGCACGACGTCGCGCCGTTCGAGCTGATGAAGCTGCGGCTGCTCAACGGCGCGCATTCGACGCTCGCCTATCTCGGCCATCTCATGGGCTGTCAAACCGTCGCCGAGGCGATGGCCGAGCCGGATCTCGCCGGTCTGGTCGAGGAGATGATGCGCGAGGAGGTGACGCCGACCTTGCCAGCGCTCGGCGGTTTCGACGTCACCGCCTATCGCGCGGCGCTGCTGCAGCGCTTTCGCAATCCCGCGCTCAAGCACCGCACCGTGCAGATCGCGATGGACGGCACCCAGAAGCTGCCGCAGCGCCTGCTCGGCACGATCAGCGACCGGCTCGCGCGTGGGCTTCCGATCACGCGTCTCGCCCTCGCCGTTGCGGGATGGATGCGCTATGTCAGCGGCACAGACGAGCATGGCCAGCCCATCGCGCTGCGCGATCCGCTGTCGTCGCAGCTGCGCGCGCTGGCCGATCAGGCGGGACCGCTCGCCAATCGGCTCGCACCGGCGCTGCTGTCGCTCGCATCGGTGTTCGGCCGCGAGCTGCCGAGCAATCCTCGCTTCGCCGGGGCGGTCGAAACAGCGTTGGACAGTCTGCTCACGGCAGGAGTGCGGGCCACAGTGGCGCAGACCCGCCGCGCCGCGCGCTGATCGCGATTCCGCGCGGGCGTGGGCGGCCGAGGCTGCGAAAGGAACCTTGGCCGTCAAAGATGCCGAACAAACAATCGGTGATCGCGCAGCGCTGCGGCATGCCGCTGGCGCGCTCATCGTTCGGCATCGCGAAGGGAACCGCCATGAGCCTCGCAGCGACCACCGAGCTCACCCGCAGCGTGCGTCGATCGACAACGCCGTGCGCTACCTCATCCAGAACGACAGCCCGAAGGGAAAACGTGTCGGCTGGCCGATGATGGCTTCGATCCTGGTCGAGGCGGATTGAGATCGCGACCCGGCGCTAAACTAGACTGCCGGACAGCAGCTTGCCCGGGTTCATCAGTCCGTGCGGATCGAGCGTCTGCTTGATCTTGAGCATCAGCTCCAGCTCGAGTGGCGGCTTGCATAAGGGCATCTCGGAGGTGCGGAGCTGGCCGATGCCGTGCTCGGCGCTGATCGAGCCGCGGCGGCTAGTGATCTCGTCGTGGACGAGGCGGGTGATGCGCGGGCCGTGCCGATAAAACTCGTCCTCGCTCATGTCGAGCGGTCGCATCAGATTGTAGTGCAAATTGCCGTCGCCGAGATGGCCGAACACCATGGGCCGGATGCCCGGCAGCGCGGCGCCGACCGCCGCGTCCATCACCGCGACGAAATCGGCGATTTCTGCGACGGGCACCGAAATGTCGTGCTTCAGGGCCTTGCCCTCGCGCACCAGCGCTTCCGACACGCTCTCCCGCACGCGCCAGAATGCCTTGGCCTGGGCGCCGTCCTGGGCGACGACGGCGTCGGAGACGAGACCCTCCGCCATGGCGTCGGTGAGCGTGACTTCGAGGCGCGCCGTCAGCGCGGCCTCCTTGCCGATATCGCTGAGCTCGATCAGCACAGCCGCCTCAGGCAACGCCGGGAATGGGAGCCGCGCATCCGGCATCTGCCGCGTGATCATCTCGAGCGTCGCCGCGGTCAGGAATTCGAACGCCGTCAGGCGATCGCCGCAACGGGCGCGCGACCGCTGCAGCAGCTTGAGCGCGGCAGCCGCATCGGCCACCGCGACGAAGGCCGTGGCGCGGGCGGTCGGTTGCGGAAACAGCTTGAGCACCGCACCCGTGATGATGCCGAGCGTCCCTTCCGAACTGATGAACAGGTCGCGCAGCGCATAGCCGGTGTTGTCCTTGCGCAAGGCGCGCAGGCCGTCCCAGATGCGGCCATCCGGCAGCACCACTTCCAGGCCGAGCGTCAGCTCGCGCATCACGCCATAACGCAAGACGGCGACGCCGCCGGCATTGGCCGCGAGATTGCCGCCGACGGTGCAGCTGCCTTCGGAGCCGAGGCTGAGCGGAAAGAACAGGCCCGCTTCGCGCGCCGTCTCCTGCACTTTGGTGAGCACGACACCGGCGTCGACCACCATGGTCTGTCCGATCGGATCGACCGCGCGGATACGGTTCATGCGCGACAGCGACAGCACGATCGCGCTCCCGCTTGCATCCGGCGTGGCGCCGCCGGACAGGCTGGTATGACCGCCCTGCGGCACGACGGCGACGCGCGCCTCGGCGCAAGCCGTCATGGCGGCCGCGACCTCGGCCGTCGACCCGGGCCGCACCACAGCGATCGCCGCGCCATGATATTTGCCGAGCCAGTCGCGCAGATAACTCGCCTGATCCTCAGGGGCGGTCAGCACATGTGAGGTACCGACGAGACCCTGCAACGTGGTGATCAGCTTCGTCATGACGCGCGCGGAGGCCTTTGTCGGTGATCGATTTATGATGCCTGCAAACTAACAGGATGGGCGGCAATGCCCCCAATACCAAGTTGTCCGCCGTCCATAATCGATTGTTATGGCTAAGCTCAGGCCGTCGCCACTGCCATGGGCGGGGCGATGTGCGGGACGGCATCGACCAGTTCGCGGGTGTAGTCGGTCTGGGGATTGGCGAACAGCGCCCCGCTCTCGCCCTGCTCGACGATGGCGCCGGTGCGCAGCACGATGGTGCGGTCGCACATCATGCGCACGACGTTGAGGTCGTGGCTGACGAACAGGAAGGCGAGATTGTCCTCGCGCCGCAGACGATTGAGAAGCTGCAGCACCACGGCCTGCACGGAGACGTCGAGCGCGGCTGTCGGCTCGTCCAGCACGAGGAGCCGCGGCTTGCAGGCGATCGCCCTGGCGATGCCGACGCGAGCCTTCTGGCCGCCGGAGAGCTGGTGCGGAAAGCGCGACAGCAGCTCGCGCGGCAGCCCGACGCGCTCGGCGCATTCCTCGACACGCTGGCGCAGCTTGTCGCCGGCGCGCATGTTCATCAGCCGCAACAGCGGATGGGCAATGCAGTCGAACGCGGTGTAGCGCGGATTGAGGCTGTCGTTCGGATCCTGGAAGACGATCTGGATGTCCTTGCGCAGCTCGGAGCGATGAAAGTCGCGCGCCGGAATCCCGCCGATCGCCTGGCCATCGAACAGGATCTCGCCCTCGCTCGGGTCGATCAGGCGACAGATCATGCGCGAGGTCGTGCTCTTGCCCGAGCCGCTCTCGCCGACCAGGCCGACGCTTTCGCCGCCGCGCATCGCCATCGAAAAATCGGCCACGCCAATCGTGCCGTCGTCGAAGCGTTTGACGATGTTCTTCACGTCCAGCAGCAGCGGCGTGCCGTGCGGTGCCGGCGGCAGCTCGGTCACCTCGACCAGCGGAATACGCTCGCCGCCGGGCACGAGGTCCTCGATGCGCGAGGTCGCCGTCGGCGAGGCCGCGACCAGCCGCTTGGTGTAGGGATGCTGCGGCCGATGGAACAGCGTCAGCGGCGCCGCCTCCTCGACCAGCCTGCCCTGCTCCATCACCACCACGCGGGCGCAGTAGCGCGCGGCAAGGCCCAGATCATGTGTGATCAGGATCGTCGCCATGCCGCGCTCGGTGGCGATCTTCGCAAGAAGATCCATCACCACCTTCTGCGTCGTGACATCGAGGCCGGTGGTCGGCTCGTCGGCAATGAGCAACTGCGGGCTGCAGGAGATCGCGATCGCGATCATCACCCGCTGGCACATGCCGCCGGAGAGCTCGTGCGGATAGGCGCTCATGCGCCGCTCGGGATCACGGATCTGCACGGCCTTGAGCAGGCTCAGCGCTTCGGCCTGCGCCTCCTGACGCGACAGCCGGCGATGGGCGAGGATCGCATCGGCGATCTGCTGGCCGACGGTGCGGATCGGGTTGAGCGCAGCACGCGGATTCTGGAAGATCATCGCCATCGCCGCGCCGTGCAGGCTGCGCAGATCGGCGCCGCCGGCGCGGGTGATGTCCTGGCCCTTGAAGCGGATGCGGCCCTCGGTGATACGGCCGGCCTTGTCGAGCAGATGGGTGATGGCAAAGCCGGTCACTGACTTGCCGGAGCCGCTCTCGCCGACCAGCCCGAGCATCTCGCCCGGCTGCAGCGACAGCGACACGCCGCGCACCGCTTCGACGAGGCCGCGACGGGTCGAGAAGGTGACCTTGAGGTTCTCGACCTCGAGCAGCGGCGACTTGCTTGCAGATGCGGTCATGTGCGCATCCTCGGACGCGCCACACCGATCATTTTCAGATCCGCCGTCATGTGCGCATCCTCGGATGCGCCACACCGATCATTTTCAGATCCGCCGTCATGTGCGCATCCGGGGATCGAGGATGTCGCGCAGACCATCTCCGAGCAGATTGAAACACAGCACGGCGCTCATCAGCGCGAGGCCGGGGAACGCCACGAGCCACCAGCGCCCGGTGGAGATGAAGCGCGCGCCCTCGGCGACCATGATGCCCCATTCCGGCGTCGGCGGCTTGACGCCGAGGCCGATGAAGGAGAGGCCCGCGGCGTTGAGGATCGCCCAGCCGAGATTGAGCGACATCTGCACCGCCATCGCCGGCAGCACGTTCGGCAGCAGGAACCGCAGCACGACAGCGACATGGCTCTCGCCGCAGGCGCGCGCGGCCTCGACCCAGCCGAGGTTGCGGCGGATGTTCACCTCGGCGCGGGCGAAGCGGATGTAGAACGGCAAGTTGATGATCGCGGTCGCGATCACGATGTTCTCGACGCGATTCCCGAGTGCGGCGACCATGGCCATCGCCAACACGAACAGCGGGAACGCCATCAGCACGTCGACAAAGCGGCCGACCGCCTTGTCGAGCCGGCCGCCGGCATAGCCGCACAGCGCGCCGATCACCGAGCCGATCGCGAAGGACACCGCGACCGCCGTCACGGCGATGGTGAGGTCGAGCCGGCTCGCCACGATCAGGCGGCTCAGCACGTCGCGGCCGAGCTGGTCGGTGCCGAACCAATGTGCCGAGCTCGGCGGCTGCAGCGCCGCAGGCACGTCGGAGGCGATGGGATCGTAGGGCGCGAGCCACGGCGCAAAGATTGCCATCAGCGCCAGCAGCAGCGCGCCGCCGGCTGCGATCGCCGTCACCGGATTGCCGCGCAGCACGAAGGCGGTGTGACGCAGCGTCGATGAGGTCTCGATCGTGGTCATGCTCATGCCACCGTGGCCCGGGGATCGGCGATGCCGTAGAGCAGATCGACCAGCAGATTGACGATGACGAAGATCGTCGCCATCAGCAGCACGAAGCCCTGCACCGGCGCGTAGTCGGACACCAGCAGCGCATCGAGCGCATAGGAGGCGACGCCGGGCCAGGAGAACACCTTCTCCACCAGCACGTTGGCGCCGAGCATGGTCGAAAACACGATGCCGGCGATGGTGATGACCGGCAGAATCGCGTTCCTCAAGGCATAGGTGACGACGATGCGCCACCAGGACAGTCCAACCGAGCGCGCAGTGCGCACGAAGTCGCTGCCGAGCGAGACCAGCATCGAGGCGCGGGTGATGCGCGCCAGCGGCGCGATCACGAACAGCGCCATCGTGAAGGCCGGCAGCATCAGCTGCCGCGCCGCCGCCGACCAGCCCTCGAGATCGCCGGCGAGCAGGAAGTCGATGATCAGGAACCCGGTGCGCGATGGCGGCATGGTGGTGAAGATGTCGATGCGGCCCGTCGGATCCGGCGCGAAGCCGAGCAGATAATAGAACACGTAGATCAGCAACAGCCCCGAAACGAAGGTCGGCACGCAGACGCCGAGCGAGCAGAACAGGCGCACGCCGTGATCGACCAGCGATCCCGGTCGCAGTGCGGCGATGACGCCGAGCGGCACCGCCGAAACCAGCGCGATCAGCAGCGCCGTCAAGGTCAGCTCCAGCGAGGCCGGCAGGCGCTCCTTGAGGTCCTTGGCCACGGCCTGCCCCGTCATCATCGAGCGGCCGAGATTGCCGCGGCCGACATCGGCAAGATAAATCACGAGCTGGTTCGGCAGCGGCTTGTCGAGCCCGAGCTGCCGGCGGATGACCTCGATCTCCTCCTTGCCGGCATTCGGGCCGGAGGCGAAGAACACGGCTGGGTCCCCCGGCAGCACGCGCATCAACAGGAACGTGAACACCAGGACGCCGAACAGCGCCGGCAGCGACGAGACGAAGCGTCGTCCCGCCCGCAGCAGAGTTGCGCCGATCGTGTTCATGGGTCTTCCGTCTCCCAAACTTTATCACCATCGACGCACACCGGAGCGCCGCGCTTGGTATCACCTCGCCCCGCCTGCGGGGAGAGGTCGGATTGCATCGAGAGATGCAATCCGGGTGAGGGGTACAGGTCTCACCATGTGCACTGCCCGTGCGTCTGCCCCTCACCCCAACCCTCTCAGCGCGAGCGAAGCTCGTCGCGCCCCCGTAAGAACGGGGAGAGGGAGCGCAGTTGCAGCGCGGCACGAGCTTCAGTTCCAACTTCAGAAGAGCGAGGCTTTCTCTCCCGATGGAAGTAAGCTGAGCCGCCTGATCGTCCTACTTCCGGCTCAGGTTACGATAATCGACCTGCCGCGTGAACTGGTAGACGTAGCCGTCCACCGTCGGCTGCATCACCGCGTCCTGCGCCGCCTGCCAGATCGGGATCTGGAACATCTGGTCGAAATGGATCGCGTTCAGCGCCTTGCCCTGCGCCTCGTACTTCGCCTTGTCGGCCTCGAAGCGCGCCTCCTGGGCGATCTTCTCCAGCTCGGCATTGTCGGTCGAGGAGTAGTTCCAGCGCTGCTTGCCGGTGTAGAAGTTGCGGTAGAAGTAGTCGGTCGAGGGAAGCCAGGCGACGATGCCCTCGATGAAGAAGGGCAGCTTCTTCTCGTTGATCGCCGTCGACATCTGCGCGTCCGGCAGCTTCTGGATGTCGACCTTGATGCCGATCTTGGCCAGCGACTCCTTCACCAGCGCGGCCATCGGCTCGGCGGTCGCCGCCTGGCCGACATTGAAGCTGAAGGTGGTGGAGAAGCCGTCCGGCATGCCGGCGTCCTTCAGATAGGCCTTGGCCCTCTCCAGGTCGAGCTTGATCGGCTGCGGGATCGGATAACCGCCGCTCGGCGGCTTGCCGTCGGCCCAGGTCGCGCCATAGAGCGGCGCGCCGCGGCCGAACAAGGCGGCCTTGAACATGTCGTCATAGGGCAGCGCAGCGGCGATGGCGCGGCGGACATTGACGTTGTCGAACGGCGGGATGGTGTTGTTCATCGAGATGAAGGTCACCGCATTGTATTGCGGCGTGGAGATCACCTTCAGCTTTCCCTTGCCCTCCAGCGACTGCACGTCGCTGGCCTGCAGGTCAATCACCAGATCGGCGTCGCCGCGCTCGACCAGGTTGGCGCGCGTCGCCGGCTCCGGCACCGACTGGATGATCAGCCGCTTGAACGCCGCCGGCTTGTCCGGCGTGCCGCGATTCCAGGCCTCGTTGCGCTTGGCAATCACCTGCTCGCCGGGCTTGAAGGTCTCGACGATGTAGGCGCCGCTGCCCGCCGCATTCTCCTTGGTCCAGTTCAGCGCCCAGGGATCTTCAGCCGTGGCATGCGCCTTGGCGAGCTTGGAGTTGATGATGATCGGATAGACGGTCGCGAGGTTCGGCAGCGCCAGCTTGTCCGGCTTCGGCAAGGTCACTTCGATCGTCAGGGGATCGATGACCTTGAACTGATCGGCCGATGTCAGCGAGCCCGTCAGCAGCTGCGCCTTGCCGAGAATCGGTGCCGTGACGCAGCGATCGAGCGACCATTTGACGTCCTCGGCGGTGACCGGCGAACCGTCCTGGAACTTGGCATCGGGGCGCAGCTTGAAGGTGATCTTCAATCCATCGGGGCTGACCGAATAGGATTCGGCGAGCTCGCCGGTGATCGTGTCCAGATCGAACACCCACTTACCATTGAGCTGCTTGCGACCGAACGACACCAGCCGGTCGTAGCTCGACATCGACAGCGCGAAGGCCTCGCGCGTCGAACCCGGAATATTCGGATCGAGCGTATTGACGGTGGCGCCGGTAACGTAGCGCAGGGTTTCCGCACGGCTCTGCGCATGCGCCGATGGCGCGGCCATCGTCACCGCGAGCAACGCGGTGGCCGCAAACAACGAACGTTTGGACATCATGTAACTCATCGCCCCCTGTTCCTTCGGTAGTCTCAAATTCCGGAACTAAACGCACTGCCAGTGATTGCCGGCGACGCCAGCGCAGCAGCAAATCACGTGCCACGCGAAATGACGAGAGGATCGTGCATGACGCAGCGCGAGAAGCACACACCTGCGCAAGCGATCGATCACGCGCAATCACCTTTCGCCTCGCGGCGCACGGTCGCTTGTTTCACGTCATAAGCCTTGAATGCCGCCCAATGCTGCTCGATGTCCGCCTTGAACAGGCCGCGCGTCAGCCCGTGCACCAGCTTCGGAACCGCCGTCGTCATCGCATTGATGGACGATCCCGACGCGCCGAAGCTCATGGTGGATGCGATGGCGAACACGTGGATGTCGCTGATCCACGGCGTCTCTCCCGCGACGCGCTCGCACAACGCGTAGTCGTCGGCGAGATAGGGGAAGGCACCGAGCCGGTCGTTGCGCTCGCTCGCATCGGGCGTGTAGCGGTCGGACCAACGCGCGATGTTCGACGCGAAGCGCCGTAGTTCCGGCCGCTTCGCGAAATCGATCGAGATGCCCGTCGCGCTGATCACGAAGTCAGCGTTGATCTCCCCCCTCGCCGTCTGCAGCACGACGCCGTCGGCCGTTTCGCGCGCGGCCGACACAGGCGCGCCCTCAAGCAGGTGGAAGGCTGCGTAGCGCGCGCAGCGGTCATAGGTGTGCTGCGGAAAGCCTTCGCGCAGCTCGAGAACCGCGCGCATGAAACGCCAGCGCCAGGCATCGTCGAGCTCGGAGAAGTGCCGCAGGAAGCCGCGGAAGGTGAGCCAGCGATAGGGTTGGATCAACTGGATTTCCGCGCGACGGCACAGCAGGTCCACCCGCGCTGCTCCCGCTTCGAGCACGACGGCGGCGTTGTCGAATGCCGAGGCGCCGGCGCCGATGACTGCGACACGTCGGCCGCGCAGAGCGTCGAAATCAATCTCGGCACCGGAATGAGCGCAGCGCGTCGGCGGCAGAGGCCGCAGCGGCTCCGGGATGCTCCAGTCTCCCATGCCCTCCTGCCCTGTTGCCAGCACGATCTTGCGGGCAAAGATCGTCGTCTCGCCGTCCGGACTGCGCACGGTTGCTTGCAGCAAACCACCCGCTGCCGGCGCGATGTCGACCACCTCGCTGCCATTGCGCACGGGAAGGTCGAGCACCTCGCGATACCAGGCGAGATAGCCTGCCCAATATTCGCGCGGGATCAGGTCAAGATCGCGCCAGCTCTCGGCGCCGAGCTTCGCCTCGTGCCATGACTGATAAGTCAGGCTTGGAATGTCGAGGTCGGGTCCGGTGAAGTCTTTCGGGCTGCGCAAGGTCGGCATGCGCGCATAGGTGAGCCAAGGCCCTTCGCGCCCCGCTTCGGCCTTGTCGAGCACGAGAATGTTGCTGACGCGCGAGCGCAGCAGCGCGAATGCCGTGGCCAAACCCGACTGTCCACCGCCGACGATCAGCACGTCGATCGCAGGACGGCCGTCGGGACCGATCATTGGCGTCAACCAGGGCATTGTGGGATGCGCGATCCTGGCGAGATCGCTGCGGACCCGGGCGCTCAGCGCGGCAAGGCCGTCGCTCATGCCGGACACCGGAATTGACACGCGCAATCGCGATCGACACGTTGGCTGTCGCTCACGCTCTCTCCATCTGTCAGGTCACCCGGCCCGCGAAGCTTAGCAAAGCAACCCTGCAGCCGACCATACCGATTTGTCCGCCGCCCATAACAGCTTGTTATGGTCGGGGCGCCACGGCTAGAGTCCGCGGTCACCAGCAGCGAGACACGAGGTCGCATGCCGCTCAATCTTCGCCAGATCGAGGTGTTCCGGGCCATCATGATCACCGGCTCGATCAGTGGCGCCGCGCGACTGTTGTCGGTGTCGCAGCCGGCGATCAGTCGGCTGCTGGCGTACACCGAGGATGGCTTGAAGCTGAAGCTGTTCGAGCGCATCAGCGGCCGGGTGCAGCCGACGCCCGAGGCGAAGCGGCTGTTCGCCGAGGTCGAGCACATTCACCGCGGCGTCGCGCGCATCAACGATCTCGCCGACGAACTGCGCGCCGGCGGCACCGGCACCATCCGCGTGGTGGCAAGCCCGAGCGCGGGCCACGGCATGGTGCCGGATGCGCTGGCGCGGCTCCGCAGCCGCTTTCCCGATCTGCGCGTCGAGTTCGAATCGCTGACGCTGCTGGAGATCGTCAGCCGGCTCGGCACGGCGCGGGCCGATCTGGGCATCACGGTCCTGCCGGTCGACGAGCCCACCGTCGCGGTCGAGATCATTGCGGAAGGCGCGCTGCATGTGATCATGCCCGCCGGTCACGCCCTGGCGAAGCTGCGCAGCGTCAGGCCGAAGGACATGCTGCCCTATCCGCTGGTCGGCTTCGGCCCGCAGACGCCCTACGGCCACATCGTCACCTCGGCTCTCGCCGGCGGCCCCGAGCCCACGACGATCGTGCGCTACACGCCCGACGCCTGCGCCATGGTTCGCGCCGGCGCCGGCCTTGCGGTCGTCGACGAATTCGTCCTGCGGGGCCGCGCCTGGCCCGACCTCGTCGCGCGCCCGCTGATGCCGAAGACTCCGATGCGGGCATACTTGCTGACGCCGCGATTCGAGCCACTGTCACGCAATGCCGCGGCGCTGGCAGATATCTTGCGCGGACGCGATCGGAAGGGCGCGACGGGGAAGAGGTAATTGACTTTGCCTGTTCGGATCCGGCCTCTCTCCGCGCAACCGGTGAGCTCCCCTCCCCCTTGCGGGGAGGGGTCGGGGGTGGGGGTTCCACGAGTCCCGCTCGATATGAGTTGCTCGAATAGTTGGTGGAGATCGAGCGGCGCGGAAAAGCGCCTCGCTCTCAGACCCCAACTCCGGAAGGGCCGGGGATTGGAGTTCAGCGCCCGGGGACCCCCACCCCCAACCCCTCCCCGCAAGGGGGAGGGGAGCCCACCGCCGTCGTGGCGACGGCTTCGCTTCAAACTAAAAATCAAGCCGCGTCGACAGCTCATGTCGAACCTTGCGCCCGCTCCTACGCCGCCAGCCACCCACCATCCACCGGCAGCACGACGCCGGTCGTAAACGACGCCTCGTCGCTGGCAAGAAACAGCGCGGCTGCCGCGACCTCATCCGCCTCGCCAAAGCGCTTCATCGCGTGCCGCTGGCGCGAGGCCTCGCGTACCGGCTCCGGATCGGCGTGGCGCGCGAAGCTCCTGCGCAGCAGCGGCGTGTCGATCGCGCCCGGCGCCAGCGCGTTGACGCGGATGCCCTCGGTGGCGAAGTCGACCGCCATGGTGCGGGTCAGGCTGATGATCGCGCCCTTGGCGGCGATATAGGCACTGTTGCCCTTGCCGCCGGCGACCGCGAGCTGCGATGCGACGGTGATGATCGATCCGGACTTCTGCTGCTGCATGATCGGCACCGCGACCTTCGCCCACAGCCAGGTGCCGCCGACATTGGCGCGGAACACGGCGTCCCAGTCGGCGGGGTCGGTCGTGACGACGGTGCCGCCACAGGAGAAGCCGGCGGCGGTCATCAGCACGTCGAGCCGGCCGCGCGCCGCGGCGACGCCCTCGATCGTCGCCTTGGCGAAGTCGGCGTCGCCGACATCGCCGACATGGACGCTGCCGTCACCGCCCGCTTTGCGCACCAGCGACAGCGTCTCCTCCGCACCAGCGGCATCGCGATCGACCAGCGCCAGGTGCGCGCCCTCGCGCGCGAACATCACGGCGCTGGCGCGCCCGATCCCCGAGCCGCCGCCGGTGATGATCGCGACCTTGTCCTTCAGCCTCATCTCAGTCTCTCCCGCACTGATCGAACCAGCGGCCGAAATGCTCGGCCGACGCCGCGCAGTCGAACCGCGCGCGCCAGCCGAACTCGTCCGCGAGCCGCGTCGTCGAGAGCCGGCCGCGGACCGGCGCGAACACCGGCACGGTCGGCGTCTCGCCGTGCTCCGCGAGCCGGCACGTAAATCCGGCCCGCCCGGTCGCGAACGCGCGGCCCCACGCCTCGGCCGTGAACGTCGCCTCATTCGAGATGTTGTAGAGCGTCTGCTGCGGCTTCTCGGCCTCGAGCAGCAGGCAGACAGCATCGGCGACATCGACCGCATACACCCAGTCCTTGTCGCCGGGCTCGTTCAGCAGCGCGGGCTCATCCCGCGCGCAGCACGCCGCGATCAGCGCCTGCGGCGAGGGTGTGTCGCGCACGCCGCCGCCGCGCTCGAACGGGCCGAACACCGCCGACAGGCGCACGCTGATCACGTCCGTCTGCCACAGATCCGACAGCCGCGCGGCGACGCGCTCCGACGCAAATTTGGTGATCGCATACAGCGACACCGGCTCGCACGGCGTGGTCTCCTCCAGCACCGCGAAACGCTGGCCGCTGGCACCATAGGACGCGGCCGACGACAAATTGATCACGCGGCGGATGCCGCTGCGCCGCGCCGCCTGCAGGATCGGCACCTGCGCGAGCAGGTTCACCGCGAGGATGCGCTCGGGGTCGGCTGCGTCACGCTCCGGTCCGGCGGTGATCGCAGCTCCCAGGACGACGGCATCGCGGCCAGCGACTGCGGCGGCAACGGCGCTGGAATCGGTGACGTCACCCGCGATCACCTGCAGCCGCTCGCCAAACGGCGAGAAGGCACGCTGCGCCGCATGTGGCAGAGGTGCCGCATCGAACACCGTCACCGCATGCCCGCGCTCGAGCAGTCCTTGCGCGATGTTGAGCCCGACGAAGCCGGCGCCGCCGAAGATCAGGACATGCATTTGAAGCCTCCAGCCACGCGGGAATGCACGAGATCAGAGCACGTCACTCTCCTCGCGTCATGGCCGGGCGCAGTCCCGGCCATCCACGTCGAGCGGCATCCGCGGAAACGGGTGGATGCCCGGGTCAAGCCCGGGCATGACGGCTGAGTATGTGGAAACACCGAGACCAACACGAACGATCGCACAGTGCCCACCCTGCTCACAGCAGCGTCGCCCCGAAATTCTGCTCGGGATCCATGTCGGCCACCAGCCGCCCGGTCGGCTTCGCCGCCTCACCGCCGCTGCGGGCGAGGAACTGGCCGGAGCCGGGCTGCACCGACAGCTTGCCGTCATCGACGATGACGCGGCCGCGCGACAGCACGGTCACCGGCCAGCCCTGCACGCTGCGCCCCGCAAACGGCGTGTAGCCGGCGAGGTCGTGCATGGCGGCATCGCTGATCGTCACGCGCTTGTCCGGATCCCACAGCGCGATGTCGGCATCCGCCCCGATCGCGATCGCGCCCTTGCGGGGATGCAGATTGTAGATCTTGGCCGGCGCCGTCGCGGTGAGCTCGACGAACTTGTTGAGGCCGAGACGGCCCTTCGACACCATCGCGTCGAACAGCAGCGGCAGGCGCAGCTCCAGGCCCGGCAGGCCGTTGGCGATCTGCTTGAAGTTCGGGTTCGGGCCGGCGCGCAGCTTGCCGGTCTCGTCGAAGCGGTACGGCGCGTGATCCGACGAGATCGTCTGCAAATCGCCGAGCGACAGCGCCTGCCACAGCGCCTCCTGGTCCGGCGCGCGGCGCGGCGGCGGGCTGCACATCCACTTCGCGCCCTCGATGCCGGGCTTGTCGAGATCCTCGGCGGTCATGAAGAGATATTGAGGACACGTCTCCGCGAACACCTTCAGCCCCTGCCCGCGCGCGTGGCGGATCACCTTGGCGCCTTCCGCCGTCGAGACGTGGAAGATCATGATCGGCTGATCGACCAGCGCCGCCATGCCGATCAGGCGGTTGAACGCCTCCGCCTCGGAGAAGCGCGCATGGCTGATCGCGTGATATTTCGGCGCCGTGTAGCCGCGCGCCAACAGCCGCTTCACCATCCAGGAGATGATGCCGTGGTTCTCGGCATGCGCGCACAGCATCGCGCCGCCCTCGCGCGCAGCGACGAGGATGTCGAGCAGCGGCTCGTCGTCGATCTTGAGCCGGTCATAGGTCATGAAGATCTTGATCGAGCCGTGGCCCTGCCGGATCAGCACCGGCAGGTCGCGCTCCAGCGTCTCCTTGGTCGGATCGGCGATGATCATGTGGAACGCGTAGTCGATGACCGCACCCTTGCGCGCCAGCGCGTGATAGTCCTCGAGCACCTGCGGCAGCTGCATACCGACATGCTGCGCGGCGAAGGAGATCACGCTCGTCGTGCCGCCGAACGCCGCGGACGTTGTCGCGCTCTCGAACGTATCGGCGTTGACGATGCCGGCGGCCGAGAGCTGCTCGATATGGCAGTGGCTGTCGACGCCGCCCGGCAGCACGTATCTGCCGCGCGCGTCGATCTCGCGCTTCGCCGGCCCCAGCCCGCGGCCGATCGCCGCAATGGTCTCGCCGGAAACGGCGACGTCGGCCTCGAACGTATCCGTGGTGGTGGCGACGCGCCCTCCCCGGATGATCAGGTCATAGGCCGGCTCGGTCATCGCGATCTCCTAGTTCTGCCAGTTGGAACGCCGTGGAGGCACGAGGCCGCGAAGGCCTCCTTGCGTCCGCACTGGCATAGTGGTTGCCTGTCGGGCGCCGTCAACTCCGAAGAAGCAGGTAGCTCCCATGTCCCGCCCGCGCATCACCGTGATCAACCCGAACTCCAACCAGGTGGTGACCGACGGCCTCGCCGCGGCGCTCAAGCCGCTGATGTTTGCCGAGGGACCGGAGATCGTCTGCGAGACACTGAAGGAAGGCCCCTATGGCGTCGAGAGCCAGAAGGACGCCGACAGCGTCGCCCTGCCGCTGCGGCGCTTCGTCGAGGGCGACAACGCCTCGAGCGCGTTCGTGATCGCCTGCTACAGCGATCCTGGCTTGCATGTCTGCCGCGAAGCGACGACGCGGCCGGTGCTCGGCATCGCCGAATGTGGCGTGCTGACCGCGCTGACCCGCGCCGACACGTTCGGCGTGCTCGCCATCGCGCAGCGCTCGATCCGACGCCACATCCGCTATCTCCGCCAGATGGGGCTGATGGACCGGCTGGCCGCCGAGCGGCCGCTCGACATGACGGTGGCGGAGACCGCGTCGGGCGAAGGCACGCTGGCGAAGATGATCATGGTCGGCCGCGCGCTCCGGGACGAGGACGGCGCCGGCGCCATCGTCATGGGCTGCGCCGGCATGGCGCGGCATCGCAAGAACCTGGAGGATGCGCTGGGGATTCCAGTGATCGATCCGACTCAGGCCGCAGTGACGATGGCGCTCGGCGCGGTGGCGTTTTGCAACTGAGCAAACGCCGCATTGATCTCGCCGTCTGCAGCGCACGAATTTGGCCCGTCTGCCGCCCCACCCTTCGCTGTTGTCCCGGCCTTGAGCCGGGACCCATAACCACCGGCAGGGATGAGGCAGGCAACTACCAGTGACGTCCCTCGATAGCTTCCGCGATATGGGTCCCGGCGCCGCGTGCGCAATTGCGCACTAGGCCGGGACGACACCGGTTCGTGTGGCTACGATCTCGCTGTAA
>NZ_CAFI01000448.1 GCF_000239775.1 Bradyrhizobium sp. ORS 375
CCGCCATGGCGAGCGAGCCCGCGCCGGCGCCTGCTGCGGTGCCGACTGCCGCCTCCTATGGCGACGTCACGGTGCGTCCGATCGCACAGAAGCCGTCGCTGTTCCCCGAGCCGGAGGCGCAGCGCGCCGCGCCGGTCGAGCCGGCGGCGCCGCCGGAGACCTTCATCCCGCAGGCCGCCGAGCGGGTTCCCACTCGCGCGCCGCGCATGCCGAAGTTCGAGGACCTGCCGATGCCGGCCCAGGCCGAGATCCGGCAGGCGAGGGGGGACGAGGGCGAGGAGCATCCGCAGAAGACCCGGATGTCGCTGCTGCAGCGTCTCGCCAATGTCGGCCTCGGCCGTCGCGACGAGGAGAGCGAGCCGCCGATGTCTGGTCGCAACGCCGCTCCGGCGATGCCGCAGATGCCGCCGCTGCCGGAACGGAAGCCGCAGCGGAACGTTGCCCAGCAGGTCGCAAGTCACGAATCGCCTGTCTCTGAATATGCCCGCCGTCCGGCTCCGCAGGGTCTGGACGTCCATGGCCGCCCCGCGCCTGTGTCCCCCGCGCCACAGGGCGACGACCATTTGGATATCCCGGCCTTCCTTCGCCGGCAGGCAACCTGAGAATTGTTACAGCCTCGACGGTGCTGAACAGGCCCGGCTCGCGAGAGCCGGGCCTTTTTACTGGCTGCGGCTCCTGCTTCAACTAACTGATTTTAAATGATTAATTATTGTTTCGGTGCTTGGATGGGGAACGCGGAGGGTTAAAGCCACGTTCCAGTTTGGTTAAGGGTTGGCGCGAATACGGCAGAGATGGGGTAACAATCCGTAAAGAAGCGTGAGTTGGCGCACTTGGGGGGGCTCGTTAAGTTCTGTCGTGACTTGGGGATGCCTGAAAATGAGTCGGTTCGCGAGGGGCGGCCGATGAAGGGTTCAGGCGGGGTCTTGGGCGATCGTCGATGAAATTCAGCCGGCAAACAACGCTTCGTTCGCAAGCCACCGTCACCGGTGTTGGCGTCCACTCTGGCGCGCCTGTCAGTCTGACGATCGGGCCTGCGCCTGTTGATGCGGGGATCGTGTTCCTCCGCACCGGTCTCGATGGCGCCGACCGCGAGGTTCTGGCGGCCTTCGGCTCGGTGATTGCGACCGAGCTGGCAACGGTACTCGGAGACCGTAATGGTCCACTGGTCTCCACCGCCGAGCATATTCTGGCCGCGCTGCGCGGCATGGGCGTCGACAATGCTCTGATCGAGGTCGACGGTCCCGAAGTTCCGATCATGGATGGCAGCGCCGCGCCGTTCGTCGCCGCTATCGACCAGGCTGGCATCGTCAACCAGTCCGCCGCGCGCCGCTACATCCAGGTGTTGAAGCCGGTGCAGGTGACGATGGGCGCCTCGATGGGCGAGCTGCGCCCCAACAACTCCGGTTTCCGGGTCGAAGCCGAGATCGATTTCGCCAATCCGGTGATCGGCCGCCAAGCCTACCATTTCGAGCTGAGCCCTGAGCGCTTCCGCCGCGAGATCGCCCGCGCCCGCACCTTCGGCTGCATGAGCGACGTGTCGCGGCTGTGGAACGCCGGCTTCGCGCTGGGCTCCTCGTTCGACAACACGCTGGTGTTCGACGAGGACCGCCTGCTGAATCCCGAAGGCCTCCGCTACGCCGATGAATGCGTCCGGCACAAGGTGCTCGACGCGATCGGCGATCTGGCTCTGGCCGGCCTGCCGATGCTCGGCACCTACCGTTCCGTCCGCGGCGGCCACAAGCTGAACCATGCCGTGCTGACCGCGCTGATGGCCGACCGGACCGCTTGGCGGGTGGTCGAAGGCGAGACGGTGCGCCGTCCCCGCGTGGCGGCCGAAGTCGTCGGCGGCATGGTCGGTGGCATGATCGCCCCGGCGTTCGGCCCGGACGTGTCCTGAGCTTATCGGGCTCAGGCAGCTTCGAATCCTTGGACAGGTGAGCAGCGTTTCGCGTCTCGGTGCGGCGTGTCCGCAATGATTTTCTCAAAGGAAAATCGTTAGCGATTGTTGCCGGCAGCCTGTAGCTTCGTCGGGCGATGGCCGTTTACGCCGCTTTTCCAACGCCTTTTGCAGCGGTAACCATGATGCGAGGCGGCAGCCTCGGTCCCGCCTTAATCCGGACGGATTGGCTGCCTATGCGGTTGGTTGACGAAGTGTTTTCGGTTAGAGAGGCCGTGGCGGCGTGATGCGTGCCACGAGGACTCTTCCTTCGCGATCATGAGACGATGGTCATGGTGCGCGGCGTAGATCAGATCACAGGCATCGGGTTCCAAAGAAGCATGTCGAACCAGCGTCTCACGCGCGAACTCCGTCCTCAGTCCATCTCGGCCGGCCGCCCATTGCGGCTCGCTGCGTCGCTGGTCCTGCTGGCGCTGCCCCTGGCGGGCTGCGGCACGGGCGGACTCTGGGACAAGTTCATGGCCAAGGACGATACGTTCGTCGATGAACCCGCGGACAAGCTCTACAATGAGGGCTTGTACCTGATGAACGAGAAGAAGGACGTCAAAGGCGCGACCAAGAAGTTCGAGGAGGTCGATCGCCAGCATCCCTATTCCGACTGGGCGCGCAAATCGCTGCTGATGTCGGCCTACGCCTCCTATCAGGCCGGTGATTACGACGGCTGCATCGGCGCCGCGACCCGCTATGTGACCCTGCATCCGGGCAGCCCGGACGCGGCTTATGCGCAGTACCTGATCGCCGCCTCGCATTACGACCAGATTCCCGACATCAGCCGTGACCAGGGCCGCACCGAGAAGGCCATCGCCGCCCTTGAAGAGGTGGTGCGCAAATATCCGACCTCTGAATACGCCACCAACGCCAAAGCCAAGATGGAAGGCGCCCGCGACCAGCTCGCCGGTAAAGAGATGGACGTCGGCCGCTACTACATGCAGAAGCGCGACTACACCGCCGCAATCAACCGCTTCAAGACGGTGGTGACCCAGTACCAGACTACCCGGCATGTCGAGGAGGCGCTGTTCCGCCTGACCG
The DNA here is from genome assembly GCF_000239775.1 of Bradyrhizobium sp. ORS 375. Lineage (GTDB taxonomy): Bacteria > Pseudomonadota > Alphaproteobacteria > Rhizobiales > Xanthobacteraceae > Bradyrhizobium. The sequence goes on from NZ_CAFI01000448.1 coordinate 2,987, forward strand.
AGGCCTACATGACCATCGGCATCGTCGGCGAGGCGCAGACGGCGGCGGCGGTGCTCGGGCACAATTTCCCGGACAGCAAGTGGTACAAGGACGCCTATAATCTCGTGAAGTCCGGCGGCGTCGAGCCCGAGGAGAACAAGGGCTCCTACATCTCGCGGGCGTTCAAGAAGCTGGGTCTCGGCTGACGCTGATGGACTGGGCGATCTGATCCTTCTTTGTTCTCAATTCTTGTTTTGTTCTCTTTTTGCTGCTAGCATCGAGTCGTTCGCTCAGGGGCCTTCTGCCCCGTTACGAAGGACTTCGGTTCCATGCTGGCGCGACTGTCGATCCGTGACATCGTCCTGATCGAACGACTCGATCTCGAATTCTCCGAGGGACTTGCGGTGCTGACCGGCGAGACCGGTGCCGGCAAGTCCATCCTGCTTGATGCCTTCGCTCTCGCCCTTGGCGGACGCGGCGATGCCAGCCTGGTGCGGCATGGCGCCGACCAGGGCCAGGTCACGGCCGTGTTCGAGATCGGCAAGGACCATCCGGCCGCCCGCATCCTCGCCGCCAACGGGCTCGACGCCGACGGCGAGATGATCCTGCGCCGCGTGCAGTATGGCGACGGCCGCACCCGGGCCTTCATCAACGACCAGTCGGTGAGCGTGCAGACCTTGAAGGCGATCGGCGCCACTTTGGTCGAGATCCATGGCCAGCACGACGAGCGCGCGCTGGTCGATGCCGCCACCCACCGCCGGCTGCTCGATGCCTTCGCCGGGCTGGAGAAGGATGTCGCCGGCGTCGAAGCGTTGTGGGCCGCCCGCCGGACCGCGGTGACGGCGCTCGACCAGCATCGCGCCGGCATGGAGCGCGCCGCGCGTGAGGCCGATTATCTGCGGCATGCCTCTGACGAGCTGAAGAAGCTGGCACCGAAGGAGGGCGAGGAGACGCAGCTTGCCGCCCGGCGCACGGCGATGATGCAGGGCGAGAAGATCGCCGGTGACCTGCGTGATGCCCAGGATGCCGTCAGTGGCAACCAGTCGCCGATTGCAGCATTGGCGGCGGCGGTGCGCCGGCTGGAGCGGCGCGCCGTCAGCTCGCCGGCGCTGGTCGATCCGGCGGTGAAGGCGATGGATGCCGCAATCAACGCGTTGGAGGAGGCCGATCAGCATCTGACGGCGGCGTTGGCGGCCACCGATTTCGATCCGCTGGAGCTGGAGCGAATCGAGGAGCGGCTGTTCGCGCTGCGGGCCGCCGCGCGCAAATACTCCACGCCGGTCGATGGTCTGGCGGCGCTGGCCGCCAAATACGCCGCCGATGTCGTGCTGATCGATGCCGGCGCCGAGCAGCTGAAGAAGCTGGAGGCGGCAGCCGCTGCCGCTGACGGGCGCTATGCCGCAGCCGCGGCCAAGCTGTCGGCGGCGCGCGCCAAGGCCGCGGAAAAGCTCAATCGCGCTGTTCACGCCGAGCTCGGCCCGCTGAAGCTCGAACGGGCCAAATTCATGACCCAGGTCGACAGCGATGCGGACGCCCCAGGGCCGGAAGGCATCGACCGGGTCGAGTTCTGGGTCCAGACCAACCCGGGCACCCGGCCGGGCCCGATGATGAAGGTCGCCTCCGGCGGCGAGCTGTCGCGGTTCCTGCTGGCCCTGAAAGTCGTTCTGTCCGATCGCGGCTCGGCGCCGACCCTGGTGTTCGACGAGATCGACACCGGCGTGGGCGGCGCGGTGGCCGATGCCATTGGCGCTCGGCTGGCGCGGCTCGCTCACGGCGTCCAGGTCATGGCCGTCACCCATGCCCCGCAGGTCGCAGCCCGGGCGGATCAGCATCTCCTGATCTCCAAGGATGCGCTCGACCGCGGCAAGCGCGTCGTGACTCGCGTCAATACGCTTGCCACCCTGCACCGCCGCGAGGAGATCGCCCGCATGCTGGCCGGCGCCGAGGTCACCGCCGAAGCCCGCGCCGCCGCCGACCGCCTGCTGGAGGCCGCGGCGGCGTAGCTGGAGCGTTCTGCGGAAGGCTATCGGTCCAGGATAGAAGTCCGCTGTTGTTTGGCTCCGTCATTCCGGGGCGGTCCGAAGGACCGAACCCGGAATCTCGAGATTCCGGGTTCAAGGCCTGCGGCCTTGCCCCGGAATGACGATCAGGTACAAATCGACTCGTACAAGTCGCTCCATCCTGGATTGTCTTGCTCGATCAACTGCACCTTCCACGCCCGCTTCCATTTCTTAAGCTCCTTCTCCCGGGCAATGGCGGAGACCGGATCGTCGTAGGCCTCAAACCAGACCAGTCGCGTGATATTGTACTTGGATGTGAATCCAGGTACCGCCTTCAAACGATGTTCATAGACTCGTCGAACGAGATCGTTGGTCACACCGACGTAGGTCGCACCGTCCTTTCGGCTTGCGAGGATGTAGACGTAGTAGCTCATCGTCGACCTTCTGAGGCTGCAGCCGTAGGAGTGTTCCTCGGCGTGCGCAGAGCCTGGCGGCCCGTAGCGGCGAGTAAATGATACGAAACATGCCCAAGACAGCAAAACCGAAGCAGTCCGTCGACGTCGCCGATCTCACCAAGGCGCAGGCCAAGGTGGAATGGAAGCGGCTGGCGCTGGAGCTTGAGACCCACGACAGGCTCTACTACCAGGAGGACGCGCCGAAGATCTCTGATGCGCAGTACGACGAGCTGCGTCGCCGCTTCAACGCGATCGAGGCGCGCTTCCCGGAGCTCGTCAGCAGCGAGTCGCCGTCGCAGAAGGTCGGCGCCGCTCCATCGGGGCGCTTCAAGAAGGTCCGGCATGCCGTCCCGATGCTGTCGCTCGACAACGCCTTTGCCGAGGAGGACGTGCGCGACTTCGTTGGCCGGATCGCGCGGTTCCTCAAGCTCTCCGATGATGACCGGATCGACTTCTCCGCCGAGCCGAAGATCGACGGTCTCTCGATGTCCCTGCGCTATGAAGGGGGCGAGCTGGTCACCGCAGCCACGCGCGGCGACGGCGCCGAGGGCGAGGACGTCACCGCCAACATTCGCACATTGAAGGACGTGCCGCAGAAGCTGCACGGCCGCAACCTGCCCGACATTTGCGAGGTGCGCGGCGAGGTCTACATGACCAAGCAGGCGTTCCTCGCGCTCAACGAGCGGCAGAAGGAGGCCGGCGACACCATCTTCGCCAATCCGCGCAACTCCGCCGCCGGCTCGCTGCGCCAGAAGGATCCGACCATCACCGCCTCGCGCCCCCTCGGCTTCTTCGCCTATGCCTGGGGGGAGATGAGCGGGCAGCGACCGGCCGACACCCAGAGCGGCATGATCAAATGGTTCGAGCATTGCGGCTTCACCACCAACCCGCTGACCAAGCTCTGTCACTCCGTCGAGGAGCTGATCGCGTTCCATCGCTCGATCGAGGAGCAGCGCGCCGAGCTCGACTATGACATCGACGGCGTCGTCTACAAGGTCGACCGCATCGACTGGCAGGAGCGGCTGGGCTTCGTGTCGCGTACGCCGCGCTGGGGCATCGCGCATAAATTCCCGGCCGAGCGCGCCATGACGGTGCTGCAGGACATCGAGATCCAGGTCGGCCGCACCGGCTCATTCACGCCGGTCGGCAAGCTCGAACCGGTTGGCGTCGGTGGCGTCATCGTGCAGAACGTCACCTTGCACAACGAGGACTACATCAAGGGCATCGGCAACAAGGGCGAGGTCCTGCGCGAGGGCCGCGACATCCGCGTCGGCGACACTGTCGTGATCCAGCGCGCCGGCGACGTCATCCCGCAGGTGGTCGACGTCCTCATCGACAAGCGGCCTGCCGACGCGAAGGAATTCCACTTCCCCAAGAAATGCCCGTGCCCGCTGCACACCGACGTCGTCCGCGAGGAGACCGCGACCGGAGAGGAAGGCTCGCGCGCGCGCTGCACCGGCGAGTTTGCCTGTCCGTATCAGAAGATCGAGCACCTCAAGCTGTTCGCCTCGCGCCGGGCCTTCGACATCGACGGGCTGGGCGAGAAGCAGATCCAGTTCTTCTTCGACGAAGGCTGGGTGAAGGAGCCGGCCGACATCTTCACGCTGCAGAAGCGCAACGCCAAGCTCAAGCTGGAGGAGGTCGAAGGCTATGGCGAAACGTCGGTGCGCAACCTGTTCAATGCGATCGATGCGCGGCGCGAGGTCGCGCTGGAGCGCTTCATCTATGCGCTCGGCATGCGCCATGTCGGCGAGACCACCGCGCTGGCGCTGGCGCGCGGCTATGGCTCGTGGGACGCTTTCCATGACGCCTGCCTGAAGGTCGCCAATGGCGACGAGGAGGCGATCGCCGAGATGGATGCGCTCGACCAGATCGGCCACACCGTGATCAAGAGTGTCGCCGCCTATTTCGGCGAGGACCATAACCGCGGCATCGTCGAACGGCTGACCAGCGAGGTGAAGATCCTCGATGCCGAGAAGCCCAAGCGCAACTCGCCGATCGCCACTAAGACCGTCGTGTTCACCGGCACGCTGGAAAAGATGACGCGCGACGAGGCAAAGGCCACCGCCGAGCGTCTCGGTGCGAAGGTGTCGGGCTCGGTGTCGAAGAAGACGGACTACGTCGTTGCCGGTCCCGGTGCCGGCTCCAAGCTGAAAGACGCCCAGAAGCACGGCGTCCAGGTGCTGACCGAGGACGAGTGGCTGCAGCTGATCGGGGAGTAGCTGCTCGGCGTCGATCTTGCCCCCTGTTCCGGACCGCGCGAGGTATGAAGTGGACTGCATGGTTTGCCACAGCACGCGCGTCATCTTCGGTGTCGTCCCGGCCTTGAGCCGGGACCCATAGCCTCCGCCGGTTGTGGACGGGAGAGCGCTATCCACCAGCCTGCCTCAAACATCTCCCTGGGGATATGCGTCCCGGCTCGAGGCCGGGACGACAGTGACACTCAAACCTATCGTCATCCGCGAAAGCGGATGATGCAGTATTCCAGAGGCCGTTGTTATCAACCGCGCCGCCGCGGCGTACTGGATACCCGCCTTCGCGGGTATGACGCCGAAGGCGACGCGCCGTCCTGCGACCTCTCGGTCCGACTCCTTACATCACCCCGGCTTCATCCTCCTCCGCCGCCTGGATCAGCTCTTTTGTCACCGTCACCGGCGTGCGTGGGACGAGGAAGATCATGCAGCAGACGCACGCCAGCGACAGCGTCAGCATGGCCGAGGTCAGCGGCAGCGTCGTCGCGTAGTGGCCGCCGAGGAACGCGCCGAGCTGCGAGGTCATCGCGCCCAGTCCCATCTGCAGAAAACCCATCGCCCCTGAAGCGGTGCCGGCGGCGCCCGGCCGGACGCTGATGGCGCCGGCCGCGGAGTTCGCCATCACGAAGGCATTGGCGAACATCAAGAGCATCTGCGTGCCGAACAGCACCGATGGCATCTGGTTCAAGCCGAACAGGCTCCACGTGAGATTCAACGCGGCGCTCGTCAGCTGCAGCGTCAGTCCGAACCAGATCAGCCGGTCGAGCGAATGCCGCGGCGCATACCTGACGCAGAACAGATTGCCGACGAAATAAGCGAAGCCCGTGGTCGCGAACCACGCGCCATATTCCGCCGAGGAGCGCCCCATCTGCACCTCGACGATGTACGGTCCGCCGCCGGCGAAGGCGAAGATGATCTGCGAGGCCAGCACCTGGCACAGCATGTAGCCGAGAAAGGCACGGCTCCTAACGAGCATGACGACGTCGCGTCGGAAGCTCGCGCCTTCGACGCGGGCAGGGCGGGTTTCCGGCAGCGCCAGGGTCACCGCGACGCCAACCGCAATCGACACGGCTGCGACGACGTAGAAGATGGCATGCCAGCCGAACGCGATCTCGATCAGTCCGCCGGTCAGCGGCGACAGCATCTGCGCGATCATCATGACGGCAACGACGAGGCTGATCATCGCGCCGATGCGTTCGCGCGGATAGAGGTCGCGAATGATGGCCCGGCTGATCACCATGCCACTGGCGCCGCCGAGCGCCTGGAAGAAGCGCGCCGCGATCAGCTGGGGAAGGGTTTCGGCGAAGATGCAGCCGAAGCTCGCGACGACCGACAGCGCGAGTCCGGCGAGCATCACCGGACGGCGGCCAAAGCGGTCGGACAGCGGGCCCAGCAGGAGCTGCGAGATCGCGATGCCGATCATGTAGAACGACACGGTCATCTGCACGACCGAGGCATCGCGCTCGAAGGTGGTCGCGAGCAGCGGCAGCGCCGGTACCAGCAGATACAACGAGATCGGCGCCAGCCCGGTCATCACGACGAGCAGGACCAGCACAGTGCGCGAGGGGGCCGTGCGCTGCGTGACGGCTCCCGGCGGTCTGCTGATCATTCCATGCATGGGGCCGCTCAAATCAGGTGGACGCCCCGACTCTAGCCACCTTCCGCGTCGCGGAAACGCCTGTTTCTGCATGCGCCCATACCGGCAGCGGGACAGTTGCAATCCGTGACGGCAGACGAGTCCGGAGGAGGCAAAGCGGAGCGTGCACGCCGTACTCGGACAGATTCATCTGTCAAGTACCGCTTCATCTGTTAAGCCCTGGGCGCCGCGCCGGCCGCGATCTCGCGGCACAGGCTGCACGTCCGTGCTTCACTTGCTCGATGCGTCGAATGAACGTCGCTCGGCGCCGTGCGTGATTGCGCCCTCTCCCGCAAGGGGAGAGGGCGCAGTCATGGGCACCGCGCTCGTTGTCGGAGGCCGCTCACCGGTCCACGTTCAAGCGATGGGTGACGATCTCGTAGTTGCTACTTTGCAGAGCTTCGACGTCACAAGGGCGCGGTCGCCTGATCCAGCCAGAGCTGGTCGGGCTCGTCGAGCGCTGCGCGCACAGCCTCCCGAACCCTGGCATGATAGGCGTCGAGCCAAGCCCGCTCCTCGGTGCTCAGCATCGCGACGTCGATCAGCCGGCGATCGATCGGCGCCAGCGTCAGTGCCTCGAAGCCGTTTATCGGCTTCTCCGCGCCGGGCACCTCCTTCGGCACGACCAGCTCGAGATTCTCGATGCGGATGCCGAAGGCGTCGGTCTTGTAGTAGCCGGGCTCGTTGGACAGGATCATGCCGCGCTTCAAAGGCGTCGTGCCGAGCTTGGAGATCCGCGCCGGTCCCTCGTGTACTGACAGATAGCTGCCGACGCCGTGACCTGTGCCGTGCTCGAAGTCGATCCCCGCCTGCCACAGGAATTGCCGCGCCAGCGTATCGAGCTGGGCGCCGGTGGTGCCATCCGGAAACAGCGCGCGCGCGATCGCCAGATGGCCGCGCAGCACGCGCGTGAAGCGGTCGCGCATCTCCTGGGTCGGGGCGCCCACCGCGATGGTGCGGGTGACGTCGGTGGTGCCGTCCTCATATTGCGCGCCGGAATCGATCAGCAGCAGATCGCCGGGCATGATGCGGCGGTTGCTCTTGCGGGTGACGCGGTAGTGCACGATGGCGCCGTTCGGGCCGGTGCCCGAGATGGTCGGGAACGAGACGTCCTTGAGCGCGCCGGTTTCGCGGCGGAAGCTCTCCAGCGCCTCGACGGCGTCGATTTCCGTCAGCGTGCCCTTCGGCGCCTCGCGATCGATGTAGGCGAGAAAGCGCGCCAGCGCGACCGCGTCCCGCCGATGCGCGCGGCGGGTGCCCTCGATCTCCACCGCATTCTTGGCGGCCTTGAGCAGGCTGACCGGATCGGCGCCGCGCACCGGCTTGCCGCCGGCGCTCTGGATCAGCCGCGTCAGGGCGTCCGCGGCTGTGGCGCTGTCCAGCGCGATTGCTGCGCCGGATTGGGCCAGCTCCGTCAGGCGCGTCGTCAGCGCATCGGGCTCCGCCACGTCGGCACTGTGCTCGAGATGGTCGCGGGTCAGGTTCGACAGCTTGCGGCTGTCGATGAAGATCGTCGGTCGCCCACTCTTCGGCACCAACGCGTAGGACAGCGGCAGCGGCGTGTGCGACACGTCGGCGCCGCGAATATTGAACGTCCAGGCGACATTGTGCGAGTCGGACAGCACCAGCGCGTCGACGCCGAGCCGCTCGATCTCCTGGCGGATGCGCCCGAGCTTTTCGGCCTCGACCTCGCCGGACAATTCCGCGCCGTGGATGGAGACGGCGCCGAGCGGCGGCAGCGGGCGCTCGGTCCAGATGCTGTCGATCGGATTGTTCTCGACCGCCACCAGCTCGGCACCGGCCTTCGCACAGGCCGCAGCAAAGCGCTCGGCGGCGCCGGTCGTATGCAGCCACGGATCGAAGCCGATGCGGTCGCCGCTCTGCAGGCGAGCGGTGAGCCAGCTCTCCGGCGGCGGCTCGATCAGCGACTCCACAGCCCACGCCTTGCCGTCGACCTGTTTGCCGGCCTGCAAGGTGTAGCGGCCGTCGACGAAGATCGCAGCCTGCTGCGGCAGCACGATTGCGAGGCCGGCAGAGCCCGTGAAACCGGTCAACCATGCCAGCCGCTCGTCCGACGGCGGCACATATTCGTTCTGCTGCTGGTCCGCGCGCGGCACGATGAAGCCGGTCAGCCTGTGCCGCGCCAGCTCCTCGCGGAGAGCGGCGAGCCGTGCCGTCAGCGCGACACCGGTTTCGGGTTCTTCGAACGTCTGGAACAGGGCTTCGAACATCGGTCTCATACTTTAGGCGTGGATCTCGACTGCGATAGATACTCATCCAGTTAGGCGTGCAGTGCACGAAGAATCTCCTTGCATTCGCCTGTGCAAAAAGATTTGCTGTCGCATGCCGGTCATCCGGAAGAGATGCGGCGGGGAAACGTGATGGATGTGGTGACCACGATCGTAAAGATCATCCACGGTCACCCAATCCGGGGAGTGCCTCAACTCAATGGCGAGGGGACGCACGATGCCTGCTTTTACCTTTGAGAAATTGTCGGCGCCGACGCCACATGCTCCGGCACCCGCACCCGTCGAGAAGCCGCGCAGCGCGCTGGCCGATCTCGTCAATCGTCTCGTCGAGCCGCGGCTTCGACGTGCTCCTCGCAACAAGCAAGACACCGGCGCTTCGAAGGGCCAATCCAAGACCTGAACGTCGTAATTCGTCGTCCTGCTCCCAGCCCAGATCCCCAGCCTGAGCTGATCGGACCTCAATATCTCTTCTGCAGCAGCAGGCTGCTCCAGCCCTCGATTCTCAAATGCCGGACGGGAACCAGGCCGCGCGCGCGATACGCGGCGACGACGCCACGTGCCTGCGGGGTCAACAGGCCGGAGAGGATCACGAAGGCGCCGAGGGCGAGGTGGCGCTGCATCGGCGCCGCCAGCTGCCGCAGCGGATTGGCGAGGATATTCGCCAACACCAGGTCGAATGGGCCGGCCTCGGTAAATTCGCCCGCCGCAAAACCGGTGGCGCGGATCACCTGGACCAGGGGACCTGCGCCGTTGAGCCTGGCATTGTCCCGCGCGACCGTCACCGAGGGCGCATCGATGTCGCTGGCCAGCACGGACCGGCGCGTCGCCTTGGCGGCCGCGATGGCGAGCACGCCGGTGCCGGTGCCGAGGTCGAGAACATGACGGGGGGCCCGGCGCTTCAGAACGTCGTCGAGCAGCAGCAGGCAGCCGCGCGTGGTGCCGTGATGGCCGGTGCCGAAGGCCAGCGCCGCCTCGATCTCGATGCCGAGCTTGTTGGCCGGCACGCGGGCCCGGTCGTGAGCGCCGTGGACCATGAAGCGGCCGGCCGGCACGGGAACCAGATCGTCCAGGCTCGCCTTGACCCAGTCCTTGGCCTCGACCGCCTCGAACGAAAGGGACTCGGCCGCATCAGCCCCTGCCGCGCCGCCGACCAGCTCGCGCACGAGCGGCTCATCCGGCTGATCGGCAAAATGCACCGTTACGTCCCAGCGTCCATCCGGCCGCTCGAAGGCGGCCACTGCCGCATCGCCGTCGAAGAACACCTCGGTCAGGACGTCGACTGCTGGACGGGCCGTGGCTTCGTCCGCGACCGTGAAGCTCGCTTTGAAGGTCGCAGGCGTTGAGGCTGAGGTCATTTGGCGGGGTCCGGGATGCATTTGATGGCGTGGTTAAGCAATCTGATCGCCAGCGCAAGCATCTTTGGCCCGAAAAGGGCATACTTTGCTGCAGCTTCGGGTTGTTTTTGCCCGCCGATTGTAAGCACGTAAAAGTTGCCCCGGAATTGCTGCGAAAATTCCGACGACTTGAACGGGCCTTGTTACCCTAACCTTAGGTTCTTGCCTCCTAGGGTTCCGGACATGGGAACCGTGCAACCTTCGGTTCCTGGGTTGGGAAACGAGGTTTGAAATGAAGACCTTTGTCTTGAAGTTCTTGCGCGACGAATCCGGTGCCACCGCCATCGAATACGGGCTGATCGCAGCCGGCATTTCGCTGGCGATCATCGCGGCCGTGAACGGGCTGGGCACCTCGCTCAGCAGCAAGTTCGACTCCATCAATTCGTCCCTCAAGTAATCTGCGCAGCGGCGTTCTCGGAGAACCGGGCAAATGCCCGGTTTTTCCGCTTGCAGGCCCACGTTATCGACAGGCGATCCCCCGGGGTCTCCACCGGTTCTGCACAGCCGTGGAGGCGCGCCATCCACAGCCGGGCTGCCGACAATCCACAACCTGCCGACAGGCTTGTAAGCCGTCTTTTCACCGCTTCCGCTCAGTTGAAGATGGCGCGGTGGTCGGCCAGAATCGTCTGCGCCGCATTGTGGCCGGGCGCGCCGGTGACGCCGCCGCCGGGATGGCTGCCCGAGCCGCAGTGATACAGTCCCTTCAGCGGTGAGCGATAATCGGCGTGGCCCAGCATCGGCCGGGCCGAGAACAGCTGGTTCAGGCTGAGTGCGCCGTGGAAGATGTCGCCGCCGAGCAGCCCGAACTGCCGCTCCAGGTCCAGCGGTGACAGCACCTGCCGGCCGAGGACGCTGGCGGCAAAGCCGGGCGCGTAGCGATCAACGGTCGCGATCATGAGGTCGGCGACCTCGTCGCGATGATCATCCCAGGACCGGCCGTCCGGCAGCTCTGGCGCGACATGCTGGCAGAACAGGCTGGCGACGTGCTGGCCGGCAGGGGCCAGCGTCGGATCGAGCGTCGAGGGGATCAGAAGCTCGACGACGGGATCGCGGCTCCAGCCGTGGACGCGCGCGTCGAGATAGGCCTGGTCCATGTAACCCAGGCTCGGCGCCAGGATGATGCCGGCGGAGAGATGATCGCCCTCGCCGGGCAGCACGCTGAACGAGGGCAGCCGGCTGAGCGCCACGTTCATGCGGAACGTGCCCGAGCCGTTGCGCCAGTTGCGGATCCGGCTCAGGAAGGGGGCGGGGAGGGCGCCCTCCGGCACCAGCCGGGTGTAGAGCAGCTTGGGATTGACGTTCGCCGCGACGTAGCGGGCGCGCAGCGGGCGGCCATCCTCCAGCACGACGCCAACGGCGCGGTCGCGCTCCACGATCACCTCGCGCACGCCGCAGTCGACCTCGACCAGGGTGCCCAGCTCCTTCAGCGCCCGCGCCATGGCCTGGGTGATCGCACCCATGCCGCCGATAGCATGGCCCCAGACGCCCTTCTTGCCGTTTACCTCGCCGAAGGCGTGATGCAGCATCACATAGGCTGAGCCGGCTGCGTAGGGACTGGCGTAGTTGCCGACAATGGCGTCGAAGCCGAACAGCGCCTTCACCAGGTCGGTCTCGAAGATCTCATCGAGCATCTCGCCGGCGGAGCGCGTGAACAGATCGAGCAGGTCGCGTTGCTGCTCCAGCGACAGCGCCCGCAGCGTGTTGGCGGTGCCGAGCGCGTTGAACGCCTCGCGGATCGCGCCTAGGCCGAACTGCGCAACCAGATTGGGCGGGGCGCGCAACACCAGGCTGCGGAGCACGTCCGCGATCGCCTCGAGCCGCGCCGAGAACGGGCCGATGGCCTCGGCATCACCAGGGCTGAGCCGCGCGATGGACGCCTGCGTGCGGCCTTCGCCGGTCAGCAGATAACGGCCATCGGGCGCCGGCAGAAAATTCTGCGCGCGGCGCTCGACGATCTCGAGCCCATGCTGATGCAGCTTGAGGTCGGCGATGACACGCGGGTTGAGCAGGCTCACCGTATAGGAGGCGACGGAGTTGCGAAAGCCCGGGTGAAACTCCTCGGTGACAGCGGCGCCGCCGACGACCTTGCGGCGCTCGACCACATGGACGCGCAGGCCCGCCATCGCCAGATAGGCCGCACAGGTCAGGCCATTATGGCCCGCGCCGATGATGATCACGTCGGTTTCGTTCATGTCCGCTTCAAAAAGCCCTGATTAATGACCGGCGGGTGCCCAGCCGCCGGGAACCTCGACGAGATCGTGCTGTCGCCCCGGATCGTCGCCGCGTCAAGGGGAACTCGGTTTTGCCGCAGCTGCTCGCCATACCGCCCCTCGATCCGCTATGTGTCGTCCGCACGTCGCGGCCCGGCCTGTTCTCGTGAACATGCCGCGCCGCTGCTGGAGTTGCCATGACCTCAATCGCCTCATCCGCCGCCGTTGCCCAGCCCTCCGCCGCCCGCAACCGGCTGGTGCTCGTGGTCTACACTGCGGCGATCTTCGTCAGCGCGCTGCTGTTGTTCTCGGTGCAGCCGCTGTTCACCAAGAGGGTGCTGCCGCGGCTCGGCGGCTCGCCGGCAGTGTGGTCGGTGGCGATGGTGTTCTTCCAGGCCCTGCTGCTCGGTGGCTACGCCTACGCGCATTTCCTGACCCAGCTGCGCAGCCGCGTGATCCCGATCGCCATTCACCTCCTGCTGCTCGGCTTCGCCCTGCTCAGCCTGCCGCTGTCGATCGCCGGCCACTGGGGCGATCCGCCGACGTCCGGCTATGCGCTCTGGCTGCTCGGCCTGTTCGCGGCCTCGATCGGCCTGCCGTTCTTCGCGCTGGCCGCCAACAATCCGCTGCTGCAGGCCTGGTTCGTGCGCACCGGCCATCCCGCGGGGCCGGACCCGTACTTCCTCTATGCATCGTCGAACATCGGCAGCTTCCTGGCCCTGTTGTCCTATCCACTGCTGATCGAGCCGATCTTCAGCCTGCGCATGCAGAACCTGATCTGGACCGGCGGCTATGGCCTGCTCATCGCGCTGATCGCCGGCTGCGGCGCGCTGCTGCTGCGCTCGCCCGTGACGGTGGCGAGCCTGCTGCAGAACGACGTCAGCGATGCGCCGGCGCCGCGCTGGCTGCTGCGTCTGCGCTGGATCTTCCTCGCCGCCGTGCCCTCGGGTCTGCTGATCGCGGTCACCGCGCACATCTCCACCGACGTCGCCGCAGCGCCGCTGCTGTGGGTGCTGCCGCTGTCGCTCTATCTGCTCACCTGGGTGCTGGTGTTCCAGTCGCGGCCTCTGCTGCCGCACAAATGGATGCTGGCGCTGCAGCCGCTCGCGATTGCCGGCGTGGTCGTGCTGCTCGCCTTCGGCGGCGAGCAGAATCTCGCGCTCACCCTCGGCGGCCATCAGCTGTGCTTCTTCATCATCGCGATGGCCTGTCATGGCGAGCTCGCGCGCACGCGCCCCGCCGCCAAATATCTCACCGGCTTCTATGTCGCATTGTCGTTCGGCGGCATGGTCGGCGGCCTGTTCGCCGGGCTGATTGCGCCGTTCACCTTTTCCTGGGTGGCCGAATATCCGATACTGCTCGCCATGGCGGCGCTGTGCCGGCCGGCTGCGGCTGAGCGCCTGCCCAAGATCACGCGCTGGTACTGGGTCCTGTTGGCGGTGGTCGCGATCGCGCTGCTGGTGCCGGCCGGCATGACCGGCAAGGTCACGACGTATCTCGAGGATCATCGCGTCTGGGTCGCGGGCGCCGTGGGCGTGCTCGCGGCGCTGCTCGCACTGCTGCTCAACGGCGGCCGCTGGAAGCTGTTCGCCACCGCAGCGCTGGCGCTGGTGCTGATCCGCGCCTATCCGGCTGATGACGGCCGGGTGGAGACCGTGCGCAGCTTCTTCGGCGTGCACAAGATCGTGGTGACCTCCGACGGCCACTATCACGTGCTGATGCACGGCACGACAATCCACGGCGCGCAGAAATATCTCAACGCCGACGGCTCCAAGGTCACCGGCCGTCCTGAGCCGATTACCTACTATCACAAGGATGGCGGCATCGGCCGCGCCATCACCGCGATCCGCGAGCGCAAGGGAGCGCCGCTCAAGGTCGCCGTGATCGGCGTCGGTGCGGGTACGCTGACCTGCGCCGCCGCGCCCGGAGAGGATTGGCACTATTTCGAGATCGACCAGACGATGGTCGATACCGCGAGCGATCCAAAATACTTCAGCTACATCAAGAACTGCGCGCCCGACTTCAAGCCGGTCATCGGCGATGCCCGGCTGACCTTCGCCAAGGAGCCGGACGGTGTCTACGACCTCATCATCGTCGACGCCTATTCCTCGGACGCCATCCCGATCCATCTCGCCACCGAGGAGGCGATGGCCATCTACAAGGCCAAGCTGGCGCCGCAGGGCGCGGTCGTCATGCACGTCTCCAACCGCCATCTCGAGCTCGAGAGCGTTGTCGTCGGCATCGCCGACGCCAACGACATGAAGAGCTGGGTCTATAACGAGGACTCCGGCCGCGATGACGAGTACATCTTCTCGACCGACGTCGTCATCAGCGCCCGCGAGGAGGCCGATGTCGGCAAGCTCGCCTCGTCGGACAAATGGACCGAGACCGAGCCCACCGACGGCGAGCGCGTCTGGACCGACGATTATTCGAACATTCTGGGCGCGGTATACCGGCGGCTGCGCGACGGAGAGTAGCGTAGGGCATGGCTGTTCCGCCCGGGCTCTCCGCCGCTGAAGTCGCCGATGTCTCTCGACTCAAGAAGAGGTGCGTACCTCGCGGTGCGTTTTGGCTTTGGTTGCGTTGCGATAAAAACTCGCCACGACAGTGCGGAGCATCTGATCGTATTGCGCCGCAAAACGCTTGAATATTGGTTGTTGGTGCCGGCTTTGTTGCGTGGTCGCCCCGACCATGCTACCTGAGGTGCGCGCCTCAGGTGCTGTTCCCGATCAGACGCTGAGAAGGGGATAGCAGCAGGCACACATGGGCAATCTCAGTTTCAACTCTCCACGATCCCTTGGGCTGACGCCGCCTTGCCAAGCGGGACGGCCAGGCCGGGACAGCCGAGACCGAGCTGAGACTCTCTGCCCGACCGAGCGGAGGCTTTCCTCTCGGACGATGAGTCTAGTGCTGACTACCAACGCCAGCCGCATCAAGCAGGCCGGCTTACATGGGAGGGGTTCGATGAAGCGTCTTTGGATGGTCGGCGCGTCTGCTCTGTTGGCGATGGCGCTCGGCGTGGGCTCGGCAGGAGCGGCGGACAAGAAGGTTCTCGCCTTCGTGGTCAACGGCGCGTCCGACTTCTGGAAGATCGCCGAGGCCGGCGTGAAGAAGGCGCAGGGCGAGCTGCCCGACTACAACCTTCAGCTGAAATATCCGGAGCAGGCCGCCGCCGCCGTGCAGCAGCGGATGCTGGATGATCTCGTCGCGGCCGGCGCGGCCGGAATCATGGTGAGCGCGGTCGATCCGAAGAACCAGACCGAGCACCTCAACAAGATCGCCGGACAGACGGTGCTGTTCACCACGGACAGCGACGCGCCGCAATCGAAGCGCATCGCCTATATCGGCTCCTCCAACATCGAGCTCGGCAAGGATGCCGGCAAGCTGATGCTGAAGGCGCTGCCGAACGGCGGCAAGTGCGTCGGCTTCGTCGGCCTGCTCGGCGCCGACAACGCGCGCGAGCGCATCGAGGGCGTCAAGGAGACGATCAAGGGCTCGAAGGTCGAGCTGGTCGACGTCCGCGGCGACGAGATCGATCAGACCCGCGCCAAGCGCAACGTCGAGGACATCCTTGCGGCCATGCCGGACGTGAGCTGCCTGGTCGGCTTCTATTCCTACAACACCCCGCGCATCTATGAGGTGCTGAAGGAGGCCGGCAAGCTCGGCAAGATCAAGATCATCGGCTTCGACGAGGATCCGATTACGCTCGGCGGCGTGAAGGACGGCGCCATCGAGGGCACCGTGGTGCAGCAGCCGTTCGAGTGGGGGTATCAGGGCATGAAGCTGATGGCGAAGGTCGTGCAGGGCGACAAGTCCGGCGTGCCGGCCAACGGCATCATCATCGTGCCCGGCAAGGTGATCGAGAAGTCGAACGTCGACGACTTCATGGCGCAGATGAAGACGATGCTGAAGAAGTGACGCGACGGCCGCCGTGCCCGAGCCCTTCCTCGAGCTGATCGACATCGGCAAGACCTATCCTGGCGTGGTCGCGCTCGACCACGTCAGCCTGTCGGTCGCGCCCGGAGAGGTGATCGCGCTGCTCGGCGAAAACGGCGCCGGCAAATCGACCCTGATGCGCGTGCTCGGCGGCGTCGTGCCGCCGAGCCGCGGCACGATCCGGATCGATGGCATCGACCGCACCAGCTACACCGTGACGGATGCGATCGCCGCCGGCATCGCCTTCGTCCATCAGGAGCTCAACCTGTTCGACAATCTCGACGTCGCCGGCAACGTCTATATCGGCCGCGAGCCGGTCTATGGCGGGCCGCTGCGGCTGATCGATCGCAAGACGCTCAGAGCCAAGGTCCTGCCGCTGATCGCACGTCTCGGGGCCGATTTCGAGCCGGACACGCCGCTGGCCGAGCTGTCATTGGCGCAGCGCCAGCTGGTCGAGATCATCAAGGCGCTGTCGCTCGATGCGCGCTGCGTCATCATGGACGAGCCGACGTCGAGCCTCACGCTGTCCGAGACCGCGCGGCTCATGCAGGTCATTGCCGGCCTGAAGGCGGATGGCGTCAGCGTCATCTTCATCACCCATCGCCTCAACGAGGTGATGCAATGCGCCGATCGCGCGATCGTGCTGCGTGATGGCCGCATGGTCGGTGCGCTCTCGCGCGACGAGCTCAATCCCGCCGCGATGATCCGGCTGATGATCGGTCGCGACCTGCGCTCGATCTACGTGCCGCCGGCGGCGCCGCCGGGCGAGGCCGTCCTCGACGTGGTCGACGCCGTGACATCGACCTATCCCAAACGGAGCGTCAGCCTGCAGCTCCGGCGCGGCGAGATTCTCGGGCTCGCGGGCCTGGTGGGATCGGGGCGCACCGAGCTCGCGCGCGCCATCTTCGGCGTCGATCCCTTGCTCGCCGGCGGCCTCCAGCTCGAGGGCGCACCGATCCGCATCGCGACGCCGCGCACCGCGATCGATCGCGGCATCTATCTCGTGCCGGAGGACCGCAAGGGCTGCGGCCTGCTGCTTGACCTGTCGATCGCCGAGAACATCTCGCTGCCGGATCTCGCCGCGCATTCGCGCCTCGGGCTCGTCGACACTGCGAGCGAGACCGATAATGCCAACCGCCAGCGCGAGCGGCTGAACATCCGCGCGACAGACGTCAGGACGACGGTCGGCACCTTGTCGGGCGGCAACCAGCAGAAGGTCGTGCTCGCCAAATGGCTCTCGATGCGGCCGAAGGTCCTGATCTTCGACGAGCCGACGCGCGGCATCGATGTCGGCGCCAAGCAGGAGATCTACGACATGCTGCGGCGGCTTGCCGATGCCGGGGTGGCGATCTTGATGATCTCGAGCGACATGGAAGAGGTGATCGGCGTGAGCGACCGGATCGCTGTGATGCATGAGGGCCGGATCTCCGGCTTCCTGGCGCGCGGCGAGTTCAGCGAGCACAATGTGCTCCAGCTCGCCGTCGGCCATACGATCTAGAGAGGGGCCCGTGCACAAGAAAGATCTCAGTCTCCTGGTCCTGATCCTGGTGGTCGGTGCGGTCGTGGCCTTCATCAATCCGCGCTTCCTGCTGGTCGGCAACCTCTCGAACACCGCCAATCAGGTCGGCATGTTCGGCATCTTCTCGATCGCGGAGGCCTTCGTCATCATCGTCGGCGGCATCGAGCTGGCGGTCGGATCCGTCATCGCGCTGCTCGGCGTGCTGTTCATCGACCTGATCGTCAACCGCGACGTCGACTGGATCCTGGCTTTTGCGCTGATCATCGCCGGCGGCGTCCTGATCGGTACCGTTCACGGCACGCTGATCACCAAGATGAAGATTCAGCCGTTCGTGGTGACCTTGTGCGGGCTCCTGATCTATCGCGGCGCCGCGCGCTATTACACGGAGGATGCCACCGCCGGTTTCGGCTACGGCGCGAGCTTTCCGATGCTGGAATGGCTGACGGCCGGCCGCACCAATGTGCTCGGCTTTCCGCTGCCGCACAGCGTCGTCGCGCTGGTGATCGTGGCCGGAATCGCCTGGCTGGTGCTGCACCGTTCGGTCTACGGCCGCTATTTCTACGCCGTCGGCAAGAACGAGGAGGCGGCGCGCTATTCGGGCATCAACTCCGACCGGGTGACGATCTCAGCCTATGTGATCTGCGGCGGCCTGACCGCGCTGTCGGCGGTGCTGATCGCCATGTACACCCGCTCGATCTCGCCGGCGGTGCACGGCTCGTTCTATGAGCTCTACGCGATCGCCGCCGCCGTGCTCGGCGGCTGCTCGCTGCGCGGCGGCGAGGGCTCGATCATCGGCGTCGTGCTCGGCACGATCCTGCTGCAGGTGCTGCAGAACCTGGTCAACCTCTTGGGCATTCCGAGTTCGCTGAACTTTGCCGTGATGGGCACGGTGATCCTGATCGGCGTGCTCGCCGACCAGTATCTGGTGCAGCGGCGCCAGCGGGCGCCGTCGGTGCGGGGACAGGTCGGCGCCGAGAGCAAGCCAGCCACGCTGGAGCGCGTCAGCGCCGAATAGGGGAGCGTTGCGGAGCCGGGCGAACCCGGCGTCCGCGGATGTCGATCAATCCTGATAGGTGTAGTAGCCGCGCGGCTGATAATACTGCCGCGGCTGGTAGTAGCGCGGCTGCGCGTAGCTCGGATTGCCGTTGTCGTAATAGTACTGCGGCTGCTGCTGCGGATAGGCCTGTGCGCCGTAAACTTGGCGGCTGGTGCCACGCGGCGCCGGATAGCGCACGCCATTGTCGCTGTCGTCGGCCGGATAGATGTAGCCGTCATCCGGGCGCTGCTGCGGCACGACCTGCCGCCCCGGCAGCAGCTGGGGTTGCGGCGTCAGCACGACGGGCTCGCCATTGTCGTCATATTGCTGCGGCTGGGTGTCGCGGCGGGCCACGGCGGTGCCGCGGCGCGGATTGCGCGCCAGCGCCACTTCGGCTGATCCGGTCAGCGTCACCGTGGTGTTGAGCACGCCGTCTTTCTGCACGAGATCATAGAGCGTCGTGGCATTCGCCTTCGACAGCCGGACGCAGCCGTGTGACGCCGGTGTGCCGAGCCGGCCTTCGGAGTCCGTGCCGTGGATCGCATGCCCGACCTTGGTGAAGAAGATCGAGTGCGGCATCGGCGCATCGTCGAACTCCTTCGAGTAGTGATCGGCCTCCATGCGGAAGGCCTTGAAGGTGCCGTTCGGCGTCTCGCGCGAGGGTATGCCGGTGGAGACCGGCCAGCGGTAGCGCTCGACGCCATCGACGGCGACGGTCATGACCTGGTTGTTCTTGTCGACGGTGATGTCGATCTTCGCCATGGCCGGCGTGGCGATCAGCAGGGCGAAGCCGGCAACTGCAAAAAGACTGGTACGCATCTAACCTCTGGCCTCCAGGCCCTCGACTACGGCGAGACCTTGAAACGGTGTCTAGAAATTGCCGTATGATCATCGGCGCGGCCTGCACTATGTCGGAAGTCCAGGGTTTGTTCCAGCCGACGGCGGTCTCAACCTTAATGTCGGGCACGGATCAGGCAAAGACTCCGAGCCGTTCAACTGGAGTGACATTTTCGCGACCGGACGCGGAGGTCGACGATGTTTAGGACCTCTCTAATCCGTCCTATTTGGCGGGACCGCGCAACTTTTTGGCCGCATCCGCGTTTCAGAAATTCCTCCATGCGGTTCCCAGGATTCAAGATGTTGACGATGAAGGCCAAGACAGCGGTGCTCGATGACCGGGCTCCGCAGCGACTGACCTATCTGCTCGCGGCGCTCGCGCTGTTCATCCTGGCCCTGGCATGGCTGGCGCTCCCGCAATTCGCCCGGGCGCAAGGCATCATCCGCGGCGCCCATGAAGGCGCGTACGAAGGCAACCGCATCGGGGGACCGGTGGGTGGCGTGGTCGGAGGTGCGGTCGGCGCCGGTGTCGGTGGTGCGGTCGGCGCCGTCGAAGGCGCGCTCGGCATTCCGCACCGCGCCTATTACCATCGGCACTATCGTTGCCGCGGTTATCGCGACGGCTACGGGCACTTTCACTGCTACCGGTAAGCCGATCCCGCCCGAAGCGGTGCCGGCTCAGCGCTTGAGCCGGTAGCCGGTCTTGAAGATCCACCAGATCACCGTCATGCAGATGACGAGGAACGCGAGCGTCATCGCGACTGAGATCTCGACCCTCACATCCGCGATCTCATAGAAGCTCCAGCGGAAGCCGGAGATCAGGTAGACGACCGGGTTGAGCAGCGCGATCGAGTGCCAGGTCGGCGGCAGCATGTTGACCGAGTAGAAGCTGCCGCCCAGGAAGGTCAGCGGCGTCACCACCAGCATCGGGATCATCTGCAGCTTCTCGAAGCCGTCGGCCCAGATGCCGATGATGAAGCCGAACAGGCTGAAGGTCACCGCCGTCAGCACCAGGAAGGACAGCATCCACACCGGGTGCTGAATGTGCAGCGGCACGAACAGCCCGGCGGTGGCGAGGATGATCAGTCCGAGAATGATCGACTTGGTCGCGGCGGCGCCGACATAGCCGAGCACGATCTCGACGTGAGAGATCGGCGCCGACAGGATCTCGTAGATCGTGCCGATGAATTTGGGAAAGTAGATGCCGAACGAGGCATTGGCGATGCTTTGCGTCAGCACCGACAGCATGACCAGGCCCGGCACGATGAACGTGCCGTAGCTGACGCCCTGGACTTCGCTGATGCGCGAGCCGATGGCCGCGCCGAACACCACGAAATATAGCGAGGTCGAGACGACCGGCGACACGATGCTCTGCAGGATCGTGCGCCAGGTGCGCGCCATCTCGAATTTGTAGATTGCGCCGACGGCTCGCAGGTTCATTGGCTCACCAGGCTGACGAAGATGTCTTCGAGGGAGGATTGCTTGGTCTCGAGATCGACGAAGCGGATGCCCGCGGTGCGGAGATCGCCGAGCAGGCTGGTGATGCCGGTGCGCTCGCCCCTGGTGTCGTAGTCGTAGGCGAGCCGCCAGCCGTCGTCCGACAGCGTGAGGTGATACGGCGCCAGCGCCTCGGGGATCGCCTCGATCTTGTGCTGCAGATGCAGGGAGAGCCGCTTGCGGCCGAGCTTCTGCATCAGTCTGGCCTTGTCCTCGACCAGCACGATCTCGCCCTTGTTGATGACGCCGACCCGGTCGGCCATCTCCTCGGCTTCCTCGATGTAGTGCGTGGTCAGGATGATGGTGACGCCCGCGGCTTTCAGCTCGCGCACCACATCCCACATGCCCTTGCGCAGCTCGACGTCGACGCCCGCGGTCGGCTCGTCCAGGAACAGCACCTGCGGCTCATGCGACAGCGCTTTCGCGATCATCACGCGGCGCTTCATGCCGCCCGACAGCGTGATGATCTTGGCGTCCTTCTTGTCCCACAGCGAGAGGTCCTTCAGGATCTTCTCGATCAGCGCCGGGTTCTTCGGCTTGCCGAACAGGCCGCGGCTGAAGCTCACGGTGGCCCATACGCTCTCGAACGAATCGGTGTGCAGCTCCTGCGGCACGAGCCCGATCAGCGACCGCGCGGCGCGGTAATCATTGTTGATGTCATGGCCGCCGACCGCGACCTTGCCCGTCGATGCGTTCGCGATGCCGCAGATGATGCTGATCAGCGTCGTCTTGCCGGCGCCGTTCGGGCCGAGCAGGGCGAAGATCTCGCCGCGCTCGATCGTCAGATTGATGTTGTTGAGCGAGGTGAAGCCCGATGGATAGGTCTTCGACAGGCCGGAAACGGAAATGACGGGAGCCATCAGGTGCGGGGATTCGATGTGATTCGGGAGCCTGCGCGGAAGAGACGCGCATGTGCGGGCGAAGCGCACAGATAGGAACGACGACGCGGTCCCGCAATCGCGGGACGACGCGTCGATCGTGTCGCCATGAGGGCTTTTCCGTGGCCAATCCCAACGAGTGTTGCCGTGCGGCCACGTCGGAGGGATGAACGCCGTCGATGATGTCGCACCATGTTGCGTCCGCGAGCATCTCTTGTACGGTTCGCGCCGTCTCGACATTTCCGCCGTGGAGAAGGACCGATGACGCCACGTTTCAGCACCACCAGCACCATCGTGACGCGCCGCCTGCCGGCGCGCTGGCTCGGCATGGTCGCCCTGGCGCTCGCACTGGTCCTGCCGCTCGGAACCGGTTCGGTCCGCGCCGCCCCAAGCCCGGCGGCTGCCAGTGCGGCCAGCACCACGCACGTTTATCTGCTGCGCGGTGTGCTCAACATCTTCTCGCTCGGGCTCGACGACATCGCGGCCAAGCTGGATTCGCAGGGCATCCCGAACACCGTCGCCAATTTCGTCTCCTGGTCCTCGCTCGCCGATGAAGCCGCGACGGCCTACAAGGCCGGCCGCATCAAGACCATCATCCTGGTCGGCCACTCCTCCGGCGCGACCGCGCTGCCGGACATGATCAACAAGCTTGGCCAGCTCGGTGTGCCGGTGAAGCTCGCGATCGGCCTCGACTCGGTGTTCAAGACCAAGCTCGTCGGCGGCAACGCCGAGCGCTACATCAACTTCTACATCGCCAACGGTAACGGCGAGCCGGTGCGCCGTGACGACGGCTTCCGCGGCAAGCTCGAGAATGTGGACGTTGGTTCTGCGGTGCCCGGCGTCGGTCACATCACGATCGAGAAGAACCAGATCATGCAGCAGAAGGTGATCGGGGCGATCGATGGCGTCGTGTTTGGCGGCAAGGGCCGGCAGCCGGCCGCGGCGCCGCCCACGCGGATGGCCGCCCCGCAGCGCGCCGCCAGCGCCAC
>NZ_CAFI01000447.1 GCF_000239775.1 Bradyrhizobium sp. ORS 375
TGATTGACAACTAATAGTTCGACGGAGCCGACCAGGTCAGCCCGTCACGACGCCACGCCCGCCAGCGACAGCACGGTATGCAGCAGCACGTTCGCGCCGGCCGCGCAGTCGGACTGCGTGGCGTCCTCCAGCTCGTTGTGGCTGATGCCGTCCTTGCAGGGGACGAACACCATCGCCGCCGGCATGATGGTGTTGAGGTTGCAGGCGTCGTGGCCGGCGCCGGAGGTGATGCGGCGGTGGGAATAGCCGAGCGTGCCGGCGGCGCGCTCGACAGCGTCGACCAGCTTGGGATCGAAATGCGTCGGCGGCTTGCGCCAGACCTGGTCGATCGCGATCTCGACCTTGCGCTTCTTGGAAATCTCACCCGCAGCCGCGCGCAGGCTGGCGTCGAGCGCCTCCAGGGTGTCGGCATTGGCGCTGCGGCAATCGATGGTGAAGGCGATCTCGCCGGGGATGACGTTGCGCGAGGGATTGGCGATCACGGCCTCGCCGATGGTGGCGACTGCGTTCGGCCCGAGCTTGATTGCGATCTGCTCCAGGGTCAGCGCAAACTCCGACAGCGTCAGCAGCGCGTCGCGGCGCAGCGGCATCGGTGTCGAGCCGGCATGGCTTTCGAAGCCCGTGATCTTGCCGTCGTACCAGAACACGCCCTGGCCGTGATCGACCACGCCGATGGTCTTGTTCTCGGCCTCCAGGATCGGGCCCTGCTCGATATGCAGCTCGACGAAGCCCGAGAATTTCTGCGTGCCGACCTTGGTCTCGCCGCGATAGCCGATGCCATCAAGCGCCTCGCCGACCGTGACGCCTTCGGCGTCCTTGCGCGACAGAATGTCCTCGACGGTGAAGTCGCCGACATAGGCGGCCGAGGCCATCATCGCCGGCGCGAAGCGCGAGCCTTCCTCGTTGGTCCAGTTGACGATGCACAGCGGCGCATCGGTCTCGATGCCGGCGTCGTTCAGCGTGCGGATCACCTCGAGTGCGCCGAGCGTGCCCAGAATGCCGTCGAACTTGCCGCCGGTCGGCTGGGTGTCGAGATGCGAGCCGAGGCCGACCGGGGCCTTCGACATGTCGCGGCCCTTGCGCAGCGCGAACATCGAGCCGAGCGCATCGACATGTACCTCGAGCCCGGCGTCCTCACACGCCTTCCGGAACCAGTCGCGGACCTGCTTGTCCTCCTGGCTCAGGGTCAGCCGGCGCACGCCGCCTTTCGGCGTGGCGCCGAACTTGGCGGTCTCGTGGATGCTGTCCCAGAGGCGGGCGGAATCGATCTGCAGATTGGTGGCGGCGCGGCTCATGCTTGAAATCCCTGTACTCCGGCATCCTGTCCATCGCGCGCCGCGACGATCGCGTCAACCGATGCGGCGGGATGGCTGGCCGTCTGCGCCGTCCGGGCTGCAAGCTCGGCGACGCGCTCGATTGCGACCATCTCGGGCGACGACAGCCAGCTCGCCGTGAAGGTCAGCGGCGGAATGCGCAGATCCGTCTTGAGCTCCTGCAGCCGTCCGCTTTCGATCTCGTTGGCGACGATCGCGGCGGGAATGACGGCAACGCCAAGTCCCTCGATCGCCATGTGGATCACGGTCGCCAGCGAGGCGCTCGCATGCAGCCGCATCGGCGGCAGATGCGGGCGATTGAACAGCGAGCGCACGTTGTCATAGGGCTGGGTCTTGCGCGGAAAGGTGATGATCGGAAACCGCGCCATCTGCTCCGCGGTCACGACGCCGTCACCGAAGCCGAGAGCAGGGCTTGCGAGGAAGCTGATCGGATAGTCGCACAGCACGCGGCTGCGGATCCCCGACTCGGTCGGCGAGCCCAGCGCGAAGGCGAGCTCGATCTCCTGCGCCAGCAGCCGCGCATGCAGATTGGGCGTGACGTCGACCTCGATCTCCAGCGACAGGTTCGGGTGGCTTTCATTGACGCTCTTGATCAGCCGCGGCAGCCAGTCATGCACGATGGTCTCGGCAACGCCGAGCCGGAGCACGCCGCGCATCGCCGAGCGGTCGCCGACCTCGGCGAGCATCTCCGCGCGGAGCCCGATCAGCTTCTCGGCGTAGACCAGCATCTGCCGCCCGCTCGCGGTCGGCGACGCCACGCGATGGTCGCGGTTGAGCAGCTTGACGCCAAGCTCGCGCTCGAGCTGGGCGATGCGCTGGGAGATCGCGGGCTGAGTGGTATTGAGGCGCTGCGCGGCGCCGCGGAAGCTGCCGAGCTTCACCACCCAGAGAAAGGTCTCGATGGACCGGAAATCCAACATTTGCCCCGCCTTAGATCAATTTGTCTTATCGATCCCGATTAAAAACGAAGATTAGACTTTATAGCATGGCTGAGGTTGAGTGAGTTTGTCGAGATATTAGGCAAACGGCACAAATGACTTTTTCTGCGGCATTGCAGCAATCATCAGGGGAAGCGGAGCTTCTCCCCAGCCATCAGGCTCGCCTGGATTATCGCACCGGCAAGGGCTGGAGCACGGCCGGCGTCGCCAACGGCTTCGTCCAGGGCAATCTCGCGATCATCCCCGAGCAGTATGCCGGCGCCTTCCACCGCTTCTGCCAGCTCAATCCGAAGCCGTGCCCGATCATCGGCATGTCCGATCCGGGCAATCCTCATATTCCGGCACTCGGCGCTGATCTGGATATCCGCACCGACGTGCCGCGCTACCGCGTCTGGCGCGACGGCGAGATGGTCGAGGAGCCGACCGATCTCATGGCCCATTGGCGCGACGATCTCGTCACCTTCGTGCTCGGCTGCTCGTTCTCATTCGAAGAGGCGCTGATGGCCGACGGCCTGCCGATCCGCCACATCGAGCGGGGCTGCCGCGTGCCGATGTACCGCACCAACATCGCCTGCACGCCGTCCGGGCCGTTCGCCGGCCCCATGGTGGTGTCGATGCGCCCGTTCAAGCCGGCGCAGGCGATCCGCGCGGTGCAGATCACGACGCGCTTTCCCGCCGTGCACGGCGCCCCCGTGCATCTCGGCCTGCCCGGACAGATCGGCATCGCCGATATCAATAAGCCTGACTACGGTGACCCGGTGCCCGTGGGCGCGGATGAAATTCCCGTATTCTGGGCCTGTGGCGTGACTCCTCAGGCGGTGATCGCCGCGGCGAAACTGCCGTTCGCGATCACGCATGCGCCGGGCCTGATGCTGATCACCGATCTCCGGAACAAGGATCTCGCCGTCCTCTAATCAGGCAGCAATGCTGCTAATTGAGCCTTTACCGCCGACCGCAACCGCTTCACCGATGCGCTTTCATCAGAGGATCTTGCCATGACCATCACGCGCCGTAACGTCCTGCTTGGAGCCACCGCTGCCGCCGCCCTCGGGCCGATCGCTGCCCGCGCGCAGACCTCCGAAGTGAAGATCGGCGTCATCTATCCGTTCTCCGGCGCCAGCGCCCAGATCGGCGTCGATGCGCAGCGCGCGTTCGAGACCGCGGCCGAGATCATCAACGGCAAGTATGATTTCGACCTGCCGCTCGCCCGCACCGAAGGCCTGCCGGGCCTTGGCGGCGCCAAGATCAAGCTGGTGTTCGCCGACCATCAGGCCGACCCGCAGAAGGGCCGCGCCGAGGCCGAGCGCCTGATCACCCAGGAGAAGGTCGCCGCCGTCATCGGCTCCTACCAGAGCGCCGTCGCGGTGACCGCGAGCCAGATCTGCGAGCGCTACCAGATCCCGTATCTCTCCGCCGACAACTCCTCGCCGAGCCTGCATCGCCGCGGCCTGAAGTATTATTTCCGCGCCGCGCCGCATGACGAGATGTTCTCGCAGGCCATGTTCGACTTCTTCGACGCGATGAAGAAGAAGGGCACCAAGATCGACACGCTCGCGCTGTTCCACGAGGACACCATCTTCGGCACCGATTCGAGCAACGCCCAGCTCAAGCTCGCCCAGGAGCGCGGCTACAAGGTGGTCGCCGACATCAAGTATCGCGCCAACTCGCCGTCGCTGTCGGCCGAGGTGCAGCAGCTCAAGGCGGCGAATGCCGACGTGCTGATGCCGTCGAGCTACACCACCGACGGCATCCTGCTGGTCAAGACGATGGCCGAGCTCGGCTACAAGCCGAACGCGATCGTCGCGCAGGACGCCGGCTTCTCGGAGAAGGCGCTGTATGACGCGGTCGGCGACAAGCTCGAAGGCGTGATCTCGCGCGGCTCGTTCTCGCTCGATCTCGCCGCCAAGCGGCCGATGGTCGGCAAGATCAACGACATGTTCAAGGCGAAGTCGGGCAAGGACTTCAACGACTACTCGTCGCGCCAGTTCATGGGCCTGATCGTGATGGCCGACGCCATCAACCGCGCCAAGTCCACCGACGGCGAGAAGATCCGCGACGCGCTGGCAGCCACCGACATGCCGGGCGACCAGACGATCATGCCCTGGAAGCGGGTGAAGTTCGACGAGAACGGCCAGAACAACGACGCCGACCCGGTTCTGCTGCAATATGTCGGCGGCAAGTTCGTCACGATCTTCCCGACCCAGGCTGCGGTCGCCGAAGCCAGCTGGCCGATGAAGTAACACCCTCGGCCCGAGGGCCGGAGAGACCATGGCGGAGCATCTGTCGTGCTCCGTCATTGCGAGGAGCGTAGCGACGAAGCAATCCAGGGGCCGCAGAGAAGGTCTGGATTGCTTCGCTTCGCTCGCAATGACGGGGGAGCAAGTGAAGTGACAGCAGAAACAATCATCCAAAGTCTCGCCAGCGGCCTGCTGATGGGCCTGCTCTACGGCCTGATCGCCGTCGGCCTGGCGCTCATCTTCGGCCTGATGGATGTGGTGAACTTCGCCCATGGCGAGTTCCTGATGATCGCGATGTATGCGACCTTCTTCCTGTTCGCCTATTTCGCGCTCGATCCGCTGCTGTCGGCGCCGATCGTCGCGGCCGGATTGTTCGTCTTCGGCGCGGTGGTCTATCTGCTGATCGTGAGATTTGCGGTCAGGGCCAAGGCCAATACCGGCATGGTGCAGATCTTCTCCACCTTTGGTCTGGCGGTGCTGATGCGCGGCGTCGCGCAGTATTTCTTCACCCCCGATTATCGCAGCATTCCGCACTCCTATCTGGGCGGCAAGACGATCTCGATCGCCGGCATCTATCTGCCGCAGCCGCAACTGGTCGGCGCGCTCATCGCGATCGCGGCCTTCGCCGGGCTGTACTTCTTCATCCACCGCACGGACTTCGGCCGCGCGCTCGAGGCGACACGCGAGGATGCCGGCGCGGTGGCGCTGGTCGGTATCGACAAGAACAAGGTGTTCGCGCTGGGCTGGGGTCTTGGCGCGGCGCTGGTCGGCCTCGCCGGCGCGGTCATGGCGATCTTCTTCTATGTCTTCCCCGATGTCGGCGCCTCGTTTGCGACCATCGCCTATGTCACGGTGGCGCTCGGCGGCTTCGGCAGCGTGTTCGGCGCCTTCGCAGGCGGCATCGTGGTCGGCCTCGTCGAGGCCATGACCACCTTGATCCTGCCGCCGTCGCTGAAGACCGTCGGCATCTACGGCGTCTATCTCCTCGTCGTGTTCGTCCGCCCGCGCGGCCTGTTCGGATCGATCTGATGGACAAGGCATTCATTCAACGTCGCCGGCGCGACCTCATCCTTGCCGCCTTCCTTGCGGCGATCGCCGCGGCCGTGCCGTTCTTCGTCAAGGACGTGTACGTCCAGAACATCATGGTGCTGACCCTGATGTACGCGGCGCTGTCGCAGAGCTGGAACATCCTGTCCGGCTATTGCGGCCAGATCTCGCTCGGTCACGCGCTCTACTTCGGTCTCGGCGCCTACACCACCGCGATCCTGTTCACCAAGTTCGGCGTGCTGCCGTGGTTCGGCATGCTCGCCGGCGGCCTGATCTCGGCCGTGATCGCGATGGCGCTCGGCTATCCCTGTTTCCGGCTCGGCGGCCATTACTTCGTGATCGCGACCATCGTCATCGCCGAGATCACGCTGCTCCTGTTCCAGAACTGGGATTTTGCAGGGGCCGCGCTCGGCATCGACATACCGGTGCGGCGCGACTCCTGGCTGACGTTCCAGTTCACCCGCTCCAAGCTGCCATACTTCTACTTTGCGCTGGCGCTCGCCTGCGTCGCCTGGTTCGTCACCTGGTGGCTGGAGGATTCCAAGTGGGGCTATTGGTGGCGCGCGGTGAAGGACAATCCGCTCGCGGCCGAGAGCCTTGGCGTCGACGTCTTCAACTCCAAGATGGGCGCGGCGGCCGTCTCGGCCTTCCTGGTCGCGATCGGCGGCAGCTTCTATGCGCAGTTCGTCAGCTACATCGATCCCGAAAGCGTGATGGGCTTCCAGTTCTCGCTGCTGATGGCGCTGCCGGCCGTGCTCGGCGGCATCGGCACCCTCTGGGGACCGATGCTCGGCGCGGTCATCCTGATCCCGCTGACCGAGCTGACGCGCTCCTATATCGGCGGCTCCGGCCGCGGCGTCGACCTGATCGTCTATGGCGGCCTGATCATCGCGATCTCGCTGGCGCGGCCACAAGGGCTGGTCAGCCTGTTCTCCCGCAAGCCGAAGCCGGCGGCGCAGCCGGCCCGAGAGGCGGTGGCGTCATGACCGCGCTGTTGGAAATCCGCAACATCACCCAGCGCTTCTCGGGGCTGACGGCGAACTCCGACGTCTCGATCTCGGTCGGGCGCGGCGAGATCGTCGGCCTGATCGGGCCGAACGGAGCCGGCAAGTCGACCCTGTTCAACCTGATCGCCGGCGCGTTCAAGCCGACCGAAGGCAAGATCCTGTTCGACGGCGAGGATGTCACCTCGCTGCCGGCGGCCGAGCGCTGCCAGCGCGGCATCGGCCGCACCTTCCAGGTGGTCAAGAGCTTCGAGAGCATGACGGTCATCGAGAACGTCATCGTCGGCTCCCTGGTGCGCACCACGAACATGCGCGACGCCCGCCGCAAGGCGCATGAGGTGCTGGCATTCTGCGGGCTCGATGCGCGCGCCGACGTGCTGGCGAGCGATCTCGTGCCGTCGGAGAAGCGGCGGCTCGAAGTCGCGCGTGCGCTCGCGACCGAGCCGAAGCTGCTGCTGCTCGACGAGGTGCTGACCGGTCTCACGCCGGTCGAATCGCAGAAGGGCGTCGAGCTCGTGCGTCGCGTGCGCGACACCGGCATCACGGTGCTGATGGTCGAGCACGTCATGGAAATCGTGATGCCGCTGGTCGACCGCGCCATCGTGCTCGATCTCGGCAAGGTGCTGATCGAGGGCAGCCCCAAGGATGTCGTCCGCGATCCCAAAGTCATTTCCGCCTATCTTGGAGACCGCCATGCTGTCGGTGCGTGACGTCACCACCGCCTATCAGGGCCTGGTTGCGATCTCGAACGTCTCGATCGACGTCGAGAAGGGCGAGATCGTCTGCGTCGCCGGCGCCAATGGCGCGGGCAAGTCGACCCTGTTGAAGTCGATCGCCGGGGCCGAGCGGCCGCGCGCCGGCAGCGTGACCTTCGATGGCCACCGCATCGACGGCATGGCGCAGCACCTGATCACGGCCAAGGGCATCGCCTATGTGCCGGAGAACCGCCGGCTGTTTCCGCGACTGTCGGTGCGGGACAATTTGCGGCTCGGCAGCTACCTCTACCGCAGCGAGGCCAATCGCGAGGAGCCGCTCGACTTCGTGTTCAAGCTGTTCCCGCGATTGTCGGAACGACTGGAGCAGCGCGCCGAAACCTTGTCCGGCGGCGAGCAGCAGATGCTGGCGATCGGCCGCGCGCTGATGACGCGGCCACGGCTCCTGATGCTCGACGAGCCGTCGCAGGGCATCATGCCGAAGCTGGTGGATGAGATTTTCCAGGCCGTGAAGAAAATCCGCGATGTGGGGATGACCGTGCTGATCGTGGAGCAGCGCATGGCGGAATGTCTGGAGATCGCGGATCGGGCGTACATTTTGCAGACCGGGCGCGTCCTGATGCAGGGCACGGCCGCGGAGATCAGCGGCAACAAGGATGTGCGGAAGGCGTATCTGGGGCTGTGATTCTGTCGCACTCCGCTGTCGGTCCTTACCGTCAGTGCGAATGGAGAAGCAATCCAGGGCTGTGATTGTCGCCCCTGGATCGCGTCGCTGCGCTCGCGATGACGGAGTTTGTGGGGACGGCAGTGCCCACGCAGGGGTCATTGCGAGCGCAGCGAAGCAATCCAGGGCTGCCCGATCGGTTTACGTTGGATTGGGCTCATATAAGCATCTCGTAGAGATCTAGCCATTGCGGATTAAGGCTCTCGATCAGCAGTAGTTTCTTCGTACGGCTGCCGGACTTGATCTGCTTCTCTCGCGTGATGGCGGCCAGCATCGTTTCGTGCGGCTCATACCACACCAGCAGCTTGCAGCCATAAGTCTTGGTGAAGCCAGGGACCAAGCCTTCGCGATGCTCGTAGGCCCGTTTAGGGAGATCGCTCGTCACGCCTACGTAGAGCGTTCCGTTCCGGCCGCTTGCCATGATGTACACGTAAGGCTGTTTCATCGGCGTACCCAACGCATCGAGCGGAGCGACGCAGTAACAAATAGAGTCTTTTCTGCAGCCCTGGATCGCTTCGCTGCGCTCGCGATGACGGAGTATGTGGGATCTGCGGTGCCCGCCACAACGTCATTGCGAGCGTAGCGAAGCAATCCAGGGGCCAAAGTAAAAGTCTCTATGTCAAGGATGCGAGCAACGCCAGCGACAGAAAGATCGGCCGCCGCCGCGCTAAACCATCCCCTTGCCTGCATCCGAGCCCTGCCGCCGCTGGCGGGCCTGCAGCACCAGGATCACCGATAGCGCGGCGAAGATCACCACGAACGACACCGCCGAGGTCAGCGTGCCCAGCGCGTAGATGTCGGGCTTGGTCACCGTTGTCGTCAGTCCCTGCAATTCCAACGGCAGCGTGTTCACCGAGCCGATGGCCTGGCTCGACCGTGCCAACTCATCCCAGGACAGCGTGAAGCCGAACAGGCCGATGCCGACGACGGACGGCAGGATGATCGGGAGCACGACGTGGCGGAAGGTCTGCCAGGGGGTGGCGCCGAGGTCGCGGGCGGCTTCTTCGAGGCGGCCGTCGAAGCGGTTGAAGATCGCGAACATGATCAGAAGGCCGAACGGCAAGGTCCAGGTGAGATGCGCGCCCAGCCCGGAGGTGAACAGGCCCATCGCGGTGGTATGGCCCTCGGCCAGCCAGCCCAGGCCGTAATCGGCGGCGTGCTTGTTGATGAAATCGTCGATCAGCCGGAATTCCAAGGCGATGCCGAGCGAGGTGATGATCGAGGGCATGATCAGGCTCGCGATCGCCGTGTAGAACAGGATCGATGCGCCGCGGAACGGTTTTCGGAATGCCATGCCGGCGGCGACCGACAGCACGACGGTGATGACCATCACCACGAGGCCGAGCGCCAGCGAGCGCTTGAAGGCTGCGCCGATGTCGACGATGCCGCCGCCGGAAAACACCTTTCCGAACCAGGTCAGCGACACGCCGTTCATGGGAAACGTCAGGCCGCCATCCGGTCCCTGGAACGACAGGATGTAGATCGCGATCATCGGGCCGTACAGGAACAGCACATAGGCCGTGAAGAACAGCGCGAGGATGTAGAAGGAGCGGGGGCGCTTGTCTCCCATCTCAAAGCTCCTTGCGCACGTCGACGATCCGCGTCAGCGCGGAGATGATGATGATGGTGATGCCGAGCAGGATCACGGCGTTGGCCGCGGCGGCGGGGAATTGCAGCGCCGAGAGGCGCGCCTCGATGATCTTGCCGGCCGAGGCGATCTGCTGGCCGCCCATGACGCCGATGGTGACGAAGTCGCCCATCACGATGGTGATGACGAAGATCGATCCGATCACGATGCCGGGCTTCGACAAGGGAATGACGATGTTGACCAGCGTCTGCCAGCCCGACGCGCCGGCGTCATAGGCGGCCTCGATCAGGCGCTTGTCGATGCGGATCATCGAGTTGAAGATCGGCACCACCATGAAGAAGGTGAACAGGTGGACCAGCGCCAGCACCACGGAGAATTCGGAGAACAGCAGCCATTCGACCGGCTTGTTGATCACGCCCGCACCGACGAGCCCCTGGTTGACGAGGCCGTTGCGGCCGAGCAGGGGGATCCATGCGATCATGCGGATGACGTTGGAGGTCCAGAACGGGATCGTGCACAACAGCGACAGCACGATCTGCCAGGTCTTGCTGCGGACGTGGAAGGCAAGAAAATAGGCGACCCAGAAGCCGATCATCAAGGTCAAGGCCCAGGTCAGCAGGCACAGCTTCAGCGTCTTCAGATAGGTCTTCAGGATGGTGCACAGCTCGGGCAGGTTGGCGACGCAGCCCTCGAACGTATCGGTGTAGCCGCGGAAGCTGAGCGCCGGGATCATCTCATATTCATTGTAGTCCCAGACGCTGACGATCACGACGAGCACCAGCGGCAGCAGGAAGAACAAGGCGAACACCAGCGTCATCGGCCCCGCCTGCAGCCAGGCGATCGAGCGCGTGGTCATCTTGCGCAGCGTGCTCTGCGCGGGCGCGAGCGTTTCGGGCGAATTGTCGATCGTCACGGCCAAGGGAGATACCTGTCGTCTGGTCGCGAATGCCTTCCGCGGCTGAGAAGAACTGCCGCGCCCACAGTTGCGCGGGCGCGGCAGCATTGGCGGTCACATCAGGCGGCGATGAACTCGTTCCACTTGCGGACCATGTAATCGTTCTCGTCCATCACGGCGTTCCAGCACACCACGCCGCCCATGCGGTCGTCATAGGAACCGCCGTCGCGCACCGCGCCGGCCTTCTCCATCAGGGTGCCGTCCGGCGCCTTGATGTCGTTCTTGGCCGGCTTGCCTTCCATCCAGTAGCCCCACTCGTCCTCGGTCATGTTGGCCTTGGCGGTGGAGAGCACGGCCGAGTAGTAGCCCTGGCGGTTGAGATAGGCGCCGGCCCAGCCGGACAGGTACCAGTTGACGAACTCATAGGCCCAGTCGAGCTTCGGGCTGCCGCCCACCGCCTTGGAGACGCAGAAGCCGGACGCCCAGGAGCGATAGCCTTCCTTCAGCGGCTGGAAGGTGCAGGCGATGCCCATCGAGCGCACCTTGGTGACGGCCGGCGACCACATCGACTGGATTACCGTCTCGCCCGAGGCCATCAGGTTGACCGACTCGTTGAAGTCCTTCCAGAAGGCGCGGAACTGGCCGGCCTTCTTGGCCTCGGTCAGGACCTTCATCGTCAGGTCGATCTCGGCCTTGGTCATGTTGCCCTTGTCGGCGTATTTGTACTGGCCGGTCGCCTCGACGACGAGTGCGGCGTCCATGATGCCGATCGAGGGAATGTTGAGGATCGACGCCTTGCCCTTGAACTCGGGGTTGAGCAGCTCGGCCCAGGAGTTGATCGGACGCTTGATCAGGTCGGGACGGATGCCGAGCGTGTCGGCGTTGTACACCGTCGGGATCAGCGTGACGTATTCGGTCGGCGCCGCCGAGAAGGTCTTGGAGTTCGGGCCGTCGAGATAGAGCACCTTCCAGGGCGCGGTGCCCTGGCCGCCGATCTTCTTGCCGTTCGGCAGCTCGCCCTTGGTGAACACGGGCGTGATGTTGTTGAACTCCTTGATCTTGCGCGCATCGAGCGGGAAGATGTTGCCCGACGGCACCAGCTTCTTCAGCGAGAAATACTCGGTGTCGAGCACGTCGAACGAGTTCGGCTGGGTGATGACGCGCTTGGTGACGTCGTCGGTCGTCGCCGTGATGTATTCGATCTTGATGCCCGTGTCGGCGAGGCATTTCTTGGCGATCTCGTCGCCCTCGTTCACGGCGGTGCCGAGATAGCGCAGCACCTTCGGATCGGCCGCGTGCACGTAGGGCGCGCTGAGCAGCGTGCCCGTGCCGGCGAGACCGGCAACGCCGGCCGCGCCCTTCAGCAGCGAGCGGCGGCTGATGGATATCTTTTTCGATCGATCAGTCATGATCATCTCCTTGATCATCTTCTTGGGATAGAAAACCAGAAAGCGAAATCAGGCCAGAAAGTCAGGCCACGAGTTCTGCGGCCGGTGCGGCGGCTGCAGCGGAGCGAGGCGTCAGCGCGTCGGCCTGCGCCGGATTCCAGGTCACGACGACGCGCTCGCCGATCACGTGGGTCTCGGCGTCGAACTGGTCGTCGCTGAGCTGGGCCGAAATTTCCGGGCCGCCATCGGTCGCGACCGCGATCAGCACGTAGGTCCCCTGATATTCGATCTTGGTGATCGTGCCCGGAACGGCCGGACCGTCGACAGCCGCGTTCGGCGCCTTCAGCTGGATGCGGTCGACACGCACGGCGAAGGTTTCGCCCTTGAGCGGGATGACGTTGTGGCCGCCGATGAAGCGGGCGGCGAACTCGGTGCGGGGATGGTTGAAGATCTCGCGCGGGCTGCCCTGCTGCTCGATCTTGCCGCCATTCATCAGCACCACGAGATCGGACAGCGCCATCGCCTCGTCCTGGCCGTGGGTGACGTGGATGAAGGTGAGGCCGAGCTCGCGCTGCAACCGCTTCAGCTCGGCGCGCATGCGCAGGCGCAGGAACGGATCGAGCGCCGACAACGGCTCGTCGAGCAGCAGGATCTGCGGCGAGGTGATCAGCGCGCGCGCCAGCGCCACGCGCTGCTGCTGGCCGCCGGAGAGCTGCGCCGGCAGGCGGCCGGCATAGCTCTGCATGTCCACGAGTTCGAGCAGCTCGCGCGCTTTCGCGTGACGCTCGGGCTTTGACACGCCCTTCATCTTCAGCGCGAAGGCGACGTTGTCGATCACCGAGAGATGCGGAAACAGCGCGTAGGACTGAAACATCATCGCGGTGCCACGGCCCGCGGGCGGCAGCTCGGTGACGTTCTTGGCGCCGACGATGATATCCCCTGACGTCGCCGACTCATGGCCGGCGATCATGCGCAGGGTCGAAGTCTTGCCGCAGCCGGACGGGCCGAGGAGACAGCAATAGGAGCCGGCGGGAATCCGCAGGTCGATCGCGTCGACGGCGGTGACGTGACCGTACATCTTCGTCACCTTCACCAGTTCCAAGCTCGCGCCCGCCGCCATCCGCCCTCCACGTCTTCTCAAGTCATTCGTTCGTCCCGGGCACGTCTCATCGTTCGCGTGGTGGGGCGCCCGGCTCCCGACCTGCGTGGTGTCTGCAACGGATATGCCAATGATTGGCAGCCGGATCGCCCAATGCATAAGGAGCGCGCGCCACTTGCGATGCGTATGCAATCGGCAGGCGCGAGGCGTCGGCTACGGCGTCGGCCGAGCTCAGACCGGGCGAGAACCCCGGAAAACAGCGGCAACCACGGCGTTGTGGAGGCACTTTGCCCGTTCCTGTCTGTGCGTCAGGCGTGCAGAGCGACATCCGCTGCGATCGAGGGTGGCGGCCGCGGGCGCGATTATGCGTCACAGCGGTCCCGGCCTGCCTATTGATCGAGCGGCCGCTGATGGCCTGCGCAGCCAAGTTCTGCCTGAATATTAGGCATCAATCACCAGAAGAGGCAAGGCGGCCTGACGAGCGACATGGCGGCGCAGGCTCGGCTAGCGCAACCTCGTCCCCACCTTTGCGTGGGCCGCCGCCATCAACATGCGTTCCGCGATGCCGCGCAACTCGGCGACCCCGATCCGGTCGGACTCGGCGAAGATCTCATAGGAGTCGGTGGTGATTGGAAACCAGCGATAGAAGCGGGCTTCCTCGAACAGCACGCGGGCGGCCGCTTCGATCTCGGCAGGCGAAGGTGCAGGGTACTGCATGCGCGTGCAATGCCCGGTTCGATCAATGGTGATCGGCGTGATCGGGCAAGGAAAGGCCGAACACCTTGACGAGATCGGCCACTTGTTGCGGCGACAGATGCCGCGGATTGAGTCCGCGCAGCAGCAGATAGAGCTTGGCCGTCTCCTCGAGCTCCTCCATCGCGAACACCGCCGCCTCCAGCGTGTCGCCGGACACGACCGGTCCGTGATTGGCGAGCAGCACCGAAGCATATTGGCCGGCGAGACCCTTGATGGCGTCGGCGACGGCGGGATCGCCGGGACGGTGATAGGGGACGAGCGCGGTCTGGCCGCAGCGCATCAAATAATAAGGTGTCAGCGGCGGCAGCGCAGCGCGGGGGTCGATCTCCGGCAGCATCGAGATCGCGACCGAATGCGTCGAGTGCAGATGCACCACGGCGCGGGCGGCCTCCCGCGTCTGGTACAGCGCCGTGTGCAGCGGCACCTCCTTGGTCGGCGCATCGCCCGACATCAGCCTTCCCTCAGCATCCAGCCGCGACAGCTTGGCCGGATCGAGGAAGCCGAGCGAGGCATTGGTCGGCGTCACCAGCCAGCCGCCGTCATCCAGCCGCACGCTGATATTACCGGACGAGCCCGGCGTCAGCCCGCGCTCGAACAGCGAGCGGCCGAACCGGCAGATGGCCTCGCGAATCGCAGTGTCCGCCACAGGTCGTTCCTCGTTCCTCGTTCTTTCGAGGCTTTGTCTCACGCTTTGGCAACCCGGCCA
Source organism: Bradyrhizobium sp. ORS 375 (assembly GCF_000239775.1). GTDB lineage: Bacteria > Pseudomonadota > Alphaproteobacteria > Rhizobiales > Xanthobacteraceae > Bradyrhizobium. The sequence goes on from NZ_CAFI01000447.1 coordinate 14,430, forward strand.
AGCCGTGTTACCCAAGGCCTAGTCCGAACCCAATCGGACATCACCAGGAAACGCCTCGAGGATTCGCCGCATGCCGTCCCCATCGCAACTGAACGTCGCCGTGATCGGGCTCGGCTCGATGGGATATGGCATGGCGACCTCGCTCAAGCGCGCCGGCTTCGCCGTGACCGGATGCGACGTCTCGGCGGATGCGGTGGCGCGGTTCGTGGCCGACGGCGGCAAGGGCGCGAACAGGCCGGCCGAAGCGGCCGCGGGTGCTGACATCGTCGTCAGCGTGGTCGTCAATGCGGCTCAGACCGAAGCCATCCTGTTCGGTCCCGGCGGCGCCGCTGAGACCATGCCGAAGGAGTCGGTGTTCGTCTCCTCCGCGACCATGGATCCGGACGTCGCGCGGCGTCTCGCCAAGCAATTGGAGGCGACCGGCCGGCATTATCTCGATGCACCGATCTCCGGCGGCGCGCAGCGCGCCGCGCAGGGCGAACTGACCATCCTCGCTTCGGGCAGCGCGGCAGCCTTTGCGAAGGCCCGTCCGGCGCTCGATGCGATGGCGGCCAAGCTTTACGAGCTCGGCGATGCCGCCGGCCAGGGCGCCGCGTTCAAGATGATCAACCAGTTGCTCGCCGGAGTTCACATTGCCGCTGCCAGCGAAGCGATCGCCTTCGCCGCCAAGCAAGGGCTCGACATCAGAAAGGTCTACGAGGTCATCACCGCCTCGGCCGGCAACTCCTGGATGTTCGAGAACCGCATGCCGCACGTGCTCGACGGTGACTACACGCCGCGCAGCGCGGTCGAGATCTTCGTCAAGGATCTCGGCATCATCCAGGACATGGCGCGCAACCACCGCTTCCCGGTGCCGGTCTCGGCCGCCGCGCTGCAGATGTTCCTGATGACGGCGGCCGCCGGCATGGGCCGCGACGACGACGCCTCCGTGGCGCGGATGTACGCCCAGGTCACCGGCACCACGCTGCCCGGCTCCTCCAAGTCATAGCAAAGTCACAGCACGAGTGCTCACGCATGCCGCGTTTCGCCGCCAATCTCTCGATGATGTTCACCGAGCATCCGTTCCTCGATCGCTTCGCCGCCGCCGCCAAGGCCGGCTTCACCGCGGTCGAATTCCTGTTCCCCTATGATCATCCGGCCGAGGAGGTCGGCAAGCGCCTGCACGGCAACGGCCTGACGCAGGCGCTGTTCAACCTGCCGCCTGGCAATTGGGACGCCGGCGAGAAGGGCTTTGCGGCGCTGCCCGATAGGTTCGACGATCTCAAGGCTAGTCTCGAGACCGCGCTGCCTTACGCCAAGGCGACCGGCGTCAAGCGGCTGCACCTGATGGCGGGCATCGCCGATCGCCGTGATGCGAAGGCGGTTGAAGCTTATTACAAGTCGGTCGCCTGGGCGGCCGAGTTCTTCGCCCCTCATGGCCTCGACGTGGTCATCGAGCCGATCAATCCGCGCAACGTGCCCGGCTACTTCCTCAACGATTTCGGCTTCGCCCGCGACCTGATCCGCGAGCTCAAGATTCCGAACCTCAAGCTGCAGTTCGACATCTATCACTGCCAGATCATCCATGGCGACGTCACGATGCGGCTGCGCCAGATGATGGACATCACCGGTCACATCCAGATCGCCAGCATCCCTTCGCGCAACGAGCCTGACGGCGAGGAGCTGAACTATCCGTTCCTGTTCGATGAGCTCGACCGGCTCGGCTATGCCGGCTTCGTCGGCTGCGAGTACAATCCGCGCGGCCGCACCGAAGACGGGCTCGGCTGGTTCGCACCCTACAAGGGAGTGAAGCCGTGACCTTGAAGCTCGGCTGCATCGCCGACGACTACACTGGCGCCTCCGACCTCGCCAATACGCTCACCCGCGCCGGCCTGCGCACGGTGCAGACCATCGGGGTGCCGGCTGCCGATCTCGCGCTGCCGGAGGTCGACGCGGTCGTGGTCTCCCTCAAGAGCCGCTCGATCGAGGCCTCGCTTGCGGTCGCCCGCTCGCGCGAGGCGGACACATGGCTGCGTGCGCGAGGCGCCCGTCATGTCTTGTTCAAGATCTGCTCGACCTTCGATTCCACCGATGCCGGAAATATCGGCCCTGTCATGGACGCGCTCGCCGGCGACGCCGGTGATGGCATCGTGCTCGTGACCCCGGCCTTCCCGGAGACCAAGCGAACGGTCTACCAGGGCAATCTGTTTGTTGGCGCCGTGCCGCTCGACGAGAGCCCGCTGAAGGATCATCCGCTCAACCCGATGCACGATGCCAATCTGGTCCGCGTGCTCAGCCGGCAGAGCCGCCGCCAGATCGGCCTGGTCGATCTCGCCACCGTCGTGCACGGGCCTGAGGCGATCGGTCACCGGCTGCAAGAGTTGTTGGGGCAGGGCATCGGCGCGGCCGTCGTCGACGCCGTGTTCGATGCCGACCTCACCGCGATCGGCGCGGCGGCGCTGAAGCACAAGGTGTCGGTGGGCGCCTCCGGCATCGGGCTCGGGCTGGCGCGGGCGCTGGTCGAGGCCGGGCACGTGCATTCGCATGGCCTGACGCATCACCACGACGCGCCGGTCGGCGGACTGGCGGCGTGCCTCGCCGGCAGCTGCTCGCAGGCGACCCTGCAGCAGATCGCGCAGGCCGAGACCATCATGCCGGTGCTGCATCTCGACGCCGAGGGCCTGGTCGCCGGTCCTGACGAGGCGCGACGGGCGCTGGCCTGGGCGCGCGAACGCATCGCCAAGGGGCCGGTGCTGATTGCCTCCAGCGCGACGCCGGATCAGGTCAGCGCGCTGCAGGCGAAGCATGGCCGCGAAGCCGCGGGCCACGCGATCGAGCGGGCGATGGCTGATCTCGCGGAGGGATTGATCAACGCCGGCGTGAGGCGGCTGATCGTCGCGGGCGGCGAGACCTCGGGCGCGGTCGTCGACCGGCTGAAAATCCCGGGCTTCCTCGTCGGGCCGGAGATTGCTGCGGGCGTGCCGGTGCTGCGGGCGATCGGCGCCGAGGCGGGCGACATGCTGCTGGCGCTGAAGTCCGGCAATTTCGGCGGACCGCAATTCTTTGCCGATGCGCTCGGGCTGATGCGCTGACCGGGTATCGGCCGGCTGTCGGAGCCGGCCCGTTCCGGATTTCGGAACGCCGCGCGCGGTTGCGCGATCCTCTGCATAGTTTGTGAGCCTGCGCGCGGCGCGGCGGCGCGCGTTGCCGCGATAAGCATCGGAGCGCACACAGAAAATGCAGAAGTTTTTCGCGTGTATTGCTCGATGACTCCCGTAAATTAACGGTCTCTAGGGACCTCACCCTTATACCTTCCCCATGGACCGCGGCGTGATGGGTCCTTCTGTGGGTAGGGCAATGAAACTGAATCGGATCGGCTACAAACTCGGGCTTGCTGGCGCCATCGGCGCATCTCTCGCGGTCGGCATGATCGCCAATCAGATGATCGCGGAGCGGACGGTCAGCCAGGCCAACCAGGAGGCTGAGCGCTCGCGGCGCGTGGTCGAGAGCGTGTTGTCGGCCAGCATCAACATGCAGCAGACCCAGCTCGGCGGCCGCTCGGCGCGGCTGGCGCGGGCGCCGGCCGAGGCGGAAAGGGCCGCAGCCGACATCCAGCAGTTCTCGACGGCGATGGTCACGGACATCGAGGCGGCGCTTGCCAGCGTGGCGACCGCCGAGAACCGCGCCCGGCTGATCCGGCTCAAGGAGCTGATGACGAGCTATGCGACTGGAGCGGTCGATCTCGCCGAGGCGCAGAAGAAGTTGCTGACGTTGATCGAGAAGCGCAGCGCAGTCTCCAATGAGTGGAACAACAGCCTGAAGGCGCTGCTCGCCTCGCCCTCGATGCCGAACCTCGCCTTCCGCGAACGGGTCGAGCGCCAGCTTCACGCCGCCGACGCCAAGCTGAACTACATGCGCTCGCAAGCCTGGCGGTTCGGCATGACCGGCGACGCGGCGACCATCCTGACCGTGAAGCAGACGGTGCCGGGGCTGAAGAGCTCGCTGACCGACGCCCGCATGCTCGCCGACGATCGCGAGATCCAGGCCACGATCACCAAGCTCAACGGCCTTGCCTCGGACTTCGTCGCGGCCAACGACGAGGTGGTCAAGATCGAGGGTGTCAAGGAAGCGGTGCTGCGCGACCGCACGCTGGTCTATCTCAGCGAAGCCGGCGAGCTGATGAATGCGGCGATCCAGGATGCCCGCGCCCGCAACGCGAGTGCCCGGTATGAGGCCGACCAGGTGGCCGCGCAGGCGAGCCGGATCACGCTGATCGTCGGACTGGCCGTTCTGCTGTCGGTGATCGCATCGGTCGTATTCTCGTTCCTCGGCATCGCGCGGCCGCTGACACGGCTCAACGCGGCGCTCGGCGAGATCGCGCGCGGCCGCCTCGATATCGTCATTCCCGGCGCGAGCCGCGGTGACGAGATTGGCGATCTCGCCAAGACCGTGACCGTGATCCAGCGCAACGCGGAAGAGAAGGCGCGCGCCGAGGCCGAGGAGAAGAACGCGCAGGACGCGATTGCTGCCCGCCGGCGCAAGGCCGACATGCAGCGGCTGGCCGAGCAGTTCGAGGCGGCGGTCGGCGAGATCGTGAACACGGTGTCGTCGGCGTCGAGCCAGCTTGAACAGTCGGCGACGACGCTGACCGAGGCGGCCACGCGTTCACAGGGCTTGACTACCGCCGTCGCCTCCGCGTCGGAGGAGGCCACCACCAACGTGCAGTCGGTGGCGTCCGCGACCGAGCAGATGGCCTCGTCGGTGACGGAGATCAGCAGGCAGGTGCAGGAATCCGCGCGCATTGCCAACGATGCCGTCGGCCAGGCCCGCACCACCACTGGCCGCGTCAGCGAGCTGTCGAAGGCGGCGACGCGCATCGGCGATGTCGTCGAGCTGATCAACACCATCGCGGGCCAGACCAACCTGCTGGCGCTCAACGCCACCATCGAGGCGGCGCGCGCCGGCGATGCCGGCCGCGGCTTCGCGGTGGTTGCCTCCGAGGTCAAGGCGTTGGCGGAGCAGACCGCGAAGGCGACCGGCGAGATCGGCCAGCAGATCTCGAGCATCCAGGCCGCAACGCAGGAGTCGGTCAGCGCCATCAAGGAGATTTCCTCCACGATCGAGAAGCTCTCCGAAATCTCCTCCACCATCGCGGCCGCGGTCGAGGAGCAGGGCGCGGCGACGCAGGAAATCTCCCGCAACGTGCAGCAGGCGGCGCACGGCACTCATCAGGTCTCGGCGAACATCACTGACGTCGAGCGCGGCGCGGCGGCGACTGGCTCGGCGTCGGCGCAGGTGCTGGCGGCGGCTCAGGCGCTGTCGGGCGACAGCAATCGCCTGCAGCACGAGGTCGCGAGCTTCCTTGCTTCAGTCCGGGCAGCGTAATTCCGCCTGTGAGCTACCACCGCATCGCCAATCACGATTCCACGGCCGGAGCGACCAACGCTCCGGCCTTTTTCATTTTGACAATCCAGCGCTCCGGAAGCTTCGTAGTTCTACGGGGCTCGCGTCAATCTGCCGCGCCGTAATCGGCCGTTTCCCGTAGATCTCCGGTTTCAGCCGTTAAGCATTCGCCGACGCCCAGGCCCGACTTTGCAGTGTTATTTCCAGCAAGTCGGCGCAGCGTCCTGGCAACCAAGCGGATCTTGCAGCGCCTCACCGGGATTCCCAGGAATGAAGCTCAATCGTATTGGCTACAAGCTCGGCCTTGCCGGCTTGCTTGGCATGCTGCTGGCCGTCACTGCGCTCGTCAATCAGCAGACGTCGCAGAGCGCAGTCGACGAGGCGATCAAAGCCTCCGATCGTCAGGTGCTGATCCGCAGGTTGACGTTGACGGCGGATGGCGACCTGCGCAGCCTGCAGCTCGCCAATCGCGGCGTGCGGCTGGCGCGAAGCACCGCCGAGGTCGACAAGCTGCTGGAGGACGAGCACAAGATCGAGGCGCGCGTGAAAACAGGCCTCGAGAACGCACAGAACGCGGCGCTCCGCCCCGCCAGCAAGGAGCGCTTCGGCAAGATTCTCACGGCAACAGCCGAGTACAAGAATGGCGCCGAGGAGATCGTCCGGATGCAGAAGGAGCTGCTGGCGACGAACGCTTTGCGCGACGCACAGGCGGCAGATTGGAACAGGCAGTTCGATCACCTGATCAAGCTGCCGGCTTTGAAGGAGGCGCAGGACGCGACTGCCATTGAGCGCGATCTGCATGAGCTCAATGCGGCTGGAACCGCGATCCGCACCAATGCCTGGCGCTATCTGGCAACGGGAGACGTCAAATCGAAGGAGACCATGGTCGCGCGGGCCAAGGACGTCGATCAGAGCCTCTCCCAGCTCATGACCAGGGTGCCCCAAGCGGCCAAGTCAGACGTTGAGAAAATGCGCGGCGAGCTCAAGGCCTATATCGAATCCTCGGTCAAGGCAGCCGCGCTGGAGGAAGCCAAGACCAAGCTGCTGACCGAGAAGATGCTCCCCGCAGCCGAGCAGGCGAGCAAGCTGATGGCGGAGGCCGTCCAGGCCGCCGACAAGTTCGCCACCGAAGCCAAGGAGACTGCCGAGGCGACCATCTCGAGCGCGACGCGGATGAATTTCACGCTCTCCGTTGTTCTCGTCCTGGTGCTGGCCGGCTCCGTGGCGTTCGGCTTCATGGGCATCTCGCGCCCGATCGTGGCGCTCAACGGCGCGCTCGGCCGCATGGCCTCGGGCGATCTCGACATCAAGGTGCCCGGAGCAAATCGTGGCGACGAGGTCGGCGACCTGGCCAAGAACGTCGTGATCATCCGCGAGAACGCCGAGGCCAAGGCGCGCGCCGACGCGGAGCAGAAGGCGCAGGCGGACGCGATCGCCGCCGAGCAGCGCAAGCGCGACATGCGGGAGCTCGCCGACACCTTCGAGCGCTCGGTCGGGCAGATCATCGAGACGGTGTCATCCGCCTCGACCGAGCTCGAAGCCTCGGCGGGATCGCTCACTTCGACTGCCGAACGGTCGCAGCAGATGGCGGTGACCGTGGCCGCGGCCTCCGAGCAGGCGTCGACCAACGTGCAATCGGTGGCCTCGGCCACCGAGGAGCTGTCATCGTCGGTGACCGAGATCAGTCGCCAGGTGCAGGAGTCGGCGCGCATGGCGGGCGAGGCCGTCGATCAGGCGCGCAGGACGAACGACCAGGTGAGCGAGCTGTCGAAGGCGGCGGCGCGGATCGGCGACGTCGTCGAGCTGATCAACACCATCGCCGGCCAGACCAATCTGCTGGCGTTGAACGCCACCATCGAGGCGGCGCGCGCCGGCGAGGCCGGCAAGGGCTTCGCGGTGGTCGCCACCGAGGTCAAGGCGTTGGCCGAGCAGACGGCCAAAGCCACCGGAGAGATCGGTCAACAGATCGGCAGCATTCAGGCGGCGACGCAGGAATCCGTCAACGCCATCCGGACCATCTCGGGAACGATCGAGAAGCTGTCGGAGATCTCGTCGACGATTGCGGCCGCGGTCGAGGAGCAGGGCGCGGCAACCCAGGAAATCTCCCGGAACGTCCAGCAGGCGGCACAGGGGACCCAGCAGGTCTCGTCGAACATCACCGAGGTCCAGCGCGGGGCGAGCGAGACCGGTTCGGCATCCTCCCAGGTGTTGTCGGCGGCGCAGACACTGTCGACCGACAGCAACCGCCTCAAGCTCGAAGTGTCGCGTTTCCTGCAGACGGTCCGCGCGGCGTAGCGCCAGACTGCCGCAGACCTCCGGTCGATTTCACACTGATCCGAGGGGCCGCCGCGCAAGCTGGCGGCCCCTTTCATTGCGGGGTCCGCGACGTGCCGATCACGTCGCGAGCGGCCTCCGTGTTTTTACTGAGGGCGAAGTTAACCTAGTTCCATCCAAGGAACCGTAAGCATGAAAGACGTTGTTAAACATCGTCGATCGCGCTCAGCGCCGACCGCGGAGACCCATTCCATGTTCGCCAGCATGTCCATTCGCAGCAAGATCGTTGCCGTCGTTGCGCTGCTTCTCGTCGTGTTGACCTTCACGGGCCTGCTGGCCGTCTCGAGCATGCGGGCGATGAACGCCAATACGGTCGATATCACCACGAACTGGCTGCCGAGCGTCCGCATGCTCGGTGACCTCCGCGCCGCGACGATCACCTATCGGAACGTGGTCCGCGAGCACATGCTGGCGGAAACGGCGGAGGACAAGCAGACGCAGGACAAGACGGCGGCGACCGTGCTCGATACCATCAGCAAGGCCGCGAAGTCCTACGAAGCGATGATCTCTCACCCGGAGGAGCGCGCGGTCTATCAGCAGTGGAAGGCGGTCTGGGACAAGTATCTCGATGGCAGCCAGAAGGTCATGGACCTTTCACGCAAGGCTGTCGGCCAGGTGCCCCATGAGGCTCATGAGCTGAATCAGCGCACCGTCAACAAGATCGGCCTGGAAGCGGATGAAGTCTTGCGAAAGAGCATCGACTTGAACAACGCCGGCGCCGACAAGGCGGAGGCCGAGGCGGTGTCGACCTACACGCGCTCCTTTGCGACTCTCGGTGTGATCAACGTCGTCATGCTGGTGCTGGGCGTGATCATCAGCTATTTGATGGTGCGGAGCGTCTCGCAGGGCATCGCGTCGATCGTGAAGCCCATGCAGGCCCTCGGCGAGGGCGATCTGGCCGCGGACATTCCGCATCGTGGCGAGAAGACCGAGATGGGCGCGATGGCCAACGCGCTGCAGATCTTCAAGGATGCCTTGATCGCGAAGAAGGCGGCCGACGAGGCCGCCGCCAAGGACGCCGAGGCCAAGATCGAGCGCGGCCGCCGCGTCGACGCCGTGACCCAACAGTTCGAGTCCGTGATCGGCGACATCGTCAACACGGTGTTCTCCGCGTCGAGCCAGCTGGAGGCCTCGGCCGGTACCCTGACCTCCACGGCCGACCGCTCGCAGCGCCTGGCAACGACGGTGGCGTCCGCATCCGAAGAGGCCTCGACCAACGTGCAGTCCGTCGCCTCTGCGACGGAGGAGCTATCCTCGTCGGTCACCGAGATCAGCCGCCAGGTGCAGGAATCGGCGCGCATGGCGAGCGAGGCGGTCTCCCAGGCCCGCACGACGAACGATCAGGTCGGCGAGCTGTCGAAGGCGGCGGCGCGGATCGGCGACGTCGTCGAGCTGATCAACACCATTGCGGGCCAGACCAATCTGCTGGCGCTCAACGCCACCATCGAGGCTGCGCGAGCCGGTGAGGCAGGCAAGGGCTTCGCGGTCGTCGCGACCGAGGTCAAGGCGCTCGCCGAGCAGACCTCGAAGGCGACCGGCGAAATCGGACAGCAGATCGCCGGCATCCAGGCGGCGACGCAGGAGTCGGTGAATGCGATCCGGACGATCTCCGGCACGATCGAGCGGCTGTCGGAGATCTCGTCGACGATTGCCGCGGCGGTCGAGGAGCAGGGCGCCGCGACGCAGGAGATCTCCCGCAACGTGCAGCAGGCCGCGCGGGGAACCCAGGAGGTTTCCGCCAACATCTCCGATGTGCAGCGCGGAGCGAGCGAGACCGGATCGGCATCGTCGCAGGTGCTGAGTGCGGCGCGATCGCTGTCGAGCGACAGCAATCGGCTCAAGCTGGAGGTCAGCCGTTTCCTGGAGACGGTTCGCGCCGCGTAGGCGAGAGGGGCGGTCAACGCCGCCCATCCGGAACATTGCTCAGCCGCAGGCCGCAGGGCCTGCGGCTTTTTTGCGCGCGCATGCGGCGCTGACGGCATCAAAACTAACCTGCGTGTTCAATCCAGGTTTTTAACTTGCTTTAACTTATTGGGGGCATGGTAGCAGCATTCGCGGCGTGACGAAGACGCAGCTCCACGGGCAAAACGGCGCTGGATTCGTCAGGTCGCAATGAGTGAGACAACGCGTCGCACGGCTGAGCCGTAGTGCGCTACCGATCTGGCCAGGGTGATGATCGATTTCGGTCATCGCTCCGTATTTGCACGTATATCGCTTTAACCGGTCTTAACCGGGTCGGTCCCTACGTTGGCACCTATGGGCGGTGGGGCCTGTCAGCGTGCATAGGAGGGGCGGTCCCAGCCCACCGGCACGATCTCTCCCCGAGCGCCTCGCACAGCCGCGCCCGTGGAGACTGTCATGTCCTTTGCCTCCCTCTCTCGCCTCAAGCTCACGATCGGAGTCAAGATCTACGCCTTGATCGCGCTGAGCTTCCTCGGCCTGATCGGCCTGACGACGTTCAACTCGCGGGAGCTTGCCCAAGGCCTCAAGCTGCAAAAGCAGCTCGAACTCCGGCATCTGACCGAGCTCGCGCTCGCCATCTTCGCCGAGGAGCATGCGGCTGCGCAGAAGGGCACGATCTCGGTCGCCGACGCACAGAAGCGCGCGCTGGAGCGGGCCGGGGCGCTGCGCTACGGCGGCTCGGAGTATTTCTTCGTCACCGACATGACGGCGCGCATGTTGATGCATCCGATCTCGACCAAGCTGGTCGGCCAGGATGTGTCCGGCATGAAGGATCCCAACGGCAAGCCGTTGTTCATGGAGATGATCGACGTCGTCCGGCAGCACGGCCGCGGCTTCGTCGAGTACGACTGGCCGAAGCCGGGCTCCGAAACGCCGCAGCCGAAGCTGACCCATGTCGCGGGCTTCGCGCCCTGGAATTGGCTCGTCGGCACCGGTGTCTACATCGATGATCTCTCGGCGCAGGCCTGGGCCTCGACGCGCCAATCGCTGATGGCGGCCGGGCTCGTGCTGCTGATCCTGCTGACCGTGTCGACCATCGTCGCACGCGGCATCACCGGTCCTCTGCATCGGATGACGACGGCGATGAAGACCCTTGCCGGCGGCCGACTCGACGTCGAGGTGCCCGGGATCGGACGCGGTGACGAGATCGGCGAGATGGCCGGTGCCGTCGAAGTGTTCAAGAGCAATGCCGTCGCACGTCACGCGCTGGAGGCGGAGCAGAAGGCAGCGGAGCAGCGGGCGGTGGAGCGCCGCAAGGCCGATATGCACAAGATGGCCGACGATTTCGAAGGCGCGATCGGCGAGATCGTCGAGACCGTGTCGTCGGCCTCGTCGCGACTGGAAGTGTCGGCGGATGTGCTGAGCAAGACTGCGGTGCGCGCCGGCGAACTCGCGACGGCTGTTGCAGCCGCCTCTGAAGAGGCCTCCACCAACGTCCAGTCCGTCGCTTCGGCGACCGAGGAGATGACGTCCTCAGTCACGGAGATCGGCCGTCAGGTGCATGAATCGGCGCGCATGGCCAACGAGGCGGTCGAGCAGGCGAAGCGGACCAACGAGCGGGTCAGCGAGCTCTCGAGAGCCGCCAGCCGGATCGGCGACGTCGTCGAGCTGATCAACAGCATCGCCGGCCAGACCAATCTCCTGGCGCTGAATGCGACCATCGAGGCGGCGCGCGCCGGCGATGCGGGCCGGGGCTTCGCCGTGGTCGCCGCGGAAGTGAAGGCGCTGGCCGAACAGACCGCCAAGGCGACGGACGAGATCGGCCAGCAGGTCGCCGGGATCCAGGCCGCGACCGGCGAGTCGGTCAATGCCATCAGACTGATCTCCGGCAGCATCGAGCGGCTGTCGGAGGTCTCTTCCACGATCGCCGCTGCGGTGGAGGAGCAGAACGCCGCCACCCGCGAGATTTCGCGCAACGTTCAGCAGGCCGCGCAGGGCACCCAGCAGGTGTCCGCCAACATCACCGACGTTCAGCGCGGCGCCAACGAGACCGGCTCGGCGTCGACGCAGGTGCTGGAGGCCGCCCAGGGGCTGTCGACCGACAGCAACCGGCTGAAGCGCGAGGTGAGCCGCTTCCTGCAATCGGTCCGCGCGTCCTGACCGCCGACCGCGACAACACCTGCCGAACAGCCGACCACCTTGCCTCAATGAGTTCGAACCCCGTCATGATGACCTTCCTCGATCTCCGTCCCCGCCACGACCTGCCGCGCGCTGCGCGACCGCTTGCAATTGCTTCGGCGGTCATGCTCGCCCTGATCTGCGGGCCCGCGCGTGCCGCGCCCGGCGACAGTCCCACCATGGTGCGCGACCTCGGCGCCAGGATCGGACCGATCATCGGGGCGGCGCTTGCCTGCAACGAGATCCCCCGGCCGCGGATTCATGCCGTCATGGGCAGCTTCCAGGCGGTCATCCGCGAGGCATCGAACAATGACGCCGATCGCAATGAGCTGACGCGACAGTTCGATCGTCACATCGTCGATGGTCGCACGGCGGTGACGAGCGGACGCCAGGACTGCCGGCGCGCTGCGCTCCAGCTCGTCGACATCGAACGCTCGATCGGCGCGCCGGTCACGGCGGCGGCCGGGGCGTCGGACGCGTCGCTCGCGCCGCTCGCCGTCGCGGCGACCGCTGTGGCTGCTCCGGCCGTCCGCGGTGTCACCGACCGCGAGATCACGTTCGGCAGCGTGGTGCCGCTGTCGGGCGCGAACAAGGAAACCGGCCGGCTGCTGAAGCTCGGCATCGAAGCGGCTTTCAACCGCGCCAACGAATCCGGCGGCGTCCACGGGCGGATGCTCAAGCTCATCGTCGCCGACGACGGGTATGATCCGACCCGCACGCTCGATGCCATGAAGCAGCTCTACGAGAGGGAGCAGGTGTTCGGCTTCGTCGGCAGTTTCGGGACCGCGACGGCGGCCGTCGCGATTCCCTACGCGCTGGAACGGCGCCTGCTGTTCTTCAGTCCCTACACCGGCGCGAACGTCGCCCGCCACGATCCTCCGGACCGCTACGTCTTCAACTATCGTCCGAGCTATTCGGAGGAGGCCGACGCGCTGGTGCGGTATCTGGTGAAGCTGCGCCGCATACCACCGCGCCAGATCGCGCTGTTCGCCCAGGACGATTCGTTCGGCGATGCGGGGTTTGCCGGCGTCGCCAAGGCGTATCGGGCGCTCGGCCTCAACGACTCCGCGATCCTGCGCGTCAACTACACCCGCAACACGGTGGATGTGGAGCCCGCGATCAATCAGCTCAAGGCGCAGAAGCTGCCGGTGCGCGCCGTCATCATGGTCGCGACCTCGCGCGCTGCGGCGAAATTCATCGAGAAGGCGCATGACGTGCTGCCCGGCGTCGTGTTCGCCAACGTCTCGGCGGTCGGCGCCTCGGCGCTGGCCAACGAGCTGACGTTGCTCGGTTCGCGCTACGCTGCGGGCGTCGTCGTGACCCAGACCGTGCCGGCGGTTTCCGGCTATTCGAGTCTGGTGCTCGACTACAAGACCGCGCTGGCGAAGCAGTTCCCGGGCGAGCCGGCGGACTACACCTCGCTCGAGGGCTATATCGAGGCGAGCATCCTGGTTCAGGCGCTGAAAAAGGCAGGCCCGCAGCTCGACACCGAGCGCCTGATCGATACGCTGGAGTCGATGCGCAGCATCGATCTGGGTCTTGGCGCGACGCTGGGTTTCGGTGCCGCCGAGCACCAGGCCTCGCACAAGATCTGGGGAACGGCTCTGGACGAGAGCGGCACCTATCAGCCCATCGAGCTGGAGTGATCGGTCAGCTGCAGGCGCGGTCGAGACGCGAAGGTGTCGGCCGCCAGCAATCGGCCGCTTCCTGGAGCCGTCCGCGCAGCCCACGTCGTGTTTGCTCATCACATCGAGGCGCAGCCGCAAGGCTGCGCCCTTTTTTATTGGAGCAAGAAGCCGCAGCGCCAGCCGGTGCCGATCGCTCCAGATGATGGAACAATTTGAGATTGAGAATGAGATTTGACAGCAATCTCCGTAATCTTCCGGCGACAGCGCTTTAACCTACATTAATCAAACTCCGTAAATCATTGTCAGCCGGTCACCGGAAAATTAGTCGTGCCAATGCGGGCCCGAACCAAATCATCATCATCGTCGATCGAGAGCCGCCATGCGCAAGAACTTGCCCGTCACCAACGTCGAATATCCGATCACGGATGACACCCTGATCGTGTCGAAGACCGACGCGAAGGGCAAGCTCACCTTCTTCAATCAGGACTTTGTCAATGCGGCCGGCTTCACCGAAGCCGAGCTGATGGGGCAGCCGCACAACATCGTGCGCCATCCCGACATGCCGCCCGAGGCATTCGACAATCTCTGGACCACGCTGAAGGCAGGTCGCCCCTGGGTCGGCGCGGTGAAGAACCGTCGCAAGAACGGCGACTATTACTGGGTGCTCGCGACGGCGTCCCCGATCCGCAAGGACGGCCAGGTCATCGGCTATACGTCGGTGCGCACCAAGCTGCCTTCCGATCAGCGGGCCGAGGCGGAGCAGGTCTATGCTGCGATCCGCGAGAAGAAGCCGCACAGCTACAAGATCGATGACGGCATCGTTCGTCGCCGCTCGCTGTTCGATCACCTCGCCATGTTCACCGGCACGATCGCGTCAAGGCTGCGGACGCTGGTCGGGCTGCAGACGCTGTTCCTGATCGTGCTCGGGGTGATCTCGTTCGGCGAAGGCGGGCTCGGCGGCATGTCCGCGGCGGCGATCGCTGCCGCCGGCATCGTGCTCTGCGGTCTGATCGGGCTGCGGACGATGAGCGTCATCGTCGGGCCGCTCGATCATCTCAATGAGACCATGGAGAGCATCACCCAGGGCAAGCTCGATACCCGCCTGCGCATCGAGCGCGACGATGAGATCGGCCGCGCCTTGCGCAATCTGCAAACGGTGCAGACGATGGTGCGCTTCAACGCGCGGGAGCTCATGGAGCAGGAGCAGCGGGCGGCCCGCACCCGCAAGCAGGAGATGTCCGCGCTTGCCGACAGTTTCGAGGGCGCGATCGGCAACATCGTCGATACGGTCTCCTCTGCGTCGGGCAATCTGGAGAGCTCGGCCAATTCGCTGTCGGGCACTGCGATGCGCGGGCAGGAGCTGTCGACAAGCGTGGCCGCAGCGTCCGAAGAGGCCTCCGCCAATGTCCAGGCCGTCGCCTCGGCGACGGAGGAATTGACCTCGTCGGTCAAGGAGATCAGCCGCCAGGTGCAGGAATCCGCGCGCATCGCCTCCGATGCCGTCGATCAGGCGCGTCGCACCAACGATCGCGTGGGCGAGCTGTCGAAGGCCGCGACCCGCATCGGCGACGTCGTCGAGCTGATCAACACGATTGCCGGCCAGACCAACCTGCTGGCGCTCAACGCCACCATCGAGGCGGCGCGCGCCGGTGAAGCCGGCCGCGGCTTTGCCGTCGTCGCCTCCGAGGTCAAGGCGCTGGCCGAGCAGACCGCCAAGGCGACCGGCGAGATCGCGCAGCAGATCTCTGGCATTCAGGCGGCCACGCAGGAATCCGTCGGGGCCATCCGGGAGATTTCGACGACCATCGAGCGGCTGTCGGAGATCTCGGCGACCGTTGCCGCGGCCGTCGAGGAGCAGGGCGCCGCCACGTCCGAAATCGCCCGCAACATTCAGCACGCTGCGACCGGCACGCAGCAGGTCTCGTCCAACATCACCGACGTGCAGCGGGGCGCCAGTGAGACCGGCGAGACGTCCAGCGAGGTGCTCACGGCCGCGCGTCAGCTTTCCGGTGACAGCCTTCGTCTCAAGCAGGAGGTCAGCCGCTTCCTGCAATCGGTTCGCGCCGCCTGACGTTCTCAGTGGCCGGCGGGAAGGTCGCCTGACGTGCGATCATTGAACGACGCCGGCGTCGCGCCATCGCCGTTGGGGCTGCCACTTGCTCGCGGGCTGGTCTGCAAGGCCGCGTGCTGGCTGCATCCCTCGGCCAAGGAAGCGACCGACCGGCCAGAAAGGCCGTCCCGACGCCATAATCCCGCTAAGGTGCAAAGGTTCCTTGCATCTTGTACTTGTTCAACCAGCGGTAAAGATTCGTGGCGGGCGATGTAACGGCGGGTGGACCCTCGCGCAGGACCTTGGTGCTGTCGGCAGCGACCGCTGCCGTGGCCTTCGGCCTCGACGCGGGGCTTGCCGTCGTCGCCGCAAAACCGCGCCGGCGTACCGCGGATCCCGAGCGTGGGTATCGCCGCATCAACGTCGGCGAGGCCGAGGTGATCGCGCTGTATGACGGCATCTGGGAGAAGCCGCACGAGGCCGGCTTCTTCAGCAATGCCAGCATCAGCGACGTCAAGGAGGCACTGCGCGCGACAGGCCTCGACCCTGGCTTCGTGCCCGTGCCGATCTCGACCACCGTGGTGCGGCTGAAGGGCAAGACCGTGCTGTGCGATGCTGGCGGCGGCGGCCAGGTGCAGGGCTACAATTCCGACTCGATCTTCATCTCGGGCCGCATGCTGGACAACCTCAAGGCAGCCGGCCTGCGCCCCCAGGACATCGACACCATCCTGATCTCGCATTTCCACCCCGATCACATTTTCGGGCTGATGCGTGGCGACGCCGATACGCCGGTGTTTCCCAATGCGGAGATCATCGTCGCGGCGGCCGAGTACAAGTTTTGGACCGATCCTGCGCTCACGAGCCGGCTGCCGCCGTGGCGGCAGTCGCTCGCCCGCCGCATCCAGAGCGTGATCCCAGGCTGGAAGAACGTGCTTCCAGTCGAGGGTGAGGACGAGGTGGTGCCCGGCATCCGCTTCGTCAGCGTTCCCGGTCATACGCCGGGGCATACCGCGTTTCACCTCAGCTCCGGCCAGGAGCAACTGATGCTCTCCGGCGACACCGCCTATGTGCCGGCGTTCTGCCTGCGCCATCCCGAATGGCACGGCGCCTATGATCAGGATGGGCCGGCTGCCGAGGTCAGCCGGCGCAAATTGCTCGATCGGATTGTCGCAGACCGGATGCTGGTCTGCGGTTCGCATTTTCCATGGCCGGGATTTGGCCGGCTCGTTCGCGATGGCGCCCATTATGCGCTCGACATGCTTCCCGCATGATCCCGAACGGCGCTCCAGAGGAGGGCTCGGGGCCGCATTATGAAGACGCACTACGAGGTGCTCGGGGTTTCGCCGCGCGCTGATCTCGAGACGATCAAGCGGGCGTTCCGACAGGCCGCGAAGGCCAACCATCCGGATCTCCGGGGCGGTGGCGATGCGGCGATGGAGCATCAGCTCAAGCTGATCATCGTCGCCTACAAGGTGCTGCGCGATTCCGATCTGCGCGCCGAGTATGACGAACAATTGGCGTTCGAGCGCAGCCGCATCCGACGGGAGCGCTGGGACGCTGTCCTGCAGTTCACGGCGGCCACCGCCGTGCTCAGCGCGATCCTGATCGGGCTCGAAATGCTGCTGCTTCCGTCCGTCGGCGACTGGGCGGCCAAGCCGGAGACGACGCGCGCGATCACGCAGCGGC
>NZ_CAFI01000446.1 GCF_000239775.1 Bradyrhizobium sp. ORS 375
CTCGCGCGCTATCATCGCAGCAAGAACAGACGCGCGCGCAGCGGCTAGGGCCGCGCCAGATCGATCGCGCGGCCACGGGTGCCGACGACCTTCACCTTGTCCTTTCCGCAGGCGAAGCTCCGCGCGCTCTCATCAGCCGCCTGCCGTGCCAGCTCATTAGCGTTGGGATTGGCGGCCGCATCGACATAGGCGACGTGGCAGACCGGTCCCGGCGGCAGCCGCGTCACCACCAGCATCGGCTTGTCCTTCGGCCCCTTCGTGCCCTGGTCGTCATTATCGGCGATCTGCCAGCGCTGAATGATCGCGAACGGCTTGCCGTCGGCCATGCGCCATTCGACGGTCTTGCCGGCGGAGTTGAACGGGCCGAACCAGGTCTGCGCGGCGGGCTCCTTGGCGGCCTCCCGGATGGTGCGGCCCACGGACACGGTCTCACGAAGGTCGCCTTCGTTGACCAGCACGATGAGGCCATCCTTGCCGGGACAGCTCTGCGTCGAGCTGTCGTTGTCCGGCTTGCCGATCGTCCGGCAGTCCTTTTCGGCAGCGGAGGTGTAGGCGCTGGCGATGGTCTCCGCGCCGGCTGCCTCGAACCACGCACAGCAGAGCAGGAGCGCCACGCTGATTCGCGCCGTCGCGCCATAACGGAAGGATTCGGACATGCGGTGGCCCGTGATAGCCGGAACTCGGCGCGCGCAAGGCGCTGCAAACTGGGGACGGCGCGAAACAGGGCAGGGAAACACCTGACATCGCCACGAATTTATCCTAGAACGGCGGCCTCGCGAGGTCCATCTCTTCCCATCGATCATGCCTGTCATCCCCTCGACCAAACCCTATCGCATCGGCCGCTCCAAGACGGGGCTCGGTCTGTTCGCCACCCAGCCGATCAAGAAGGGCAGCAAGATCATCCGCTACTTCGGACCGCTCTTGGATTCCAAGAAGGCCGAGGACGACGCGATCGAGAACAAATATCTGTTCGAGCTCGACAACCGCTGGACCATCGACGGCTCGATCCGGGAGAACGTCGCCCGCTACATCAATCATTCCTGCAAGCCGAACGCCGAATCCGACGTCAAGCCGCGCAAGAAGAAGATCTTCATCCGCGCCATCAAGAACATCGAGCCGGGCGAGGAGATCAACTACGATTACGGCACCGACTACTTCAAAGCCTATCTGAAGCCGATCGGCTGCAAATGCGACGCCTGCGAGAAGAAGCGGGCCAAGAAGAAGGCCGAGGCCCGCGCCGAGCGCGCCAAGCAGAAGGCGAAAGACGAGCGCAAGGCCGAGAAGAAGGCAAAGAAAAAGTCGGACAGGCTCGCCAAACAGACGGCAAAGGACAAGGCGAAGCAGGGCGCGAAGACCAAGGCTTCGACCGGTGGCGAGACAAAGGTGCTCGGCAAGGCGAAGAGCCGACGGCCGGTCCCGACCGTCGGCAAGCGCGTGAAGACCAAGTCCACCGTCAAGACGCTGACCAGCCGCGCCAAGGCGGCTTGATCGACGCGAACGCTTCAGGCCGCCACTGTGCCGCTGCTCCGGCGCAAGCCCATATACTGGAGCTCGGCGAAGATGCCGGTCCCCACCGCCTGGGCCGCGACGAAGATCTCGCCGAGCACGTTCGGCGTGACGAGGCCCGAGAACAGCAGCGCGATGCTGCCGACGGTCCAGGCCGCATTGCCGGCGACAACCAGCAGAATCAGCGGACGTGGGGCCAGTGCGCGCGAGCCGAGCCAGCCGACGAAGCACGCGTAGACAACCAGGAACAGGCCGGTCTCACGCAGCAGCGCATCGGGCAGTTGCATGAGAGCCGCCAGCGGCGACGCATCGAAGGTGAGAGCGAGTCCGGCCACGCCGCTGAACACGGCGTCGGCGATCAAGGCGCGGCGGAGCAGGGGGGACGAGTTGATCATGTCGGGTCTCCTTCGGTTGGGGTGAGCTCAGGTTCAACGAAGCCAGGCGAGGAGACGACGGCGCAGACGCGCCGGGCACAGCGAGCGCAGGGCCCGGCTCTCGATCTCCGTGACCTGCGCGACGACGAGGCTGCCCGTGACGAGCAGCATCGGCTCCGGCAGGTTGAGCGAGCGCGCCAGCAGCGATGTCGCGAGGCCGGCCAGCCAGCGGCTGACCGCGGTAAAAGCCAATGTCCCGTGATTGCGCTGCCTGCTCATGGTTCATCTCCTGTGGTGATGAAGATGACCGGCACCGGGAGGCATTTCGATTACCTGGCAGGTCATGGAGGCGCTGACGTCGGGGTGATAAGTCTTGGCTCATGACACAGCTTGCTTCGGCGCGTGCCGACCGCGCCAAACCGGTTCATGTCGGCGAGCATCTGCGGCAATGGCGGCAGCGCCGGCATCTGTCCCAGCTCGATCTGGCGCTCGATGCCGAGATATCGGCGCGCCATCTGAGCTTCGTGGAAACCGGCCGGGCCGCGCCGTCGCGCGACATGGTCCTCAAGCTGGCGGAGCGATTGGACGTGCCCCTGCGCGAGCGCAACGTGCTGCTGGTGGCCGCGGGCTATGCGCCGGCTTTCCAGCAGCGTCCGCTGGAGGATCCGGCGCTGAAGCCGGCCCGCGAGGCGATGAATCTCGTGCTCAAGGCGCACGAGCCGAACCCGGCAGTCGCTGTCGACCGGCACTGGAACCTGGTTGCGGCCAACAGGATGATCGCGCCGCTGCTGGCCGGCATTCCGGAGCGGCTGCT
>NZ_CAFI01000445.1 GCF_000239775.1 Bradyrhizobium sp. ORS 375
AGGCCGGCGTGGCCGGAGCCGGGCTTGGCGCGGCCGCGCTGGTTTCCGCGGGCGCCACCTTGACCGGCACCGTCGCGGCCGCCTGCGTCGCGGCGAGGTAGGAGGTGACGGTCGGAGACGGCGACGGCGTATCCGGCACCGCCCGTTCGAGCTTGGTGGATTCCATCACGGGCGGTTTCGGATTCATGCCCTGGGCAATCATCAGCCCACCCCCGAGCCCGGCGGCGACGGCAACGGCGACTGTTCCGGCCCCCGCAAAAAAAGCTGTCGACGTGCGCATGGGCTTGCTCCCTGATTGTTCGGCCGGGCAACGCGGCGCGCGCAGCGATGTTCCGACCCGCGTAACGACGCGGCTTGAGCGCGAGGGGCTTTCTGTTAGCCTGCGCATCAAGCTCTGCGACGCAACAATCAGCGGGGCACCTCGGGAGGAGATCAGCATGAGCCGTGAACTGCACTCGTTCCCTGTCGTCTGCGAGCAGACGCTGCTCACCTTGTCCCGCCATCCGCAGCGCACCGCCTTCAGCTGGCCCGGCGGATCGCTGTCCTATCAGGGCGCCATCGATCTCATCGGACGCATGCAGAGCGTGTTCATGCGGCTTGGCCTCGTGCCTGGAACACGCGTCGCGTTCCTCACCGCGAACCGCGCCGACTCCTGGTGCGCCGGCATGGCGGCGCAGCTGTCCCGCCTCGCCATCACCTGGCTGCATCCGCTGGGATCGCTGGACGATCAGCTGTTCCAACTGACGGATTCGGAAACGCAGGTTCTGGTGATCGATGCCGCCGCGTTCCGCGACCGCGGCGGCGAGCTCGCCGCGCGCGCCGACGGCCTGCGCCACGTGTTCACGCTCGGGCCCGCCGGCTACGGCGCCGATCTCCTCGCCGCGATCGAGCAGGCCGGTCACGCTACCGCGCGCAACTTCGCGAGACCCGACGACATCGCCACGCTGAACTACACCGGCGGCACCACCGGCAAGTCCAAGGGCGCGCTGCGCCATCACCAGGAATATGGCGGCTTCGCCACCGCGATCCTGGCCGATTTCGAGATCCCGGAGCGCGCCAGCTATCTGACGGTGGCGCCGATCAGCCACGTCGCCGGCACCAAGGTGCTGCCGACCCTGATGCGTGGCGGCACCGTCCACATGCTCAAGGGCTTCGATCCGGAGGCTGTGCTGAAGACGATCGAGCGCGAGCGCATCAACTTCACGCTGTTCGTGCCGACCATGATCTACGTGCTGCTCGACCATCCCGCGTTGGCCAAGACAGATCTCTCCTCGCTCGAGCTCGTGCTCTACGGCGCGTCCGCGATGTCGCCGACGCGGCTGGTCGAGGGCATCGAGCGGATCGGCCCGGTGTTCTCGCAGCTCTACGGCCAGACCGAATGCTATCCGGTCTCGGTGCTGCGCAAGGCCGACCACGATCCGAAGCAGCCGGAGCTGTTCCTGTCGTGCGGCTTTCCGATCGCAGCCTGCGAGGTCAAGATCCTCGACGACAATGACCAGGAGGTGCCGCAGGGCGAGGCCGGCGAGATCTGCGTGCGCGCGCCGCATGTGATGACGGAATACTGGAAGCGGCCTGATATCACCGCCGAGACCTTGAAGAGCGGCTGGCTGCACACCGGCGACATCGCCCGCCGCGACGAGCGCGGCTACATGTACATCCTCGATCGCAAGAAGGACATGATCGTCTCCGGCGGCTTCAACATCTTCCCCCGCGAGATCGAGGACGTGCTGACGCAGCATGCCGATGTCGCGATGTGCGCTGTCGTCGGCGTGCCCGACGACAAATGGGGCGAGGCCGTCACCGCGATCGTGGTGCCGCGCGCCGGCGCGCAGCCGAATGCAACGGAGCTGATCGAGCTGGTGAAGGCGCGCAAGGGCTCGGCGCATGCGCCGAAGCGCGTGGAGTTCGTAGCGGAGCTGCCGGTGACGGGCGTCGGCAAGATCGACAAGAAGGTGCTGCGCGCGCGGTACTGGGAGGGACGCGGGCGGATGGTGGGGTAGCCCAGCGTCGCCGCTTCGATCTTTCTCCGTCATTGCGAGGCGCCCTTGCGCCGAAGCAATCCAGGGGCGGCGCGCGTGGCCCTGGATTGCTTCGCTGCGCTCGCAATGACGGAGATATCTCGAATGACCGGACCAGATGACACGATGGCGCGAAGGTCTTAGCAGCCCTGACAGCAACCGCCGCACTCCGCCGTCGTCCCGGGCAAGCGAAGCGCGACCCGGGATCCATGACCACAGGAGGGCGTGGTGAGCGCGGATGTCGCGGCTGGCCTGCCTCATTCGACGTCCTGTGGCTATGGGTCCCGGCGTTCGCCGGGACGACACCATTTGCGTGGCACGAGCGCCGGCACCCAACATGCGCCCGTCCATGTGCGCCTCTCGAGTCGACCTGAACGTCTGTTGTCCGCTGCAAACACCACTTCGCGGCCTCGCGGCGCATCTGCGTCCGAGTGTTGCTGAATTCGTCCCCTCCAACCGACGGAGGGTGCAGGGAAGGCCAGGCCTCGACCGAGGCCTGCGGTCCGCGTGCAGCAAAAAAGCACGCGGCAGAACCACAGGTTCGGCCGGACAGGCCCGGCCTTCCCCGCGCAATGGGTCGACGGATTATACGCAGTCTCCCCGGCGACCGGCTCGTTTGCCACCGTCATTCCGCAAGCTGCCCTTCGGCAGGCCTTACGAAACTTGACCTCAGCGTCGGGAGGCCAGGACCCTGCGACTTCACCGTCCGCGACGAGACGTACGTCGGCATGCATGGAGCACGCTGCGCTCGTTGCGGCCACCGCTTCCCACCTCAACGCATCGTGACGTTCGCGAAGCGCCCTCGTCAATGAAGCGGGATGCGGAGAGCAAAGCAGAAAGTTCGGAAAATGCAAAGTCCAATATTTTGGCGACGGCATCTGGACAGCCCAAATCAGCCTGACACGACTGCAGAATCCGGCTTGCCGGCGCACGGCTTTTTCGTCGCACGAACGTCCCTGGCGACGCCGCCCGCGAGCAGAACGTGCCCGTCGGGCAACTCAGGCCTTTGCACACGGCGCCGACATCCGTGCCACGCCCAGACTGCACGCCGCTGCCGGCACACCGCGGTCGTTAGACCAGCGCGTCATCGAGGCGTCCGGTGGTTGTTGGGACAGTCGCGGCGCTGATCCGGGATCTGCGTCAGCGCCGCGCCGTTCGTTTCGAGTAGCCTTCTTCCATCAGCTGGTTCGCTGCGCTCGGCTCGGTTCGCGAGCGCTCCGTAATTTTACGGCAGAAGTTCTACGCCCGGTCACTCTGCTTATAATTAGAGCAATATTTAAACATCGGAACCTTAATGCGCTTAGCTCCGCTCATGATCTCTCAATGATCAGCGTGCGCTCGTTGCTCACCGTCCCCTCGTGGCGCATCGCGTGAGCCATTCTTAGTCATAGCCTGGAGGCGAAGATGCCGTCGTTCTCGAACCTGTCGATTCGCAACAAGGTGCTGCTCGCGTTCGGCATCGTTCTGATGACTGCGATGGGACTGGGCGTCTTCGCCATCGACCGTCTGTCCACCGTCAACGGCTTCGCCGCCGAGGTCCGCGACAATTGGCTGCCATCCACCGGCTGGCTCGGCGCGATCTCCACGGAGGCCGAACAATACCGGGCCCGGCAAGGGCAGCTTCTGCTGTCAACCACGGATGAACTCAAGAACGCGCAAGAGAAGCTGATCGACGAAAGTCTTGCGGAATTTGAGAAGACGTGGAGCCTCTACGAACCCACGGTGACGACGGCGGAAGAGAAGGTTCTGGCTGCCGCGATCAAATCAGCGTGGTCCAACTACCTCAATGAGAGCAAGCCGCTCTACGAGCTGTCGCACAAACATCAGACCGAAGCTGCGTCGGGCCTCTACATGGGCAAGCTGCGCGACCGATTTTTGGAGGTCCGCAAGGCTCTGGAGAAGGACCTGCACTGGAACATCGAGCAGGGTAAGGCCGAGGCCGACAAGGGCGCTGCCGTCTATTCGTCTTCGCGCATGTGGATCCTGGCGACCATCGCTCTGGCGGCCCTGCTCTGCATCGCGATGGGCTATCTGATCGTGGCGGGCGTGTCGCGCCCGATCGCGGCGATGACGGAAGCGATGCGCAAGCTCGCTGGCGGCGACATGTCGGCTCACATTCCCGGCGTCGAACGCAAGGACGAGATCGGCGCGATGGCCGGCGCCGTGCTGGTGTTCAAGGACAATGCGATCGAGACGGAACGGATGCGCGCCGCGCAGGCCGAAACCGAGAAGCATGCCGCCGCACAGCGCAAGCGCGACATGCACGAACTCGCCAACAGTTTCGAGGGCGCCGTCGGGCAGATCATCGAGACCGTCTCCTCGGCCTCGACCGAGCTCGAGGCCTCGGCCAGGACGCTCACCTCGACAGCGGAGCGCACGCAGCAGCAGACCACCACCGTGGCCGCCGCGTCCGAGCAGGCCACCGCCAACGTGCAGTCGGTCGCCTCCGCGACCGAGGAGCTGAGCTCGTCGGTCACCGAGATCAGCCGGCAGGTGCAGGAATCGGCACGGATGGCCAACGAGGCCGTCGACCAGGCGCGCAAGACCAACGACCGCGTCAGCGAATTGTCGCGGGCCGCCGCGCGCATCGGTGACGTGGTCGAGCTCATCAACACCATCGCCGGCCAGACCAACCTGCTGGCCCTGAACGCCACCATCGAGGCGGCTCGCGCCGGCGAAGCCGGCCGCGGCTTCGCCGTGGTCGCCTCCGAGGTTAAGGCGCTGGCCGAGCAGACCGCGAAAGCCACCGGCGAGATCGGGCAGCAGATTTCCGGCATCCAGAGCGCGACCCAGGAATCGGTCGGCGCCATCAAGGAAATCAGCGGCACCATCGAGCGGCTGTCGGAGATTTCCTCCACCATCGCCGCGGCGGTGGAGGAACAGGGCGCCGCGACCCAGGAGATCTCACGCAACATTCAGCAGGCCGCGCAGGGCACGCACGAGGTGTCGTCCAACATCACCGACGTGCAGCGCGGCGCCAGCGAAACCGGCTCCGCCTCGTCGCAGGTGCTGTCCGCCGCCCAGTCGCTGTCGCAGGACAGCAACCGCCTCAAGCTGGAGGTGGGGAAGTTCCTCGGCACGGTGCGCGCGGCGTGAAGCGCATCGAGAGAACCTGCACAGAGATCGTCGCAGAACCATCGCCTCGCCGACACTGCGCTCCCTCTCCCCGTTCTTACGGGGAGAGAGTCGGGGTGAGGGGCAGCCGCACGGATGATGTGAGTCGTAGGCGCGCTGAGGTGAGCTAATTAGCTTCCGTCACTGGACGTGGCTGCCCCGCACCCGCACCCCAGCCCTCTCCCCGTGAAGAACGGGGAGAGGGAGCGGACCGCCGATGCGGCGAGAGGTCCGATCTGCCATGTTGATTGCGGACAGCAACGATTCATCAGTCCCTGCTCCTCATTGCGTCTCGATCACCAGGCTCTGCATCACGCAAGGTTGGTTCCCGACATCGGCGCCGTCGCGCCCCGTAGTTCTACCGTCGACCGCTGCTGCCTAATCTTAGTGCAAACTTTAACAATTGCGCAGCTAATCACGACAAGCCCCATACGGTGACTCAACGACGAGCATCAGCGTGCACGCGCGCAGCGTGCGCCATCCCCGGGCCATTCCCCCAACAAATCCTCCGGGACTTAAGCGAGCTGGAGTCGCAGATGTCGTTCGTTTCCAACCTGTCCATTCGCAACAAGGTGCTGCTGGCGTTCGGCATCGTGCTGCTCACCGCCATGGGGCTCGGCGGCTTCTCCGTCGATCGGCTGTCCACCGTCAACGGCTCCGCGGCCGAGGTCCGCGACAACTGGCTGCCGGCGACCGGATGGCTCGGCGCCATCGCCAAGGCGACGGAGCAATATCGCAGCCGCCAGGGCCAGATGCTGATGGTGACCTCGGCCACGGAGCGAGCTCAGCACGAACAATACATCAACGAGGCGTTTCAGATCTTCGACAAGAATTGGCGCCAGTACGATCCGACGGTCACGACGGCGCAGGAGAAGGCGATCGTCGCCGCCTTCAAGACGTCCTGGAACGCCTATCTCGACGACAGCAAGCAGTTGCTCGAGCTTGCGCGCAAGAACCAGATCGAGGCCGCGCAGGCCTTGTTCCTCGGCCGCATGAAGGACAATTTCAGCGGCGTCCGCAAGGCGCTGGAGCAGGACCTCGCGTTCAATGTCGAGCAAGGCAAGAAGGAAGCCGACAAGGGCGCCGCCGTCTATCAGTCCTCGCGGGCATGGATCTTCGCCACCATCGCCCTGGCGGCCCTGCTCTGCATCACGATGGGCTATCTCATCGTGTCCGGCGTGTCGCGACCGATCACCGCGATGACCGAGGCGATGCGCCGGCTCGCTGGCGGCGACCTGGCGGCGCCAATTCCGGGCACCGAGCGCAAGGACGAGATCGGCAAGATGGCGGGTGCCGTGCAGGTGTTCAAGGACAACGCGATCGAGACCGAGCGGCTGCGCGCCGCGCAGGCCGAGGCCGAGAAGCTCGCCGCCGAGCAGCGCAAGCGCGACATGCACGCGCTCGCCAACAGCTTCGAGAGCGCGGTCGGCGAGATCATCAACACCGTCTCCGCGGCGTCGACCGAGCTCGAAGCCTCGGCCACGACGCTGACGTCGACCGCCGAACGCACCCAGCAGCGCACCACCACGGTGGCCGCCGCGTCCGAGCAGGCGACCGCCAATGTGCAGTCGGTCGCCTCGGCGACCGAGGAACTGAGCTCGTCGGTGACCGAGATCAGCCGGCAGGTGCAGGACTCCGCGCGGATCGCGAACGAGGCCGTCGACCAGGCGCGCAAGACCAACGACCGCGTCAGCGAGCTGTCCAAGGCGGCTTCGCGGATCGGCGATGTCGTCGAGCTGATCAACACCATCGCCGGCCAGACCAACCTGCTGGCGCTCAACGCCACCATCGAGGCGGCCCGCGCGGGCGATGCCGGCCGCGGCTTCGCCGTGGTTGCCACCGAGGTCAAGGCCTTGGCCGAGCAGACCGCCAAGGCGACCGGCGAGATCGGCCAGCAGATCGCCGGCATCCAGGCGGCAACGCAAGAGTCGGTCGGCGCCATCCGGGAGATCAGCGGCACGATCGAGAAGCTCGCGGAAATCTCGTCGACCATCGCCGCGGCAGTCGAGGAACAGGGCGCCGCCACCCAGGAGATCTCGCGCAACATCCAGCAGGCGGCCCAGGGCACGCATGAAGTGTCGTCCAACATCACCGACGTGCAGCACGGCGCCAGCGAGACCGGCTCCGCCTCCACGCAGGTGCTGTCGGCCGCGCAGACGCTGTCGCAGGACAGCAACCGGCTGAAGCTGGAGGTGGGACGCTTCCTCGGTACGGTGCGGGCGGCGTAAGGGCGACGTCATTGTGAGTTGCTCCCTTTCTCACCCCGGCGACGGTGAGCT
>NZ_CAFI01000444.1 GCF_000239775.1 Bradyrhizobium sp. ORS 375
CGAGCGTCGCCGCGCGTGCGGTGATCCCAAAGGGCGGCAGCCGCAGCCATCCCTCCGGATGCTGGACCTGCCGCCATGGCGCTCGCGGCGCCGCGCTCCTTATCGCCCGCGAGCCGCCCGCCATCGTTGTTCCCGCGCAAACAGCGGCTGCCAGCCGTTCGCAAGTTTGTGGGCCGACAAAGAGCCGCCGGACACCGTCGCCTATCGTCGCCCGCAACAGGCAAGCGAACGAGGGCAGCCGTGGCCATCACCATCGAGATCGATCACGCCAGGACGCGCCGCATGGCGCAGGAGCGGGGCCAAAGCCAGTCCTCGGCTCAGCGCGAGGCGCCCGTCCGCAAGCCGGCGCGATCCCCGCGTAAGGCTGGCGGCCCGGTGGTTCCACAAGGCGTCAAGGGTCCGATTCGCCGCCTCAAATGGCTGATCCTGGCGCTCACGCTCTCGGTCTACTACGTCACGCCCTTCATCCGCTGGAACCGCGGCGCCAACGCGCCCGACCAGGCCGTGCTGCTCGATTTCGCCCACGGCAAGCTCTATCTCGGCCCGGCCGAGATCTGGCCGCAGGATCTCTATCTCATCACCGCGGCGATGCTGCTGGCGACGTTGATCCTGGTGCTGGTCAACGCGCTGGCCGGCCGACTGTGGTGCGGCTTCGCCTGTCCGCAGACGGTGTGGACCGACCTGTTCCTGCTGGTCGAGCGCCTCGTCGAAGGCGACCGCCGGCAGCGGCTGAAGAACATCGGCGCGCCGCTGACCGCGAGGCGCGTCGCGCAGATCGCCACCAAGCACGTGCTATGGATGATGATCGCGCTTCTCACCGGCGGCACGCTGATCTTCTACTTCACCGACGCGCCGGAGCTGCTGCGCGATCTCGCCCACGGCGAGATGTCGGCGACCGCATTGACCTGGACGCTGGTGTTTGCCGGCACGACCTACGGCCTGGCCGGCTTCGCGCGCGAGCAGGTCTGCACCTTCATGTGCCCGTGGCCGCGCCTGCAGGGCGCGATCTGGGATCCCGAGGCCTTTACCGTGAACTACCGCGACTATCGCGGCGAGATCAGGATGTCGGCCAAGAAGGCGGCCGAGGCGCGTGCGCTGGGCGAGCCGGCCGGCGACTGCGTCGATTGCGGCGGCTGCGTCGCGGTGTGCCCGATCGGCATCGACATCCGCCAGGGGCCGAACTTTGCCTGCATCAATTGCGGCCTGTGCGTCGATGCCTGCGACGGCGTGATGGCCAAGCTCGACCGGCCGCGCGGCCTGATCGACTACGAGAGCTGGAGCAACATCGAACGTGGCCGCGCGGGCGAGCCGCGCGTGTCCCGCCTGCTGCGGCCAAAGACGATCGGGCTGGCGCTCGCCTGCGTGGCGCTGGCCGGCGTGATCGCGGTTTCATTCGTCACCAAGACCACCGCCGTGTTGTCGGTTCAGCACGACCGGGATCCGATGTCGGTAAGGCTGTCGGACGGCTCGGTGCGCAATGCCTATACGGTGAAGCTGCTCAACAAGTCCTCGGCCGTGCAGAGCTTCAAGCTCGCGATCAGCGGCGCCGATGCGGCACTCGCGATCGTCGGCCATGCCGCGGCGGATGCGATCGAGGTCGAGCCGGACGGTTCGGAGACGCTGCGCGTCACGCTGACGATGCCCGAACCTGCGGATGCCGACGTCACATTCCAGGCGGTCGATGCCGCCGGGCAGGTCGTGCTGACCGCGCACGACCGCTTCGTCAACCGGTAGAGGAGGGACTACAGATAAGCCTTCGGCAGCAGCATGTGGATGCCCTTGTTGCCGTCGACCAGCTGGGTGACGCGCAGATTGCCGGCCAGCGAGCACAGCATGTAGGCCTGGTTGCGCGACAGATTGGTGCGGGCGCAGACATGCTTGACCATCTCGCGGGTCGCCTGCTTGGCGGCGTCGTCGAGATCCTCGTCGAGGCCGATCGACATCAGATGCGTGGCGTTCTCGGCGAACGGCCAGGTGATGTCCATGTCCTTGCGGACGGTCAGCCGGAAGGTGCCGCTGACGCCGGTCTCGAGCGCGGTGATGCAGACCTCGCCGTCGCCCTGCACGCCGTGGCCGTCGCCGGCGAAGAACAGCGCGCCCTCGTTGAAGACGGGCAGATACAGCGTGGTGCCGGGCCGCAGCTCCTTGTTGTCCATGTTGCCGCCAAAGCTGCGCGGCACCGGCGACCCGCACCGCCCCCACGCCGGCGGCGGAGCTGTCGCGATGATGCCGAAGAACGGATCGAGCGCGATCTCGGTCCCCCAGGGCATGATGCAGACCTGGCGCTCGTGATGGACCTTCGGATGGATCGTCTCGTAGTCCGTGAACTCGTCGGGCAGGGTGCCGAGCAGCGGCAGGATCGAGACGAAGCCCCAGTCCTGGCTGACCTTGCAGCTGAGGATATCCACCTGCAGCGTATCGCCCGGCTGCGCGCCCTTCACATAGACCGGGCCGGTGATGAAATGCGGCCCCGGTCCCTGGATCATGGTGTCGAGGGCGGTGAGATAGGCTGGCGGCACGATGCTGCGGTCCTCCGGCAACGTCTCCTTGCCGCCCGCCGGAAACGAATGCAGCGTCACCGTGTCGCCGGAGGCGACCTCCAGCACCGGCGGCGTGGTGCTGTCGAGATAGCCCCACACCATGCTCTCATGCGTCGCAGGGATCTCGTGGCGTTTGGACATGGGCTGGCTCCGTGGGGCTCGGGTCGTCGCGCTGATTTCAAGACAGGTTCTGACAGCGGGCAATGCCAAAATCTGTTCAACCTTGCTCACACCGCCGGCAGATCGGATCGGCTTCGGGCGCGGGTGTCAATTTTGCCAATTGATGGCGAGGTGCCGCCAGGTCTCTACCCGCCATTACCGCCGCGACCGGTCGCTATCGACACCGACACATGCGGCGCGCGGTCGCGAGGTCGATGCGGCGGCGCTCTACCAAGCTCATGGAATTCATGCGAGAATGCCAGGATTGGCCGCGTAGGGGTCTGTGAGCATGCGACGTTCCCTGCACACCGAGCACGAGATTTTGGTCCTGCTTTGCGAGGCGGAGTCGGGCGTTCCGATTGCCGAAATTTGCAGCACGGCCGGCGTGTCGCTGCGCACCTTCTATCGCTGGCGCCAGCGCTATGGCGGTCTCACCAGTCCAGCGCTGCGTCATCTGAAGGAGCTGGAGATCGAGAACCAGCGGCTGCGTTCGCTGGTGACCAAGCTCGTCGAAGGCCAGCCGCCTGCAAACACCGCCAAGCCTGCGCCAGCGGCGCTGCGCCAGGATTGCGGCAGTACGCCGCACGGTGTGGCCGGTGCGCCCGGGCAGGGACGTGGCGCCGTGATCGGTCGCTATGCCTCGGTGCGCTACGGCCGCTAGCTCATCACTCCTCTGCGGAAGCAATCATCGGCCGGATCACTCCGGCCGATGAGGTCGTCGTCGTGGCGTCGCGCTCAGGTCGCGAGCTGATTGCCGATCGGCAGCGCGCGCAGGCGCTTGCCGGTGGCGGCAAAGATCGCGTTGGCGAGCGCCGGCGCGAATGGCGGCACGCCCGGTTCGCCGACGCCGCTCGGCGGCGTCTCGGCGTCGGCCGGCACGATGTGCACGTTGGTGATCAGCGGCGCCTCGTCGATGCGGACCACTTGGTGGTCATCGAAGTTGCGCTGCTGCACCCGGCCGTTCTTGAAGCTGATCTCGCCATATTTGGCGAGGCTCAGCCCCATGATCGCCGCGCCTTCGAGCTGCGAGGCGATGCGCTCCGGGTTGACGAACACACCGCAGTCGATGGCACTGTCGACCTGATGCACGGTCAGCTTGCCCTTGTCGTCGACCGACACCTCCACGATGGTGGCGATGTAGCTGACGAAGCTGCGATGCGCGGCGATGCCGAGGCCGTGGCCCTTGGGAACGCTGCGGCCCCAATTGCCCTTCTCGGCGACGAACTCGACGACACGGCGCAGCCGCCCGGTATCGATCGGGTAGCTCTCATAGGGCTCGCCGTAGTTCCAGAGATCCTTCACCGAAGCGAGCTTCAGCACACGCGGACTGCCGATCAGCTCGAGCAGCATGTCCTTCTGGTCGCGTCCCGTGGCATGCGCGATCTCGCCGACCATCGACTGCACGGCGAAGGCGCGCGGAATGTTCGAGACCGAGCGGAACCAGCCGATGCGGGTCATCGCCTTGGCGGCGGGGTTCTCGCATTGGATGTTGGCGATCTCGAACGGCATGTCGACGAGGCCCATGCCGAGCTCGAACGGCGCAGCGTGGTCGGCACCGGCCGCAAAGGTCGACAGGATGGTCGGCGCCACGCTGCGGTGGCGCCAGGCGACGACCTTGCCGCTCTTGTCGAGCCCGGCCTCGATGCGCTCGACCGAGACCGTGTGCAGGAAGTCGTGCTGGATGTCGTCGTCACGCGTCCACTGCACCTTCACCGGCGCGCCCAGCTCCTTGGAGAGCAGGGCGGCCTCGAGCACGAAGTCGCACTTCGATTTGCGGCCGAAGCCGCCGCCGAGCAGCGTGACGTTGACGGTCACGTTCTCCGGCGGGATCTGCAGCGTCTTGGCGACATCCTCGCGGGTGCCGCCGGGACTCTGCACCGGCGCCCAGATTTCGGCCTTGTCGCCCTTGACGTCGGCGATCGCAACCGGCGGCTCCATGCTGGCGTGGGCGAAGTGCGGCAGGTAGTACTCGCCGGTGATCACCTTGTCGGCCGACTTCAGCGCGCCATCGGCATCGCCCTCCTGACGGACGACGAGGCCCGGCTGGCGCGCGGCGGCTTCGAGCTCCGCGCGATAGGCGACCGAGTCGTAGGCCGCGTTGGGGCCGTCGTCCCATTCGACCTTCAGGGCGTCGCGGCCCTTGATCGCAGCTCCGGTGTTACGCGCGATCACCGCGACACCGCCGAGCGGCTGGAACTTCGACGGCCAGGGCCAGCCCTTGACCTCGAGCACTTTCTCGACGCCCGAGACCTTCAGCGCCTCGGCGGGATCGAACGACTTGACCTTGCCGCCGGTCACGGGCGGCCGGGCGATGACGGCGTATTTCATGCCGGGCAGGCGAACGTCGGCGCCGTAGCGGGCCTTGCCGACCGTGATGTCACGCAGGTCGACGATGCTGACCTGGCCCTTGCCGAGATAGCGGAAGTCCTTCGGCGACTTCAGCTTGATGGTGTCGACTGCAGGCACCGGCTGGCTGGCGGCATCGGCCGCGAGATCGCCGAAGCCCAGCCGCTTCCCGCTGGCGCTGTGCACGACCTCGTGGTTGACCGCCTTCACCTCGCTCGCGGGCACGCTCCAGCGCTTCGCCGCCGCGGCCTCGAGCATGCTTCGGGCCATCGCGCCGATCTGGCGCATCGGCAGCAGATAGTGCCGCGTGCTGCGCGAGCCGTCGGTGTCCTGGTTGCCGAACTTCACCTCGTCGCCGGGCGCCTGCACGACGCGGACCTTCGACCAGTCGGCTTCCATTTCCTCCGCCACGATCAGCGGCAGGCTGGTGCGCACGCCCGTACCCATCTCGGAGCGATGCGCGAGGATCGAGACGATGCCGTCGGGCGCGATCGACACGAAGACCTTGGGATCGACCACGGTGCCGTGCGGCATCTTGCCGGCGCCGGTCTCATAGGCGGCGAAAGCCGGGCGGGACAGCAGGGGAGCGGCGAGCACGAAGCCGCCGGCAAGTCCGAGTGTCTGCAGGATGGCGCGGCGCGAGACGTTCTCGACCTTCAGGTGCCGCTCGAAGCCACGGCGCGAAGCCGAGTTCACGACGTCTGGATTTTCGATGATGCTCATGATCACACCCCCGTCGAGGCCAGATGGACCGCATTCTCGATGCGCTGATAGCAGCCGCAGCGGCAGATGTTGCCGGACATCGCGTCCCGGATCTGATCATGCGACGGCTTCGGGTTCTGGTTGAGCAGCGCGGCCGCCTGCATGATCTGCCCGGCCTGGCAGAAGCCGCATTGCGGCACGTTGACCTGCCGCCACGCCTTCTGCACCGGATGGTCGCCGGTCGGATGCAGGCCCTCGATGGTCGTGACCTCGCGGCCTGCCACATCCGAGAGCGATGTGATGCAGGAGCGCGCGGCCTCCTTGTCGACCATCACGGTACAGGCGCCGCACAGCGCCTGGCCGCAGCCATATTTCGAGCCGGTCAGTCCCAGCTCGTCGCGCAGGTACCACAGCAGCGGCAGGCTCGGATCGCCATCCCAGCTCTGCTCCTGTCCGTTGATTTTCACCTTGATCATGTTCGCCCTCGCTTTGTCGGACCAATGGTCGTTGGTTCTGATCGTTGGTGGACGCGCGCGGGACCACATGTCTGGATGCACGCGCCGGATCAATTGAGAGTTGTCGGAAGACATTCCATGCTAGCAGACCGCGACCGCTGCCGGTGTACACAGCCGCGTGTGTTGCAGGAGCGTCCTCGACAGCCGCAAACGCGCTGCGTTGCAAATGTTGCCGGCGTGGCAGCGCAGGCGGATCTGTGTGGCTTCGGATGGCGCGGCAAAATGGCGCGGCTGACAGAATGCCGATACAAAGAAGGTCGACAGAAAAATCTCGGCACAAAGAAAGAATGCCTCGCCGGCGCGAAGGCAGGCGAGGCACCAAGTCTTCAGGAAGGAACGCTTCAGTCGTTACGCTTGGTACGCTGCGGCTGTCAGGCCGCCTTTGCTTTCGCCACGTGGGTGGCAATCGCATCCATCAGCGGCGGCGAAAGGCAGTCATAGGGCTCGAGCCCCAGTTCCTTCAGCCGCGCGCGGATCTCGCCCATCTGCTCCGGCTTCACGCCCGATTCGATCACCGAGGAGACGAAGGCGGCAAAGCCGGGGGCCGCCGAGCCCTGCTCCTGGAACAGCTCGGGATGGATGAAGTCGAGGCCGTAGAACGGATGGCCCGTGTTCTCGATCCGGCCATACATGTGCGTGCCGCAGCCGGTGCAGGCGTAGCGCTGGATGACGGCGGCGGGATCGACGATCTTCAGCTTGTCGCCGTTCTCCAGAACGGTGACGTTCTGGCGCGGCACGACAGCCACGACCGAGAAGGTTGCGCCCGACGGCTTCCAGCACTTGGTGCAGCCGCACGCGTGGTTGTGCGCGACGTCGCCGGTGATGCCGACCTTCACCGGCCGGTCGTGGCACTTGCAGACCAGGGTGCCGCCGGCGAAGTGGCCGCTTCCCTGTTTGACGCCGTTATCAACGGACGGGTGAATGTGGACAGTCATGGCGCAATCCTCCTCAGTTTTGCGTGGCTCGGGTCAGAACACGACGACGGAACGGATCGATTTGCCCTCATGCATCAGGTCGAAGCCCTTGTTGATGTCTTCGAGCTTCAGCGTGTGGGTGATCATCGGGTCGATTTCGATCTTCCCGTTCATGTACCAGTCGACGATCTTGGGGACATCGGTGCGCCCGCGCGCGCCGCCGAACGCCGTGCCCTTCCAGACGCGTCCGGTGACGAGCTGGAATGGACGGGTCGCGATCTCCTTGCCGGCCTCGGCGACACCGATGATGATCGATTCGCCCCAGCCGCGGTGGCAGGCTTCCAGCGCCTGGCGCATCACCGTGGTGTTGCCGGTGCAGTCGAAGGTGTAGTCGGCGCCGCCGTCGGTGAGCGCGACCAGATGCTGGACGATATCGCCGGTCACCTTCTTCGGGTTGACGAAATGGGTCATGCCGAAACGGCGGCCCCATTCCTCCTTGCTGTCGTTGATGTCGACGCCGATGATCTTGTCGGCACCCGCCATCCGCGCGCCCTGGATCACGTTCAGACCGATACCGCCGAGGCCGAAAATGACGACGTTGGAGCCGGGCGTGACCTTCGCGGTGTTGACGACGGCGCCGACGCCGGTGGTGACGCCGCAGCCGATGTAGCAGCTCTTGTCGAACGGCGCGTCCTCGCGAATCTTGGCGACCGCGATCTCCGGCAACACCGTGTGGTTGGCGAAGGTCGAGCAGCCCATGTAGTGGTAGATGGTCTGGCCCTTGTAGCTGAAGCGCGAGGTGCCGTCGGGCATCAGGCCCTTACCCTGGGTGGCGCGGATCGCGGTGCAGAGATTGGTCTTGCGGCTGAGGCAGCTCTTGCACTGGCGGCATTCCGGTGTGTAGAGCGGAATCACGTGGTCGCCGGGCTTGACCGAGGTCACGCCGGGGCCGACCTCGCGCACGATGCCGGCGCCCTCATGGCCGAGGATCGAGGGGAAGATGCCTTCGCTGTCGAAACCGTCGAGCGTGTAGGCATCGGTGTGGCAGATGCCGGTCGCCTTGATCTCGACCAGCACCTCGCCGGCCTTCGGCCCTTCGAGGTCGACCTCGACGATCTCCAGCGGTTTCTTGGCTTCGAAAGCGACCGCGGCGCGCGTCTTCATGTCTCAAACTCCTGTTTCAGTCTCTCGAGGCCGCGACCCTGCCCAGAGCGCGGCCTTCATCGTCAATCATTTCTTGCCCATGCAGGAGTTCTCCGCTTCCGTATAGGCTGGCGGCTTGTCCTCATGCTTGGCCGGGCGGACGCGACCCACCGCGTCATTGCCGCGGGCGCGCAAGTAGATGTAGAGGTCGTCCATGTAGCAGGCGACGTTCGGATTGTCGCCAAAAGCCGGCATGACGTTCTCCTGGGCCGTGCTGACATTCTTGCGGCCGCTGGCGATGGTCCCGATGAAATCGCCGTAGCTCATGGTCTTGACCGAGTCCTTGAGCGCAGGCGCATAGGTCGATCCCATCCCGTCCGGGCCGTGGCAGACATGGCATTCGGAATGATAGCGGCGGTATCCGGAGTAGGTGTACCAGTCGACCGTTCCGTCGGCGCCCACCTTGTAGGTCGGAATGCCGTCCTTATCGAAGTACTTCCCATCCTCAGACTTGACGGCCGTCGGATCTCCGGGGCCCTCGGCCCGGGCAGTTTGGGCGACAGTCATCCCGGCGGTTGCCAGGATCAGAGCCGTGGCGACCGTAAACCAGATTCTACGCAAGGGCGTTTTCCCTTAATTTTTTGGGGAAGGCGAACCGGCGCATGGAGGACATCCATGCGCCGGAGCAGAGGACCTGGCTTACTGCGGCAGCGAGAACACGGTGAGCGCGCCGCCGAGAGCGGTGTAGTTGCTCAGTGCCGCATAGCCGCCGACCGCGCCGAGACCAGCCGTCGGATCGGTCAAGCCCGCCGCGAGACCGATGCCGGCCCAGCCACCGACACCCGAGAGCACGGCGACGTACTGCTTGCCGCCCGCCTCATAGGTCGTGACGTTGCCGATGATGCCGGACGGAGTCTTGAACTTGTAGAGCTCCTTGCCCGTCTTGGCATCGACCGCCTTCAGATAGCCTTCCAGCGTGCCGTAGAACACGACGCCGCCGGCCGTTGCGAGCGCACCCGACCACACCGAGAACGGCTCCTTGTTCGACCAGGCGATCTTGCCGGTCTTGCCGTCCCAGGCGATGAAGTTGCCCATATGGGTCTCACCCTGGGGCGGGTACATCGACAGGGTCGCGCCGACATAGGGCTGACCTGCGGTGTAGCTCACCTTGAAGGGCTCGTAGTCCATGCAGACATGGTTGGTCGGCACGTAGAACAGCTGCGTGTCCGGCGAGTAGGCCGCCGGCTGCTCGTCCTTGGTGCCGAGCGCGGCCGGGCAGATGCCCTTGGTGTTGACGTCCTCGCCCTGCTTGTCGGTCGAGTACTGATCGACAACCTTCGGACGGCCGTAAGTCGCCGAGTTCTTGTCCATGTCGACGCCGGAGGTCCAGTTCACCTTCGGGTCGTACTTCTCGGCGACCAGCAGCTCGCCGCTGGCACGATCCATCGTGTAGGCGAGGCCGTTACGATCGAAGTGCGTCAGCAGCTTGCGCGGCTGGCCGTTGATCGACTGGTCCGACAGGATCATCTCGTTGACGCCGTCATAGTCCCACTCGTCGTGGGGCGTCATCTGGTAGACCCACTTCGCCACGCCGGTGTCGGCGTTGCGCGCGAAGATCGTCATCGACCATTTGTTGTCGCCCGGACGCTGCTTCGGATTCCAGGTCGAGGGGTTGCCCGAGCCGTAATACACCATGTCGAGCTGCGGATCGTAGGAGACCCAGCCCCAGGTGCAGCCGCCGCCGGTCTTCCACTGATCGCCCTGCCAGGTCTTGAGGCTCGAGTCCTTGCCGACCGGCTTGCCGAGAGCGGTGGTGTTCGCGTCGAACAGGATCTGGTCGTCCGGACCTTCCGAGTAGGCCTTCCAGACCTGCTTGCCGCTCTTGATGTCATAAGCGGTCATGCTGCACTGGACGCCGAACTCGCCGCCCGATGTGCCGACCAGGACCTTGTCCTTCACCACGAGCGGGGCCGAGGTGCCGGTCTGGCCCTTGCTCGGATCGCCGTTGACGGCGGTCCAGACATGCTGGCCGGTCTTGGCGTCGATCGCGACGAGCTTGTCGTCGGCCTGATGCAGGAAGATCTTGCCGTCGCCGTAGGCGACGCCGCGATTCACCGTATCGCAGCACATCACAGGAATGACGTTCGGGTCCTGCTTGGGTTCGTACTTCCAGACGATCTTGTTGTCGTTGGCCAGATCGAGCGCATACACCTTGTTCGGGAACGGCGTATGCACATACATCATGTTGCCGACGATGAGCGGTCCACCTTCGTGGCCGCGCAGCACGCCGGTGGAGAAGGTCCATGCGACCTGCAACTTGCCGACGTTCTGGGCATTGATCTGGTTGAGCTTGGAGTAGCGCGTGTTGGCGTAGTCGCCGGCCGGCATCACCCAGTCCTTCGGGTTGGCCGACATCTTGACCAGCTCTTCGCTGGCAAATGCGCCACCCGCGGCAAGCGCCGCGACTGACGTCAGACAGGTTGCGAGTAGCACTCTTCGCATCGTCTTTCCTCCCGGGTTCAACTGAGGTTCCGCATCAACGCGGCCCAGTATTCGTTTTCGGCATCATTGATTATCCACTTCCGGATCGGGAAACTTGCCCAAAAGAGAAAAGAGCTTGCTCAAGAGTGAAGCGAAGAGAAGTTTTTGAAGGAGAATTTGCTTTGCTGGTCCGCAACATCAGACGTGTTCTTGCTGCGTAGCATCAATTTGCAGCACGAGGGTTCCACCGAAGGTTGATGTTTTTCTTGACCTTACAGTGATGAAGGCGGAGGATCGTCGCGGGCGTTTTATGGAACTGATGCGTCGCAAGGGATATCGCGGCCTTAAAATCGGAGTAATCTGCCAGCACTCTCATCCGCCGTCCTGCGGCGGACCCGTTGCGTCTCGATCTTGAATCGGTGGATGAAGATGTCCGATACGATCCGCTCGCTTACCACCTCGGGGTTCTCACCCAAGAGCCAGATCCAGCGTTGGTCAGATGCACTGACCGATCTCTGCGGACGTTTCGATGTCGATCCGCTGGAGGGCGCCTCGTTCGAGGGGCGCATCAATTTCACCACGGTCTCTCGTCTGAAGCTGTGTCAGATCGAGGCGAGCCAGCA
Organism: Bradyrhizobium sp. ORS 375; assembly: GCF_000239775.1. Classification (GTDB taxonomy): domain Bacteria; phylum Pseudomonadota; class Alphaproteobacteria; order Rhizobiales; family Xanthobacteraceae; genus Bradyrhizobium. Next base: position 11,424 of record NZ_CAFI01000444.1, read on the forward strand.
CCGGATCGCGCATACATATGCGCGCGCACAGAAGGTGGCGCATCCCTACATCAAGATTCTGTTCCAGACCTATGGCATCTCCTATTTCGAGCAGGACGGTCGCCAGATCGAGATTGGTCCCGGTGATTGCCTCGCTTACGATGTGTCGACGCCGCACACGATCATCAGCCCGGCGCTGACGCGTCATGACGTCGTGATTGTGCCGAAGGAACTGCTGCAGGAGCGCGGCTTCCGGTCGGAGAAGATGCCGGCTTACAAGCTGTCGGCGCGGAGCGGTACCGGCCGCATTGCGCACGACGTGACACATTCTGCTTTCGATGAGGCGACCCGGCTAACCCCGAACTCGGCCGCCGGCGTTGCCGAATCGCTGATCGATTTGTTGCTGCTGCCGTTGCGTGAAGCGGACCGCATGCTCGACCGCGCGGGCCCGGAAGCCGTCTACGTCCGCGCGCAGGCCTTCATTCGCGAGCACCTTCGCGATCCCGATCTCTGCATCGACCAGATCTCGGCCGCCTTGGGATGCACCAAGCGTTATCTCCACATGGTGTTCAGTGACCGTGGCATGACGGTGAGCGACTATATCTGGCGTGCCCGGCTGCAGCACTGCCGTCAGGAGCTGGAGACGCAGAGCGGCAAGACGATCACCGACGTCGCGTTCTCCTGGGGCTTTTCGAGCTCGTCACACTTCAGCCGCGTGTTCCGCAAGTATTTCGGCGTCGTTCCGTCGTCGGTCCACAAGATCGCAGCTCGCGCCGATTGAAGCGGAGCGGCGCTAGCGCGCGCCACTCCGGATGATCTTCTGAAATGCATCGCCGAGAATGACGGGCTCACGCGGCGGGAGATAGGTCAGGCCGGCCGAGCGAGCGAGATCCGTCAGAGTTCCTGAGGCATGAAGATCGGCGAGCACCCTGTCGACGGACGCGAGCAAGTCGGCTGAACTGGACAGCCCGACATAACCCCGGTTCACGCCGATCGGATAGCTATAGCCAGAGGGCGCGAGCTTGCTATCCGGATGAGCGGCGCGATACGCGTCGAAGCGTCGGCTGTCGAGCAATGTCGCATCGAATTTGCCTTGTTCGAGTGCGCCCAGAAGGTCATCCCGCGCCGGAATGAGGTGCGTGATGTCGTCGATCAGGCGGCCTTTGTCGAAGGTCATCAGGATCGCGTCGGCCAGCGTGCCGCTCTCGATCGCGAGCCGGAGACCGGCGAGGTCGCCGATGTCGCGGATCTGACGCTGTTTCGCGTCGGGTCCGAGAACGACCGTCAGCGTCGAGAACATGTAAGGCTTGCTCGGCGTCAGCGCGCCCAAAGGAATGCGCCGCCTGCGATCGTCACGCGTCGCGCCATCGAAATCCGGCAGCTTGGCCGTTTTGACGCCGGGCGCGACCAGCCCGTCCTGTGTGAAGGCGTAGCTTGCCACGAGCGAGCACCGACCGTCGGAGAGCAGGGCGTTGGCCTCGAGTGCCGGGCTCGAATCTTCGTCGAGCTTGCTTTCGAACCATTGAATTTCGAGCTTCTTGCCGAGGCGGTCCGCGATGGCCTGACCGAGCAGAACGTCAAATCCGCTGCCGGGCTTGCCGCGATGATGGACCGACAGGGGAGGGAGATTTTCGTCCAGGCAAATGCGCAGGACCTCGTCAGCGGCCTGGGCCGCCGACGACGCCGTCGCCATCAGCAAGGCGACAGCCCAACACGCGAGGCGGCGCATCATTGCGCTCTCCGGCTTGAGACATAGGCCCAGAGCGCGGTGATCTCATCATCGCTGAGAATGTCCCCCCACGGCGGCATGCGGCCGTTCTTGCCCTGCTTCACGGTGGTCACGAAGCGCGGCTGATCGTCCGGAAACCTGCGGAGGTCCGGGGTGACGGTGCCGGAATTCACCATGTTAGGGCCATGGCAATGCGAGCACTTCTGAGCGAAGGTCGTCTTGCCCAGGTCGATCGCATTGTGTGCGGCGGTGCCGTCCTGCTGTTGAGCGACGGCGGCCGTGGACAGCACGGCCGATGTCGCAGCGACGGCGGCGATTGTCGCCGCCGTTTTCATGAACATCTTCTGCTTCACGGGCAATCCGAACTCAGTTCTTGACCGCGAAGACCCAGAGCGAGCCGCCCGCCGGAACATTGGCGAGGCGCTCGTCACCGGAGAACAGCGAGTAGACGCCGCCGTAGCCGGAGGTCACGGCGACATATTGCACGCCGTCCTGCTGCCAGGTGACGGGCTGGCCTTCGATGCCGGAGCCGGTCTGGAACTGCCACAGCTTCTTGCCGCTGTCCGCGTCGAACGCTTCGAACTCGCCGGTCAGCTTGCCCGAGAACACCACGCCGCCCGCGGTCGACAGCACGCCGGAGAAGCGCGGAATGTCGCTCGGCTGCTCCCACTTGGTCTTGCCGGTCATCGGATCGATGGCCTTGAGCTGACCGCGCGGACCTTCCGGCCAATCCCAGAGATCCGTCAGGTCCATGCCGAGGTACCACTCGCCGGCCTTGTAGGTCGCGGGCTCGGTCTTGTAGTGGCCGCCGAACACGAGCGTGTTGGCGTAAGCCAAGCCGGTCTGCGGGTTGAACGACATCGGCTGCCAGTTCTTGCCGCCGAGAATCGACGGATAGACCGTGACCTTCTTGCCCTCGCGCGCGTCACGCGTGACATCGGTCTCGACCGGCTTGCCGGTCTTCAGATCGATGCTGGAGGCCCAATTGACCTTCACATAGGGATTGGCTGCCAGCAGCTTGCCGTTGGTGCGGTCGAGCACGTAGAAGAAGCCGTTGCGGTTGGCGTTCATCAGCACCTTGGTGGGCTTGCCTTCGACATTCATGTCGGCAAGCACCATCTCCGCGACAGCGTCATAGTCGAACGGATTGTTCGGCGAGAACTGGAAGTGCCACTTCATCTTGCCGGTCTTCGGATCGAGCGCGAGCACCGAGCAGGTGTAGAGGTTGTCGCCGGGACGCACCGCCGCATTGAACGGGCCGGGATTGCCGACGCCCCAGAACACGGTGTTCTGCTCGGGATCGTAGGAGCCGGTGATCCAGGTCGAGCCGCCGCCGAGCTTCCAGGTGTCGCCCTTCCAGGTGTCGCCGCCGGGTTCATCCGGAGTTGGGACGGTGTGCGTGCGCCACAGATGCTTGCCCGTCGCTGGATCCCAGCCGTCGATGAAGCCGCGGGTGCCGAATTCGGCGCCGGAGATGCCGGTGAGCACGACGCCGTCGGCGACCAGCGGCGCGACGGTCATCGAATAGCCTTCCTTGATGTCGGCGGCCTTCTGACGCCACAGCTCCTTGCCGGTCTTGGCATCCAGCGCGATCACGTTGGCATCGAGCGTCGTACGGAACACCTTGCCGTCGTAAAGCGCAGCGCCGCGGTTGATGATGCCGCAGCAGACCACGCGCGGGGTCTCCGCGGGATACTCGATCTTGCTCTTCCAGATCTGCTTGCCGGTCTTGGCGTCGACGGCCATCGTCGCATTATGCGTCGTGACATAGAGAACGCCCTGGTAGATCAGCGGCTGCGACTCCTCGCTGCGATCATCGGCGAAGCTGTAGTTCCAGACCGGGACGAGGTTTTTGGCATTGTCCTTGTTGATCTGCGTGAGCGTGCTGAACCGCTGCAGATTGTAGCCCATGCCGTAGTTGAGAACGTTCGCCGTATCAGTTGCACCCTTGACCAACTGATCGGCGCTCTGCGCGCTCGCACCGTGTGATGCAAGAATAGCGAGGCCTGCGGCCAGCGCGATCCGCTTCATTCATTTCCTCCAAGATTTTTATGCGCGCCTATCCTGACGCTGCGGGAACAACACTCCGCTCAGATTCGGGAAGCGTCAATATGAAAAGGTGGGCGGTCGTCGTCGCAGGACCAGGGATGTTTTCCCGCGCGACGGCAGGGGCCGAGCCAAGTCCTTGTCATAGCAAGATGTTTGCAGTTGGCATGATGACACCTTTTTCATGCTGCTTTGCGGCATGAACATTGCTTCACTGCAGCATGTCGGGATCAACAGAGGAGTAGACGGATGAGACGAACCATCCTTTGGCTCGGCATGCTGTGTTGCCTTTGGGTGAGTGCGAGTGCGCGCGATCTCGGCCAATGGGGAGCGGTCGATCCTGCATTGCGCCAATGGTACGAGGCGTTGATGCAGCCGGATGTGCCGACGGCGTCCTGCTGCGGCGAAGCAGATGCCTATTTTGCCGACGAGATCCATGTCCGCGACGGCAAGACCTATGTGACCATTACTGACGATCGTCCCGACGAGCCGCGTGGGCGGCCGCACATCGATGTCGGTACGGAAATCGAAGTTCCGGATCACAAGCTGAAGTGGGACAAGGGAAATCCAACCGGTCACGGCGTGATCTTCCTGAGCCGCAACCGCTATGTGTTCTGTTATGTGCAGCCGGGTGGCGCGTGAGTGGTCGCAGTTGCGAAGCTCGTGATTGAGGCGGAACGTGGTCGGTCGACAGGAGCGGTTTCGCTGGGCTGATCCATCGCAGCCAGGAAATGCTCCCGGCCGTCGAGTCTTGCGTTCGATCCGGCGTGGCCCTAGCTTCGAGGTCGGCGCGCGTGACGCGCCAGGCAATGATAGTCAGAACTTGGGAGCTTGAGATGGCCTGGAAGACACCGAAGATCGTCGAAGTGCCGGTGGGCATGGAAATCAACATGTACGCCTGCGCGGCGCGCAAGTAAGCGGTAGAGATCTGCCAAGTTGCCGCGAGCGATCAGTTCGCCGGTGACTTGGCAGATCCATTCTTGGCAGATCCATTTTCGTCCGGCCGTGCGCCTAGATTTCGCGGCGCCGGTCAGACATCCCGGTCAGACATCCCGGTCAGACATTCTGGGTGTCGAAGATATACAGGTCGACACCACCGTCCGCGAAGTTCGGCAGATCTCCGGCCGCCGCCTTGCCTTCCGCCGAGCCCATGCCGGCCTGCAGGTCCTGCATCGAATCGAACACCAGCGTGGCAACGAGGTGGATGTTGGTCGGCCCCGCCGGTCCGTTCACCGGGCCACGGCTGATGTCGTAAGACTTCAACCCCGGAATCTTCTTCGCCAGCGGCACGTGGACGTTCATGTAGTGCTTGTCGAACGCCTCGGCGCTCTTGGGGGTCTTGTAGAGTACGAGAACCTTGGGCATCTGCTTCCTCCGCATTCGTCTTTCTGAGGTCGATCGACCGGTACCCATTGCAGCCGATCTGCCGGCTCGGATCAAGCGCCAGAACCTCCCGACTCCCAGTTCAGGTTCCGCTGCAGAAAATGCGGCGCAAACAGAAACCGATGCAGCCGGACGTCGTAGTTTCAGGTACTCTGCTTCCGGCCTTGCCCAGGGATACCGAGCCATGAGCCCCATCGATCTCGTCATCACCGTCTGTGCGGTGCTGTCTCCCACCACCTGCGAGGAGCAGCACCTCGTGTTCGCCGACGGCGGCGCATCGCTGCAGCAATGCGCGATGAAGGCGCCGCCCTACATCGCCCAATGGATCGGCGAGCACCCGAAATGGACTGCGGTGCGGTGGCGTTGCGAGTATCCGCACAGCAACGACAAGGCTTGAGGCGGTCGGCCTAGTCTGCTCGCGGTCTACTTCGTACAGTCCTTGAGATCCTTGTCGGCCACCGAAACCACGGCATCCGCCCTGATGTCGAGGTCGCGAACGATGCACTGCCGATCCCCGGCATAGCTCACTTTGGCATCGTAGCGGCCCGGCTCGACTCCGCTGAGCTTCAGCCGCTCGTCATGATCGAGCTCCTTGTCCTTGTCGTTCAGCGTCTGGTTCGGGCCCCAGCTGTTCTGGCCGGCGGGCGACAACTGGAAGCCGGTCATCGTCGCGCTGGTCAGATTCCATAGCCGGATGCCCTTGCCCTGCGCGGAGGCGGCGATCGGCAGGGCTGACAGAGCGATCGCGATTGCGGCGAGGGCGGATCTCATGGCGTTTCCCTGGGTTCTGTTGTCCATTGATTGCCATGACTATGACACGGAAAAATCCCGCCGCGCCAGATCAGCCCTGATGGCGGCCACGGTCTCCTCGCTGCGCTCGCCGCGCGGCACGCTGATCGGCATGGCGCGCAGCAGGCGGGCCGGGCGGGAGGAGAGCAAGAAGATGCGGTCGCCGAGCCGCGCCGCATCATCCATGCTGTGCGTCACGAGCAGCGTAATCATCGGCCTGGACGCCACCAGCGTCGCGATCTCGTCGCGCAGCCTTGCGGCGAGGGCGTCGTCGAGCGAGGCCAGGGGTTCGTCGAGAATCAGGAAATCCGGCTCGACCGCAAACGCCCGAGCCAGCGCGACGCGGCGGGCGAGGCCGAGCGACAGTTCGCCAGGAAAATGGCTGCGATGAGCATCGAGCTCCAGCACGCCGAAGATTGCCGCCAGCCGGTCGTCGGCTACCTCGGGCGCCGCCAGCCGGACATTCTCCTCAACGGAGCGCCAGGGCAGCAGGCGCGGCTCCTGGAACACCATCGCGAGCCGCGCGCCTTCCGGCTGTGACACGCGCCCCTCGTAGTCGTTGTCCAGGCCGGCGAGGATCCGCATCATCGTGCTCTTGCCGCAGCCGGAGGGGCCCACGACGACGCCAAGTTCGCCGCGCTCGAGCGTGAAAGCAATGCCGGATATCACGTCCTGGCGCTTGCCATTGGCGCTCGTGTAGCTCTTGGAGCGGATGTCGACCTCAAGCCGCACGGAGCCGCCACCTTGATGCGCGCTGCTCGAACGGCTGCACGAGAACGGCTTCGATCACCAGCACGACGGCGGCAAAGCTGAGCGAGTAGGCGAGCAGCAGCGGGATGTCGAACAGCTGGAAGGCGACGCCGATCTCGAAGCCGATGCCGTTTGGACGCCCGAGCAGCTCGGCGACCAGCACGATCTTCCACACCAGCGACAGGCCGGAGCGCGCGGCCGCCGCAATATAGGGTGCGAGCTGTGGCAGCAGCACGTGGCGCAGGATGCGGCCGCGCGGGAAGGCGAACACCTTCGCCATCTCATCGAGCGACGGATCGAGCGCGCGGGCCCCCTCGCGCAAGGTGACGACGGCGGTCGGCAGCTTGTTGATCGCAATCGCCGCGATGGCCGCGACTTCGGTGAGGCCGGCCCAGATATAGGCGAGCACGATCACCACCAGCGCCGGCAAATTGAGCAGAAGGATCAGCCAGGGATCGCCGAGGCGGTTGGCGAGCCGGCTGCGGCCCATCCAATAGCCGAGCGCCGAGCCGATCGCCATCGACAGCGTGAAGGCCAGCGCCACGCGGGCCAGCGTCGCGCCGAGATGCAGGAACAGCGCGCCGGATTTTGCTTCCGCGACGGCGACTGCCAGAACGGCCGACGGCGGCGGCAGCTTGGCGCTGCCGGCGATGGTCGCGGCCACCCACCAGGTGGCCAGCAGAAGCGCGAAGGACAACAGCCGCAGCACTAATCCCTCGCATCCGCCCTGTAGTAGGTGCCGGGGCTGAGCTCCGCGGCGGGGCCGACCAGATCGCGTCCGCCGATCGAGGCGAGCACGCCATAGAGAATGCGGGCGTCCGCCTCTTCTTCGGCCACGGAGCGGCGCGGAATGCCCTCGCGGTAGCGGTCGCGATAGGCGCGCAAAGTGGCTTCGTCCGGCGCGCCGGTCAGCGGCGCGATCGTCTGCCAGTCGGCGTCCGACGTCGCCAGGATCTCCTTGGCCTTGGCGGTGACCGACAAGAAGCGGCTGACGAGGTCGCGATGCTTGGCGGCCCAGTCCTCGTCGAACACATAGCCGATCATCGCGGTACGGCCCTTGGCGCCGAAGCCAGGCAGGATATCCTCGATGCCGGCGAGGCGGCGGAAACCCTTTGCTTCCAGCGCCGCGCAGAAATTCCAGTAGTTCAAGCCGGCATCCATCTCGCCGTCCGCAAGCTTGGCAGCGAGCAGCGGCGGCGCGCCATAGGTGATGGTCGCCTGCGACTTCAGCTCGACGCCGTCGCGCTTGAGCGCGGCCTGCAGCAGCAGCCAGCTCTTGTCGAGCGGCCCGCCAGCCACCGCGAGCTTGCGCCCCTTGAGATCGGCAAGCGTCTTCATCGGCGAAGCGGCCGGTACCATCACGGCGCCGAGCGCGCTGGAGTAGGGATAGAAGGTCAGCTTGGCGCCGAGCGCGCGCTCGCGCGACACCCACAGCCAATCCGATACCATGATGTCGGCGTTGCCCGCCCGCAGCGCGATCTTGCCGGCCTCGGGGCTTGCGAGCTCGACCGCGTCGATCGCGATATCCGCCTGCTTGTCGAGCTGATGCGCGCGGATGACCGCCAGCTCCCAGGCAAAGGTACCGGTTTTCTGCACCGCAACCTTCACGGTCTCGGCGGCGTGAGAGACCGCGACCGGCAGGACCACACAGGCGAGGACTGCGATCAACAAACGACCGAGCTGGGTCATGGGCACGATTGCGTTTCCTCGAGATGTGTTCTTTTCAGCCTCATTCCCTTAGCATAGCCTGGACTGCGATGCCGTGGAGGACTGTCATGCGTTGCGCTGTTCCGGTAGGACCGATTGTCGCCACCTTCGTTGCCGTAACCGCGCTGGCTGGTACGGTTCGCGCCGAGGATCTCAACGACTATCCGACCTCGGCGCGCGCCGAATACGTGTTTGGCTGCATGAAGGCCAATGGCGAAACGCGCCAGGCGATCTCGCAATGCTCCTGCTCGATCGACGTGATCGCCTCGATCATTCCGTACGACCGCTATGTCACGGCGGAAACCGTGCTCAGCATGTCCCAGGTGAAGAGCAACCTCGGCACCCAGTTCCGCACCTCCGAGCAGGCCGCCAACGCGCTCAACGATCTCCGCCGCGCCCAGGCCGAAGCCGAAGTGAGATGTTTCTGACGCCTCGCGGCCCGGCCTCTGCATCAGGTGCCTGATCCCTCCGTGGGCCATTCGTGCTCGAACACATGGCCCTGTGTATCCCGCGCCTCGGCGCGGAAATGCTTGGCGCCGTTCGACACATAGGTGAAGCGGATGTTGGGATCCTCCGAGATCGAGATGCCGCCTTCGACCGACAGGACCAGTTTGCCGTCCTGCGACAATGTCAGCTGGTCGATGAAGAAGGCGGGGATATAGAGCTGCGTCAGCTGGTCCATCTGCAGCCCGGAATTGTTGGGATGCCCGACCATCACCTGCGCCTCGCGGATGCCGCTGCTGGCGCCATCGCTGCCTTGCGTGAACTGCCGGTAGCGCATCTGGCCGATGCGGGCCTTGGCCTCGTCTGGATTCTTCGCCGCCGGGGCGGAGCAGCCGCCGGACGCCTTGACGAACGTCTTGACCACATAGAGCTGGCCATCTGTGAGCTCGGCGACGGCATGCACATCCGTGTAGTTGTTGACGCGGACTCGGGTCGATATCGCCGTCACGTTGGCATCAGCGCCGAGCGTGAACTTGGCGGCCATCGGCGCGGGGTTCTGGTCGATTACCAGGGTGATCGTCTTGATGCGGCGCTCGTCCGCCGGTGAGAGCTTGCTGCGCAGGGTGACCGGGACGACCGAGGCATCCTCAGCCCGCGTCGGCATCTCGATCGACAGAACGTTGCTGCCGTCCTGCATCGGCTTGTTGCTGAAGATGTCCTGTACCAGTCCCGGCCAGGGATCGTACGCCTCGGCGGCCTTCGCAGGTGCGAAAGCAAGCGCGAGGCAGGCGCCGAGAAGCAATGTGGACGGCAGGCGGAGCCGGGTCATGGCGCAGTCCTCCAAAAGCGTTCTGGTAAGCTGACGATCATAGCGCGTCCCCGGGCTCATTCCCATTCCATTTCCGAGAACGCCGCCGTGGCGTTGCGCGCATTGTAGTCGTCGAACAGCTCCCATTTGCCACGCTCCGATCCGGCGGCGCCCGCCGCATCCGCGATCGGCTTGCCCGCCTTGATCAGCCCCCGAACATCGAGAGCCAGAGCATCGAGATAGCGGCGCTCGTCGGCGAGCGCCAGCGGCCACGGGCTGACCGGCCCATGGCCCGGCACGACGCGATCGGCCGTCATCGTACCGAGGGTCGCAATGTCGGCAATCCAGCCGCGCAGGCTGCCATCCATCACGGGGATGTGACGCAGGAAGACGAGGTCGCCGGCAAACAAGGTCCGGCTCTGCTCATCATAGATGGACAGGTCGCAGTCGCTATGCGCCGTGCTCCAGGCTTTCAACGTGAGCGTACGGCCGCCGAGCTCGAGCGTCATCTGATCATCGACGACGATCGAGGGGGGCACCAGGCGGACCTCGTCGATCAGCTCCGCGCCCATCAGGCGGCGGAACGCCTCGATGTAATGCGGTCCGCGCAGCGCCATCGCGCGTTGCAGGTTCTTCGCGCCGACGAAGCTCGTCCCGTCAGCCTCAAAGGCGGCGTTGCCGAACACATGATCGGGGTGCGCGTGGGTGTTGATGACGTAGCGGATCGGCTTGGTGGTGCGGGCGCGGATCGCCGCCAGCAACGCGCGGCCTTCACGGACGCTGCCGCCGGTGTCGATCACGGCCACGGAGTCACGGCCGATGATGAAGCCGACATTGGCGATGGCGCCTTCGTTGGCGGCGGTCATCAAGGCTGTCTGCCCGATATGGACGAATACACCGGGCGCGATCTCGTTGATCGTGAGTTCCAGCTGCTCGGCATGCACCGCGCCGCCGAGCGCGAGCATGCCCCATGTCATGATCGCGATGATCAACCGGCTGATCATCGGTTCGCCTCGCTTGCGTGCGACGTGTGCGTCCAGCCGGCGGCGTTGCGGCGCAGCATCGGGTCAACTCTTCGGGATGACAGCAGCAGTTGCGCAGGCGAGGCCGGCGGCCTAGCATTTTCAAAAATACCTCGATGCGCTCGATAGGGATGGAAATAAGAATGACGAAGCGTTGGATTTTTGTCGGCTCGCTGGCCGTTGCCACGGGCCTCACTCTGCTCGGACCTGCTGCCTCCTACGCGCAAAGCAATGACGGCCTGGACCTGTCGATCGAGCTGGTCGATCCGAAGGTGCTGCGGGTCTGCGCCGATCCGCGCAACCTGCCGTTCTCGAACGAGAAGGGCGAGGGTTTTGAGAACAAGCTCGCGGATTTCCTGGCCGCCAAGCTGCAGAAGAAGGTCGACTACACGTTCTTTCCGCAGGCCACGGGCTTCGTGCGTATGACGCTCGGCTCGCACCGCTGCGACGTCATCATGGGATTTCCGCAAGGCGATGACCTGGTGCAGAGCACCAGTCCCTACTACCGGACGGCCTACGCCATCGTGACCAAGCCCGGCTCTGATCTTGCCGACGTCACCACGCTGGAGGACGCCAAGCTGAAGGGCAAGCACATCGGCATCGTGGCGGGCACGCCGCCGGCGACCAACATGGCGCTGGCCGGGCTGATGACGACGGCCAAGCCGTATCCGTTGATGATCGACACGCGCGTGGACTCGTCGGCGGAGGCGATGATCAATGATCTCAAATCCGGCGAGATCGACGCCGGCGTGCTGTGGGGCCCGATGGCCGGCTATTATGCCAAGCAGGCGAGCCCGCAACTGCATGTGACGCCGCTGGTGAAGGAGACGTCCGGGCCGAAGCTGATCTATCGTATCGCCATGGGTGTGCGCGGGGCCGATCAGAACTGGCGGCGGCAGCTCAACAAGCTGATCCAGGAGAACCAGGGCGAGATCAACAGGATCCTGCTCGATTTCGGCGTGCCGCTGCTGGACGAGAGCAATCATCTGATCACCGCCGAGGCTGCCGCGAAGCCATGATCGGCCGGCTCACCGCTGCGGCATTGGCAGGCGTGCTGCTGATCGACGCCGCGGTGCGGGCCGACGATCTCGTGCCGGAGCCGGACAGCTATCGTACCGAGAACTACCGCGCGCCGGTGCCGACGACGTTGGCCGGCGCGCGCGTCCTGTCGACCAAGGACACCGAGGCGATCTGGCGCGACAAGTCCGCCGCGTTCGTCGATGTGCTGCCGCGGCCGCCCAAGCCGAAGAACCTGCCGGCCGGAACTGTGTGGCGCGAGCAGCCGCGGCTCGACATTCCCGGCAGCATCTGGCTGCCCGACACCGGCTATGGCGTGCTCGCGGCCCGGACGGAGGATTATCTCAAGCGCGGGCTCGCGCAGGCGTCGGGCGGCGATTTCGGCCGTCTGCTGGTGTTCTACTGCCTCGAAGATTGCTGGATGTCTTGGAATGCCGCCAAGCGCGCGCTGGCCTACGGCTATCGCAACGTCGCCTGGTACCCCGACGGCACCGACGGCTGGGCCCGCGCCGACCTGCCGCTGAAGGAGACGCAACCCGAGTCGCGGCTGGAGGAGTGAGTGCCGGCGTCTCTCTCCGCTGACACCCCAGCCAATTAGTTTGGTCGTCATGCCCGGGCTTGTCCGGGGCATCCATGTGGTGCCGCGTTGAAAGACGTGGATGGCCGGGTCAAGCCCGGCCATGACGATGCTGAAGCAGCAGTGCGCTCCCTCTTCGCTGGCGTGATGATGAGCGAGCGGCATCCGCGCAGCTACTCCATGTCCTGCTGGATTTCGCGGGCGAGCGCGAACAGGCGTTGGTCGATGGCGGTCGGGACCTCGCAGACGAATTTCATGACGCGGCGGCGGTCCTCGAAGATGCGGGTCTCCCAGTTGAGCTGATTGCTCAACTCCTCGACCTTGGCCTCGTCGCGCGTGGCGCTGCTCTGCATCTCCTGCAGCTTGATGGTGTCGCCTCGGACCTTGTCGACGGCGTCGCGCTGCTTGCGCATGACGCGCTCAAGGCCATTCATCACCGATGTGCGCTGCGCATTGAGCGTGTCGAACAGGCCGGCAAACAGCAGCTTGCCCTTGCGCGCTTTTTCCTCGGCGGTGCCGGTGAGGAAATCGGCGACATCCTTCTGCGCCTGCTCGAGCGGGATGCGGCGCGCCGCGAGCTTGGCGACGAGCTCGGAAATCTTCGGATCATCCTTCCAGCTCGCGCCCACATCGTCGATCGGCGGGCCTGCCCAGACAGCCGCGATCGAGATCTCCGGCACCTTGGCCTGCGGGCAGGGCCAGTCCGGATAGCGCGGATCTGCGGCCAGCGCAGCCGCCGTGGATGCGGCGACGGCAATGGCTGCCAGGATCGATCTCACCTTCATGCCTCGCCTCCGGGACCACGCCTGACAAACCCGCGCGACGGATCGTAGGCCAGGATCGCGCCGATCATGAACACGGCGGTGCAGCCGCCGACCACCGCGAGCGACACCCAGTTCAGCTTGCCATAGAGCGCAAAGCGAATGAGCTCGACCGCGTGGGTGAAGGGATTCGCCTCACACAGATAGGCGAGCCAGGGGCTGCCTTCCTCGACGCGCCAGAGCGGATAGAGCGCCGACGAGGCGAAGAACATCGGGAAGATCACGAAGTTCATGACGCCGGCAAAATTCTCCAGCTGCTTGATGCCGGAGGAGATCAGCATGCCCAGCGCGCCGAGCATCAGGCCGGACAGGATCAGCGCCGGCAGCACCGTGAGATAGCCCATCGGGGGCGGCGTGATGTCCCAGAACCAGGCGATGACCAGGAACGCATAGACCTGCAGCACCGAGACGGCGGTGCCGGCGAGCAGCTTGCAGAACAGCAGGTAGCCGCGCGGCAGCGGGCTCACCAGCAGGGTGCGCATGTTGCCCATCTCGCGGTCGTAGACCATCGACAGCGAGGACTGCATGCCGTTGAACAGCTGGATCATCGCCATCAGGCCGGGCGCGATATAGACCTCGTAGAGGATGTAGGTCTCGTAGGGCGGGATGATCGAGATGCCCAGCACCTGGCGGAAGCCGGCGGCAAAGATGAACAGCCAGACCAGCGGCCGCACCAGGGCCGAGACAAACCGCTCGCGCTGATGCAGGAAGCGCAGTCCCTCGCGCCAGACGATGCCGATCAGGCAGGTGATGTATTCGCCGGCGGAGAAGCCGCTGCGAGTGGGGGCGGGGGTGTGAACGGTGGTGACGGTCATGCGTCGGCACTCCGCGCGGGGCTAGCCTGGGTCGTCAGCCGCGCAAAGGCGGCGTTGACGTCGGAGGCTCCGGCCTCGGCGATCACTTGCGGCACCGGCCCGCGCGCCAGCACGCGGCCCTGATGCAGCACCACGAGATCATCGGTCGGCGCGATCTCGTCGAACAGATGCGTCGCCCAGAGCACGCCGATGCCCTGCTCGGTGACGAGCTGGCGGACATGGCCGACGATGTCGGCGCGCGCCTTGACGTCGAGCCCGACGGTAGCCTCGTCGAGCAGCAGCAGGCGCGGCCGGTGCAGCAGCGCACGGGCGATCTCCAGCCGGCGCATCTGGCCGCCGGAGAGGTCGCGGACCTTGTTGCCGGCGCGGTCGGCCAGCCCGATGCGCGCCAGCAACTCCTCGCTGCGTGCGCGGGCCTCGCGTCGGGAGATGCCGTGCAGGGCAGCGTGATAAAGCAGGTTCTGCCGCAGCGACAGATCGAGATCGACCGTGCGCGGCTGGAACACGACCCCGAGCAGCCGCAGCGCCTCGCCCGGCGTGCGGCCGATGTCATGGCCGAAGATGTTGATCTGTCCGGACTGAACTGCGAACAGGCGAGTGATCAGCGAGAACAGCGTGCTCTTGCCCGCCCCGTTGAGGCCGAGCAGGGCGGTGAAGCTCGCGGGCTTCACCACGAAGGAGACGTCGTTGAGCGCCTTGCGTGCGCCGTAGGAATGGCTCACGCCGGCAACCGACAGCGCCGGGACCTGTTGGAGCACCGGCTGCGTTGCCGAGCCTGTGGTGTCGAGAGCGGGTGCGTTCTGCGTCGTCATGGCTGTGCAATCGTGATGCCCCAGGGCAGCTCGCCGACCTGGATGGTCTTGATCACCTTCTGCGCGGCGACGTCGATCACCGAGACGTCGTTGGAGACGCCGTTGGTGACCAGCAGATATTTCTCGTCCGGGGTGAACTCCATGTGCCAGACGCGCTGGCCGACCAGCAGATATTTCTTCACCTCGTGGGTGGTGCCGTCGACGACCGCGACGCGATTGGCCGGGCCGAGCGCGACGAAGCCGGTCTTTCCGTCCTTGGTCAGGCTGATGCCGACCGGCTGGATCGCCTCGCTGCGCAGGCCGGGCACGGCGAACTTGATCTTGCCCGTCACCTCGCGCTTGGCCGGATCGATGATCGACACCGTGCCGCCGATCTCGGCCGACACCCACAGCTCCGAGCCATCGCTCTTGAACTCGGCATAGCGCGGCCGCGCGTCGACCAGCACGTTGGCGACGATCTTTCGCGTTGCCGTGTCGATGAAATGCGCCATGTTGGTGGTCTCGGAGGTGCAGATCAGGATCTTGCCGTCCGGGCTCAGCATCATGCCCTCGGGCTCGACGCCGACCTGGACGTCGCCGATACGGACGCGCTTCTCGAGGTCGAGCACGGTGACGGTGTTGTCGTTCTCGTTGGCAACGTAGAGCGTCTTGCCCTGGGCGTCCTGCGCGAACAGCTCGGGATCGGGACCGGAGGGCAGGGTGTCGACGATCTCCATCTTCTTGGCGTCGATCAGCTGGATAGTGTCGTCGTCGCCAACGGCGACCATGACGAACTTGCCGTCCCGGGTGAACGCGATGCCGCGCGGGCGCTGGCCGACCTTGATGGTCTTGGTGACGGTCCAGCTGTCGGTGTCGATGACGGAGACGGTGTTGCCTTTCTCGTTGGAGACGAAGGCGACGTAGGCGGAAGCGGGGGTGATGGTGGCAAGGGAGAGTGCGGCGCTGAGCAGTAATGCTGCGAAGGCCGCACGCGTCGGAATTTGATCGCGCAATTTTCCTATCCGACCCCTTGTCAGATGGAGCCGACCTGTCGCGGCGTCGGCAGTGCGCTCCCTCTCCCCGTCCTTCACGGGGAGTGGGTTGGGGTGAGGGGCAGCCGCGGGCACCAGACCCAGCGGAGAGTCCCTCTCACCCGGATTGCATCTGCGATGCAATCCGGCCTCTCCCCGCACGCGGGGAGACGCTTGCACCGCGCCCGCGGTGTCGACGGTGGTCTCCTCACAAGGGCGCGGCTTCGAGCCGGGCGCGGCTTTCAGTATTCGACCTGTCGGACTGCGCATCTTCATCAACATCATCTCATCCGACATCATTGCAGCTTGCACTTGGTTTCGGGGCGGTCGACGCCGAGGGTGTCGAGTTCGGAGACCTGGTGCAGGAAGCCTTCCTGCGGAGAGACCGAGACGATCATGCGGCCGTCCGCCAGCAGGATCGGCTGGCGCAGTTGCAGGTTCCAGTCGCGCAGGGAGAGGCGGGTGCCCTTGAAGGCAGCGATGGTGAAGTTCGGGCTCTTGAGATAGTCCGTCATCGCCTTGGCATCACCGGAGTTGGTGCGCGAGGCCGCTTCGCCGACCATGCGCACGGCCATCCAGGCCTGCATGTCCAGCGCATCCATGCGGCGCAATGCCATCTTCATGAAGCGGTTCTGCAATTGCGTCGCGCCCCACTGGTCCTGCGCCGGGTCCCAGCTGGTCGGCCGCAGGCCCGCGGAGCCGGCGACGGGACGCGGGTCCCAGGTGCGGTAGGGCAGGTAGTTGGCGAACACCTCGCTCTCGTCGGCGGCAACGAGCACGTCGTAGGCCGGGGCCTTTTGCGTGAACACCGGCATCTGGCGCTGGATCAGGGTGACGCCGCTATCGGTTCGGCGTGCGCCGCCGGTGTCCTCGAAGACGCGCTCCTCGACGATCTTGGCGCCGAAGCGGGTGGCGGCGCGGCGCAGCGCGTCGGCGAACAGCTTGTCGTTGTCGTGCGAGCCGGTGACGAGCAGCCAGCGCTTCCACTGCTTCCACACCAGATATTGCGCGAGGCCATCGGCCAGCATCGAGCGGGTCGGCGCGACATGGATGACATTGGCGCGGCAGTCCTGCTCGCGCAGGCGATCGTCGGTGGCGCCGACATTGAGCAGGGTGATGCCGCGGCCGCGCAGGCTGTCAGCGACCCTCAGCAGCGCATCCGCCGGCAGATCGGCGAGGATGAAGCCGGTCTTGCCGGCAAGCTCATTGGCGGCCTGGGCCGCGTCCTCGTCATCCTTCACGCGGCGGTCGAGCAGCGTGAAGCGCTGGTTGAGGAACTTGCCCGTGGTGTTGTTGTCCTCGATCGCGAGCTTGGCGCCGGCGACGCCGTCATCGGCCGCCGGCTGATCGAGCGGCGACAAGGTCTGCGGCACGCCGGCGCGGCCGAGATAGCCGATCGCAATGTCGACCGGGTCCGCCGCCTCAGCAGCGGTTGCGGCGGCAATGAGGCCGATCGCGCCGATCAGAGATCGGGCCAGAACTCCCAGGACCACATGTCCTCCCATTGTTCCCCCGTCGTTTCTCGGCGAGGTTTCATCTTGCAAGATGAACGATTTGGCCTAGCTTTCAACCCCACTTTTCGCCGCTGTCGCGTCATTCGGATCACGACCTTGAAACTGGCTGTCCTCCTCGCATCCCTGATCCTGATGTCTGCAACATCAGCGCATGCCGAGCCGCCCAAGGTGGCGGTGTTCGATTTCGAGCTGATCGACACCAGCCTGCAGGGCGAGGTGCAGGGGCCGCGCCAGGATGAGCAGCAAAGGCTGGCGCATGCGGCCGAGCAACTGCGGTCGGCGCTGCAGGAGTCCGGCAAATACCGCGTGCTCGATATCGCCCCCATTAACGATGCGGCGCACCACAGCAATCTGCAGGCCTGCGGCGGCTGCGACGTCAAGCTCGCGGGCGACATCGGCGCCGATCTCGCCATCACCGGCACGGTGCAGAAGGTCTCCAATCTCATCCTCAACATGAACATCTATCTGCGCGACGTTCACACCGGGAAGCCGGTCGCGGCCATGACCGCCGACATGCGCGGCAACACCGACGAATCCTGGACCCGCACCATGGCCTGGCTGCTCCGCAATCGCCTGCTGGCCCCGAACTACGGCGCGCCGCAGGCGCAGTAGGCCTGCAGCGTCACTGCCAGCAGAGCCCGCGGCCATCCTTCGAGACGCGCGCCTGACGGCGGGCCCCTCAGGATGAGGGCGGAGTGTGTGGCGATATCCGGGATCTGCTGCATCAAGCCGCGCTCATTGCCCTCATGGTGAGGAGCGCGGTGCACCTCAGCCAGCCCAATCATCGGCGTGTCCGGCGGCGCGTCTCGAACCATGAGGCCCCGACGCCGCGACGTGCGCGCCGGACATGATCGCGCGTTCTCGCGGCTGATGAAGCCCGAGCTCTGCGTCTCGATCGCCTCTCTCAAACAGAGAGGCGCAGGGAAGGCCGGGAGCCTGCCGCCCCCATGGCCCGCCTGCAGAAAGAAATGCAGGCGGCAGGTACCACAGGTTCGGCTCGGACATCCCGACCCTCCCTGCGCGGATGGTCTTAACGGTTGCTTCGCGTTCTCCCCGGTGCGCCGGGCTGTCTGGTCACCGTGCGCGACGACACGCTTTCGCACGCCGCCGCGGGGGCATCGGCTTCGGGATGCCAGGACCACGCGACTTGGCCGTACACCGTGGCGCGTTCGTCCGCATGCGTTCAAGCATGCTGCGCACCGCCGGCGTCCACCGCATCCCACCTCCACGTTCGTGACGACCGCGATACGCCCTCTCGACGAGGCGGGATGCGCGATACAATCATGAAATTCTGAAAAACGGAAGTTGAATCTTTTTCACCGGGGGACTGGACAGAGGTGATCGCGTTGCTCGGCCTGCGGAAATCGAGATCCGCGCGCAGATCAAACCAGGCGCGAAAGCGCGTGAGACGAAAGCGTCGGGCACGTCATCGCGCCCGACGCGCAAATCAGGCTGCGGCTGAGATTCAACGCCCGAGCCGGGCGGCGTGCCAGCGCAGATGATCGGCCATGTAGGTCGAGATGAAATAGTAGCTGTGGTCGTAGCCCTCCTGCTTGCGCAGCAGCAGCGGGATGTTGGCCTTCTCGCAGGCGGCCTTGAGCAGCTCCGGGCGGAGCTGTTGCGTCAGGAACTGATCGGCGGTGCCGACATCGACCAGCAGGTCCGAGACGCGCGCGCCATCCTCGATCAGCGCCACCGCGTCGTGCTTGCGCCATGCCGCCTTGTCGCTGCCGAGATAGCCACCGAGCGCCTTTTCGCCCCATGGCACCTGCGAGGGGGCGACGATCGGCGAGAACGCGCTGGCGGCGCGGTAGCGGTCCGGGTTGCGCAGCGCCACCGTCAGCGCGCCATGGCCGCCCATCGAATGGCCCATCACCGATTGCCGGCGCGGATCGACGGGGAAGTTCGCCGCCACCACGTGCGGCAGCTCCTCGGTGACGTAGCTCCACATCCGATAGTTTTTCGCGAACGGCTCCTGTGTCGCATCGACATAGAAGCCGGCGCCGAGGCCGAAATCATAGGCGTTGTTGGCATCGCCCGGCACGCCGTCGCCGCGCGGCGAGGTGTCGGGGGCGACGAAGATCAGGCCGAGCTCGGCGCAGGCGGCGCGGAACTCGCCCTTCTCGGTGACATTGGCGTGCGTGCAGGTCAGGCCGGAGAGATACCAGACGACCGGCAGCTTCGCGCCTTCGGCATGCGCCGGCACGAACACCGAGAACGTCATCTCGGTCTTGGTTTCCTGGCTGGCATGGCGATAGACGCCTTGGACGCCGCCATGGGACTTGTTCTGCGAGACGGTCGTGAGCGTCATGGGATCACCTGTGCGGCAATGATAAAGGATGGCCGGCGAGGGCTTGGCCAACGCATTGTGGGCTGCGTCGTTCAATCAAGACTGGCCTCGAGAGCAGTCTATGCGACGCCGTTCTCGATCGCCAGCCGCACCAGCTCGCCGGAGGTTCGCACCCCGAGCTTCTGGCGAATGATCGAGGACGTGTTGGCCACCGTCTTGTAGGACGAGTGGATCAGCCAGGCAATTTCGGACAGGCTCTTGCCGGCACTGAGCAGGCGCAGGATCTCGAGCTCGCGCGAGGTCAATTTCGCCAGCGGGCTCTGCGCCACGGCCGCACCTGCGAATGCGATGCTGCGCGCGATCGCCGGCGGCAGATAGCTGCCGCCACTGGAGACCTCGCGGATCGCCTCGGCGAGATCGTTCGGATCGCCGCTCTTGGAGACATAGCCCTTGGCGCCGATGTCGATGGCGCGGGCGGCGAACACCGGATCGTCGTTCATGCTGAACATGATCAGCCGGGCGCTCGCATCATGCGCGAGGATGCGGCGCGCCAGCTCGAAGCCGGACACGGTCGGCAGGTTGATGTCGATCACGCAGACGTCGGGACGGCGCGCGATGAAGCTGGATTCGCCGCTCTCGGCATCGGCGGCCTCGATCAGCTCGAAATCCGGATCGCCGGAGAGCAGGGCCCGGCAGCCGGACGCCACAATGGGGTGATCGTCGACGATCAGTACGCGCATGGCCTTGAGGTCACCTTGGGGTCCCGGACTTCCAACTCGCGTCATTGTTGCGATGCATCATGGATGCATGCTGCGCGGTGCTGCAACATGTTGCAATTAGATCGCTGGCGGATTTGTCTGTCAATGTGAGTGCGCGTGGAACAAGGTGGCTTCGAGGCGGAGACAATGTGGCAGAATTGGTCGTTGCGCAGGCGCATCAACGTGCTGCTCGCTTTGGTGCTGACGCTGGGGCTCGGCATCAATATCGGCCGTCTCGCGCTGGAGGCTGCGCCGCGCGTGCTCGCCGAGGACCAGAGCGTCATCCGCCTGACCCGCGCCTTCATCGAGACCATCATGGACGAGGTCAATGACGCCCCGGATCCGGATGCCCGCCTGAACCGCATCGTCAGCGATCTCGGGCAGCTGCGCCATGTCAGCGTTGGCCGGCAGGGGACTCCGGTGCAGACGCCCTCATCCTCCGGCGTCGGTCGCGCGGCGCCGGCCTGGTTCATCGCGCTGGTGCATCCCGACAAGACCTCGGTCAGCATGCCCGTGATCGTCGCCGGCCGCGCCCAAACGCTGGTGATCACCTCGCATCCCGACGATGAGATCGCCGAGATCTGGGACGGCATTCTCACGCAGCTGGTGGTCGGCTCGCTCGTCGGCCTCGCACTGTTCGGAATCACGACGCTTGTCGTCGGCCGCGCGCTGGCGCCGCTCGGCGATCTCTCGGAGGCGATGAGCCGGATCGAGACCGGCGCCTATGATACGCGCGTCAAGCCGGGCGGCGCCCCCGAGCTCGCCGCGCTCTGCGCCAAGCTCAACCATCTCGCCGGTGCGCTCGGCGAGGCAGTCGAGGAGAAGCGGCGGCTCGCCGAGCGCACCGTGTCGCTGCAGGACCTCGAGCGCAAGGAGATCGCGCGCGAGCTGCATGACGAGTTCGGGCCGCATCTGTTCGCGCTGCGCGCCCATGCCAGCGCGCTGATGCGATTGCCGGACGCGGCGACGCTGGATATTGCCGCAATGCGCCGGCACGGCCAGGCGATCCTCGACCAGGTCAACGCCGTGCAGCAGTTCAATCGTCGCATCCTGGAGCGGCTGCGCCCGGTCGGCCTCGCCGAACTCGGCCTGCGCGATGCCCTCGGCGCATTGGTGCGGCTGTGGCGGGAGTCGCGGCCCGAGGTGGCGATCGAGACCACGATCACCGACACCGTCGCGCGCAGCAACGAAACCGCGGAGCTGACGATCTACCGCGTCGTGCAGGAGTCGCTGACCAACGTGTTCCGCCATGCCGAGGCGACCGCGGTGGACGTCACCATCGAGCCGCTGCAGCAGACGGCGGGCGGACAGCGCCGCAGCTACACGCGGGTGTGCGTCCGCGACGACGGCCGCGGGCTGAAGGCGGAGCACAAGCTCGGCTTCGGGCTGACCGGCATGCGCGAGCGGCTGCTGGCGCTCGGCGGCACCTTGACCGTGGCCTCGACCGCTGCGGGGGTCACCATCGAGGCGCTGGTGCCGGCCGATGCCATGGCGCCGGCGGACGCTGCGTGAGCCGGGAACTCAAATAGGCTCGATTTCGCGCGTCCGACGTTGTGGTGCCACCGGGACGCGCAGGGCGGTCGCGTCCCGCCCATGCCGATGAGCCCGGGGGGAGTGCAGAGCCATGACGACCGATCAGGACGCTGCAATGATGCGGCGCTGCCTCGCGCTCGCGTCCTCGGCGCGTGCGCGCGGCGAGGTGCCCTACGCCGCCGTGATCGGCCGCAACGGGCGGATGGTCTGTGAGTCCATCAATCGCGCCAACGCGGATCGCGACGTGACTCAGCACGCCGAGCTGGTGGCGATCTCGCAGGCGCAGAAGGCGCTCGGCACCAGCTCCCTTGACGACTGCACGCTCTATACGCTGGTCGAGCCGTGTCCGATGTGCGCCTATGCGATGCGCGAGGTGCGCATCGGCCGCGTCGTCTATGGCCTGGGGTCGCCGGTCATGGGTGGCCACAGCCGCTGGAACATCCTCGGCGACGACGGCCTGTCGTCGCGCATGCCCGAGGTGTTCGCCACGCCGCCCGACATCGTCGCGGGCTTTTTCACGCATGAGGCGGCTGCGGTGATGCAGGCGTGGAATCCGCTGTTCTGGACGTTCGTCGAGCTGCGCGATCTCATCAGGGCGGATGTGCTGCACGGCACCAAGCGCGGTCGCAAGCGCAGTCTCGCCGCAGCCTCGCTGCGCTGGATGGTCGACAGGTTGTGGCGCCGCTAGGCGGCAACCCTGCCTAGGAACAAACGATCGGACGCCGCATTTCAACGAGCAACTTACAATCCGCGTGAGCCGCAGTCCGGAGCACGCGCCGGTAGCTTGCGGTGATCAGATGACCAGAACCTTGCTTGCGCTGAGCGGCGCCGCGGTGGCGGCTGCGCTGTCCTTCAACCATGCCGTCGCGCGTGACGACGGTCGCTATGCCAACTCGCCACTCAAGGGTTGGTTCGACAGCCTCAGAAGCGGCCGCGGCCCGTGCTGTTCGGATGCGGACGGATTGGCGGTCTCGGATCCCGATTGGGATCTGCAGGGCACGCATTATCGGGTGCGGCTCGACGGCGAATGGATCGTGGTGCCGGACGACGCCGTCATCAGGGAGCCCAACCGCGCCGGCCGCACCATGGTGTGGCCCATCAAGGGTTCGCTCGGCACATCCATCCGCTGCTTCATGCCGGGCACGCTGAGCTGACGAGAGCGGGATCGTCCTGACGTGTGAGGCGCGCTGCGGCGGATCGTCCGCGGCGGCGTCCGGCCTTGGAACTTCGCTCTGCCCCGATGATTGCCACGCAGGTCATGTCACGACGGCCGTTTGCGAGGAGCATTATGGGACACAGCAGCGACACAGGTCTGCAAGACAGGATCCGCGAACGCGCCCATCACTTGTGGGAGCAGTCCGGCCGTCCGGACGGTCGCGAGGATGAGTTCTGGTATCAGGCGGAGCGCGAGGTCCGTGAAACCGACGAGCTGCATGACGAGGCGACGGCAGCGCCGCCGACCATTCTGCCGGGATGAGTGCGACACGAAAGGATTGGCCATGAGCAAGGAAACACCGAAGGACGATCCCCGCCAGGAGAGCGACTGGGGATCGATGAAGCAGACCGACAAGCCCTGGGCCGAGAAGCCGGAGAAGGAGCAGCGCTCCGAGGCGGCAAAGGATCTCGAGAAGTGGGGCGAGAGCAAGACCCATTGAGGTGGATGGGCGTTGCGTCGGGTAAGGGCAGGGCTTCAGGGGTCATCATTGGCACTTCCCGTGCCGCTGCCCCTCTCCCCGTAAGAACGGGGAGAGGGAGTGCACCGCCGATTTGGCGAGTAGATTCTATCGTTACTTGCACAGAAAATACCTGAGCATCGTTGGTATCCGCAGAGCGCGAATAACTGACAGACAGATCTGCTTATGAGTTGATAGTCGACGTCATAGAAATCGTGGCCACGAGCGAGCCGCGCTCCCTCTCCCCGTTCTTACGGGAAGAGGGCTG
Source organism: Bradyrhizobium sp. ORS 375 (assembly GCF_000239775.1). Classification (GTDB taxonomy): domain Bacteria; phylum Pseudomonadota; class Alphaproteobacteria; order Rhizobiales; family Xanthobacteraceae; genus Bradyrhizobium. Next base: position 35,169 of record NZ_CAFI01000444.1, read on the forward strand.
GGGTGAGGGGCAGCGGCACGGGTGGTGCGAGTTATCAGGCCATATCTACCCGGCCATCTCGTCTCCGATCTAGACCTATGCTCTCACGCCGTATGCCCAGGATCGAGATCGTCCGGCGTCTTCTTGTCGCGTTGCGGCGTCATCTTCGCCGGATCGTTTCCGCCGGGTACGCCACGCGGGCCGAGTTGATCGCGCTGGATGTCATCTTCGGAGCGGTCGGGCTCGCGTCCGTTGATGGGAAGATCCTTGCGAAGATCCCTGCGAAGATCCTTGGCCATGGCTCGCTCCTTCGTCGTCCTCGTCGTCAAGGCAATGCGGGCAGAGGCGCTGGCGTTCCGTGCGGCGAGCTGACAGCCGCGGCCCCTCCGCGACAGGAACGCGACTCCGGCACTGCGATTGAAGCTGCATCAAACGTCAGGAGCGCGATCATGCCCGACCAATACCCCAAGCCGCCGTTTCCGCCGCAGCAGCAGGCCATGCCGGGCCGCACGGCCGAGATGCGGCCAAAACCCGATCATGGCGAGGCCAGCTACAAGGGCTCGGGCAAGCTTACCGGCAAGAAGGCCGTCATCACCGGTGGTGACAGCGGCATCGGCCGCGCGGTCGCGATCGCCTACGCCCGCGAGGGCGCCGATGTCCTGATCGCCTATCTCGAGGAGCATGACGACGCCAAAGAGGTGCAGCAGCTGATCGAGAACGAAGGACGCAAAGCGCTGCTCATGCCCGGCAACATCCAGGACGCCGCGCATTGCCGGGCGATCATCCAGCGTGCGGTCGACGAGCTCGGCGGCATCGACATCCTGGTCAACAACGCCGCGCATCAGGCGACCTTCAGCGACATCGGCGATATTTCGGATGAGGAGTGGGAGATGACCTTCCGCACCAACATCCACGCGATGTTCTATCTGACCAAGGCGGCGGTGCCGCACATGAAGCCCGGCAGCGCGATCGTCAACACCGCCTCGGTGAATTCCGACATGCCCAATCCGAGTCTGCTCGCCTATGCCACGACGAAAGGCGCAATCCAGAACTTCACCGGCGGCCTTGCCCAGATGCTGGCCGAGAAAGGCATTCGCGCCAATGCCGTCGCGCCCGGTCCGATCTGGACACCGCTGATCCCCTCCACGATGTCCGAGGACAGGGTGAAGAGCTTCGGCCAACAGGTGCCAATGAAGCGCGCCGGCCAGCCGGCCGAGCTGGCGACGGCCTACGTGATGCTGGCCGATCCGCTGTCGAGCTACACGTCGGGGACCACGGTGGCGGTCACGGGCGGGAAGCCGTTCATTTGAGGATCCGCATCGTCGAACTGCATCGACGCACCGTCATTCCGGGGCAATCGTCAATGCGACGGCGCGTTGGCGATTGAACCCGGAATCTCGAGATTGCGGAGAAGCATTGCAAGACAAGCTCGAGATTCCGGGTTCAAGGCCTGCGGCCTTGCCCCGGAATGACGGGCGGGGTGATGCAGGTGTATGTCGCCTATCCACCGAAACTCCGTCTCGGTGCCGCTGTCGGCTTTGTCCGACATCCGACAGCGCGCGAGGCGACAGGTCTGGTCTGTCGCTTGTCAGGCGACCGACATCAGCTGGCACGGCGCGGGTTCGGTCTGTACCGGCCACACCGCCGTCTCGCCCATTCGTTCCTCCAGAATCCGCTTCACCGAGCGCGAGCAGAGGCCGCATTGGACCGAGCAGCCGAGGCAATCATACACTTGTGCCGGCGAACCGAAGGTGATGTCGGCCGCCGTGACGACGTCACGAATGGCCGTGTCGCTGATGACGTTGCAGGAACAAATGATCATGGCTGTTGCTCGCTCCTGCCAACGATAAGCAACGGCGATGCCAAGGCGGGCATCCGGGACGCGGGCTAATCAGAATCGTTCGAAGGCGGGAGATCAGCGCAGGCTGCCGGCGCTCGCGCCGATGCGGTCGGCGGCGTGCAGCCGGATTGCGGCCAGCGTCGCCTGCGCCAGCGCCTGTCCCTGCGCATCGATGCCGGTCCACTGCGCGTGGCGGCCGCGCGGATCGATCTCGGCGAGCGCCACGCCGGCCGACACGTCGCTGCCGTCGCGGACGATGCCGCGCAGGATACCATCGTAAGGCGCGGCCACCGGCTCACCCGAGAGATGGCCGATCACAAACCCCTTGTAGATCCGCGTGCCGATCTCGACCGGCGTATGCCAGCGGCCCTCATGCGGCGAATGCACCAGGCGCTCGGCGCCGACGCCGCCGAGCTCGCCCACATCATCCTTCGCCAGCGTCCAGCCCTCGCGTACGATCTGCCCAAGCCGATCTGGCCGGGTCTCGATCGCGACGTCGCAATTGGCCGAGGGCGAGAAGCCCGGGCCGATGCCGATCGACAGCCGCGTCATGCCGCGCAGATTGGGGGTCACCTCGCGCGTCTGCATGCGCGCGTCGACCAGCACGTCGATGGCGCGGACCGGCAGCAGATCGATCAGCCCAAGCGGGGTGACCAGGACGTGCTGGGGATCGCCGAGCGCCTTGAACACGTCCATGGTGCTGTCGATGCGCTCGCCGATCACGGTCTCGACACGAACGCTGTCGCCGAACAGAGCGTCGTGAAACGCCATCTTGCGCCGCATGACCGGCGGATTGGGGTCATGCGACAGCACCACGCAGAAGCCCGCGCGATGCAGATGCACGGCGATCGCCGACGCGACGTCGTTGGTCCCGAGGACGACGGCGAAGCGCACTGCAGTCGTCCCCATGTCCCGGTCCATACGGCGTTCGGCGTCTCGTGGCCCTCCGTCGTGACGGTGGAAAGCCAACTTTCAGATCAAATTGATCACTTCGGTTGAGCAAGAGTCGGACCAGCGCCGAGCATGTCGAAAATGATCATCGTTTGAACGTCTTGAGTTCAGAACGCCTTAGAATGGGCGCGGCGGAAAGCCGACGCTGGATCTGTCCTGAACCCGCCAATCTGTCGCGAACCCGACAGGGAACAGCGGGGCTGCGCGCGGTTTTCGCTGGCCCGGAATCTGCACAACCGGCGCATGACGAATCCGCGGAGAGTCTCGGTGAAGCGCGGTGCAGGATCAGGGCGGATGAGGTGAGTCTCGATCTCGACCAGGACGTCCGCGAGCCGGCCATCGATGCGGCCGACATCGCCTCATGCCCGTTCCATCGCGACATGGCGGCCGCGGAGCGTCCGCAGCGCGCCGAGCAGAAGACGCTGGTGCTGACCGGCGGCTCGCGCGGCATCGGTCACGCGACGGCGCGGCTGTTCTCGGACGCGGGCTGGCGCATCATCACCTGCTCGCGCCAGCCGTTCGATGGCGGCCGCTGTCCGTGGGACGCCGGGCCAGACAACCACGTCCAGGTCGATCTCAGTGACCGCAAGGCGATCCCGCGTGCGATTGCCGACATCAAGGAGCGCCTCGACGGCGCGCCGCTGCATGCGCTCATCAACAATGCCGCGATCTCGCCGAAGGCCGAGGATGGCGGCCGATTGGATTCGTTGGCGACCTCGGTCGAGACGTGGATGACCGTCTTCCACGTCAACTTCCTCGGACCGATCCTGCTGGCGCGCGGCCTGTTCGAGGAGCTGAAGCGCGGGCAGGGCGCGGTGGTCAACGTGACCTCGATCGTGGGCACCCGGGTGCATCCGTTTGCCGGCACGGCCTATGCGACCTCCAAGGCGGCGCTCGCCTGCCTGACCCGCGAGATGGCGCACGACTTCGCCCCGCATGGCATCCGCGTCAACGCGATCGCGCCCGGCGAGATCAAGACGGAGATGGTGTCGCCCGAGACCGAGGCGCGCTTTTCGCCGCTGATTCCGATGCGCCGGATCGGCGCGCCGGAAGAGGTTGCCAAGGTGCTGTTCTTCCTGTGCTCGGACGCGGCGAGCTACGTGACCGGCGAGGAGATTCAGATCAATGGAGGCCAGCACCTCTAGGTTGATCCGAGCTACACGCCGATGTGAAGGCGGGGGCATCAGGAGCTGGCAGCCGCACGCGGCGAGTGCCACGACTGACGTGGAAACCTGGTGTTCAGTTGGGGCGCTTGCGAGCTGCTCGCAGGCCAGCCGCGGTTCGCTGAATCCTAGGTGTCGGGAAGACAACAGGAATTCGCCAGACGCGCTGTTTTCACCGCGTCGGCGACCGTGCAGTGCGCGCATCGCGCAAGGTGCAAACTAATTTGTTAAGGCCATGAAGTTCTGCAGCTTTTCTGTTCTGTTTGCTGCACACTACTTCTGCGGCAATGCAGCAAAGTTAGGCACGACAATCAACTGCAGTTAAGGGAGGATGTTAGAACGCCTACAATCGCGGGCGATCTCGTCGAGAGCGTCCGTGACCATCAGAGAAGCGACCATGGTCCAAACGGAAACACGTCAGGTCGAAGCTCAGGACGTCAGGTCCAATGCTGCCCCGATACCGCTCAGCGAGATCGCGCTGACCGGAATTTTCGAAATCTCGAAAATCCTGGCCGCGCCGACGCGGCTGGAAATCACCCTCGCCAACGTCGTCAACCTGCTGCAGTCCTTCATGCAGATGCGCCACGGCGTGGTGTCGCTGCTCGCCGATGACGGCATTCCCGATCTCGCCGTCGGCGCCGGGTGGAGCGAGGGCAGCGACCAGCGTTATCGCGAGCGGCTGCCGCAGAAGGCCATCGACCAGATCGTGGCCACCGCCGTGCCGCTGATCGCGGAGAACGTCGCTGATCATCCCGCCTTCAGCGCCGCTGATGCAACGACGCTCGGGGCCGGCGCCGACACGCGCGTGTCGTTCCTCGGCGTGCCCATCCGCATCGACCAGCGCGTCGTCGGCACCTTGACGATCGACCGCGTCTGGGACGGCCGCGCCGTGTTCCGGCTCGACTCGGATGTCCGCTTCCTGACCATGGTTGCCAATCTGATCGGCCAGACCATCAAGCTGCATCGCGTCGTCGCGCGCGACCGCGAGCGGCTGATGGCCGAGAGCCACCGGTTGCAGAAGGAATTGATGGAGCTGAAGCCGGCGCCCACCAAGGGCAAGAAGGTGCTGGTCGACGGCATCGTCGGCGACAGCCCGGCGCTGCGCGCGTTGCTGGAGAAGATCAACGTCGTCGCCAAGTCGAACGCGCCGGTGCTGTTGCGCGGTGAATCCGGCACCGGCAAGGAGCTGGTGGCGAAGGCGATCCACGAGATGTCGAATCGCGCCAAGCGGCCGTTCATCAAGATCAACTGCGCGGCGCTTCCCGAGACGGTGCTGGAGTCCGAGCTGTTCGGCCACGAGAAGGGCGCTTTCACCGGCGCGATCAATGCGCGCAAGGGCCGCTTCGAGCTGGCCGATAAGGGCACCTTGTTTCTCGACGAGATCGGCGAGATCTCGCCGGCGTTCCAGGCGAAGCTTTTGCGCGTGCTGCAGGAGCAGGAGTTCGAGCGCGTCGGCGGCAATCAGACCATCAAGGTCGACGTCCGCATCGTCACCGCCACCAACCGCAATCTGGAAGAGGCGGTGGCGCGCAACGAATTCCGCGCCGACCTTTACTACCGGATCAGCGTGGTGCCGATCAAGCTGCCGCCGCTGCGAGACCGGCGCAGCGACATCCCGCAGCTGGCGCGCGAGTTCCTGCGCCGCTTCAATTGCGAGAACGAGCGCGATCTCACTTTCGACGTGAGTGCCATCGAGGTGCTGATGCATTGCGGCTTCCCTGGCAATGTGCGCGAACTGGAGAACTGCGTGCAGCGGACGGCGACCCTGGCGGCGGGATCGGCGATCGGCCAGCACGACTTCGCCTGCAGCCGCAACGAGTGCATGTCGGCGATCCTGTGGAAGGGCAACACGGTCACGCCGCCGCCACCGCGCGGCCAGCCGATGGTGCCGCTGCCGATCCTGCCGCGCACGTCGGCACCGATCGAGACTCCGGTCGAAGCAGCGGTAAGCGATGTCGACGATGGCGAGTATTCCGAGGCGATGGATGGCGGCGCCGTTCCCGAGCGCGATCGCATCGTGCAAGCGATGGAACGCTCCGGCTGGGTCCAGGCCAAGGCCGCGCGCCTGCTGGGCTTGACTCCCCGTCAGATCGGCTACGCGCTGAAGAAGTACAATATCGAGGTCAAGCGGTTCTGAGTGGATGAGCGTGAGCTGTTCCGAAGGGCGCGCTGGTAGCGCGCCCTTTTTGCTTGAGGCGATGCTCGAGTCAAAAGCGATGGTTAGTGCGATCACAGCTGTCGTCATGAGAGCCCGACTGTCGCTCCAGCGGCGGTGGGCTCCCCTCCCCCTTGCGGGGAGGGGAGCTCACCGTCAGCGCGGCGAGAGCTCGACTCCAACGGCGGGCATGTCCATCAGCCGCTCCTGTCGCACTTACGACATGCTGTCGGGAGAGCGACAGCTGGCCGCTGTCAGTGACATTTAGAATCCTCCTTAGAAATCAACCAAATGCGCTCTGGCACGGCGCTTGAAAGATCATGCGCGAATGACATCGCCCGATGTCGCTGGAGCGCGGGGAACAGCACATGAGCTACAAGATCATCGCCTCACAATGCACGGTCTGCGGGGCCTGCGAGTTCGAATGTCCGAATGCGGCCATCCGGCTGAAGAACGACATGTACATCATCGATCCGAAGAAGTGCACGGAATGCGAAGGCCACTTCGACGCGCCGCAATGTGCTGCCGTCTGTCCGGTGCCGGACACCTGCGTGCCCGCCTGAGGCGGGCGCCTTGTTGAGCCTTGGAAGCGGAGTGAGAGATGGCAGCGGTTCAGGAGACCATTGATCGGGTCAAGGGCATTGACGTCGATCAATATCGTTACGGGTTCGAGACGCAGATCGAATCCGAGAAGGCTCCGAAGGGGCTGTCGGAAGACACCATCCGCTTCATCTCGGCCAAGAAGAATGAGCCGGCCTGGATGCTGGAATGGCGGCTGGAGGCGTATCGCCGCTGGCTGACCATGACCGAGCCGACCTGGGCGCGCGTCGGCTACCCCAAGATTGACTATCAGGATCTCTATTATTATTCGGCGCCGAAGCCGAAGAAGAAGGTCGCCTCGCTCGACGAGATCGATCCGGAGATCCTGAAGACCTATGAGAAGCTCGGCATTCCCTTGCGCGAGGTCGAGCTCCTCGAGGGCGTCGAGCGTCCGTCCGCGGCGGTGGAAAGCGAAGACGGAGAGGCGGCCGCGCCGCGCACCAAGATCGCGGTCGACGCCGTGTTCGACTCGGTCTCGGTCGCCACGACCTTCAAGGAGGAGCTGAAGAAGGCCGGCGTGATCTTCATGCCGATCTCCGAGGCGCTGCGCGAGCATCCCGACCTGGTGCAGAAATATCTCGGCACGGTGGTGCCGACCACCGACAATTATTTCGCCACGCTCAACTCGGCGGTGTTCTCGGACGGCTCGTTCGTCTACATCCCGCCGGGCGTGCGCTGCCCGATGGAACTGTCGACCTACTTCCGCATCAACGAGCGCAACACCGGTCAGTTCGAGCGTACCTTGATCATCGCCGACAAGGGCGCCTACGTTTCCTATCTCGAAGGCTGCACTGCGCCGCAGCGCGACGAGAACCAGCTGCACGCCGCCGTCGTCGAGCTGGTTGCGCTGGATGATGCCGAGATCAAATATTCGACGGTGCAGAACTGGTATCCCGGCAATTCCGAGGGCGTCGGCGGCATCTACAATTTCGTCACCAAGCGCGGCGACTGCCGTGGCGCGAATTCAAAGATCTCCTGGACGCAGGTCGAGACGGGATCGGCGATCACCTGGAAATATCCGAGCTGCATCCTGCGCGGCGACAATTCCAGCGGCGAATTCTACTCGATCGCGATCTCCAACGGCTTCCAGCAGGTCGATAGCGGCACCAAGATGATTCATCTCGGCAAGAACACGTCGAGCCGGATCATCTCCAAGGGCATAGCCGCCGGCAAGTCGCAGAACACCTATCGCGGCCTCGTCAGCGCCCACCGCAAAGCCTCCGGCGCGCGCAACTTCACCGCCTGCGACTCGCTGCTGATCGGTGACCAGTGCGGCGCGCACACCGTCCCCTACATCGAGGCCAAGAACTCGTCGGCGGTGTTCGAGCACGAGGCAACGACGTCGAAGATCTCCGAGGACGTGCTGTTCTACTGCATCCAGCGCGGCCTTTCGCAGGAAGAGGCGGTCGGGCTCGTCGTCAACGGCTTCGTCAAGGACGTGCTGCAGCAGCTGCCGATGGAGTTCGCGGTCGAGGCGCAGAAGCTGATCTCGATCAGCCTCGAAGGTTCAGTTGGATGAGGACGTCGCGCGCGGCGACAACATGAAGGAGTGTTCGATGACGGCCTTGCTCGAAATCAAGGGGCTCCATGCCGAGATCTCCGGTGGTCGCAAGATCATCCAGGGCCTGGACCTGACCGTGAACAAGGGCGAGATCCACGCCATCATGGGGCCGAACGGCGCCGGCAAGTCGACGCTCTCCTACGTGCTCGCCGGCAAGCCCGGCTATGAGATCACCGCCGGCGAGGTTTATCTCAACGGCGAGGACCTGCTGGCGATGTCTGCCGACGAGCGCGCCGCCAAGGGCGTGTTCCTGGCGTTCCAATATCCGCTGGAGATCCCCGGCGTCGCGACCCTGACGTTCCTGCGCGCCGCCTTCAACGCCCAGCGCAAGGCGCGCGGCGAGGAGGAACTGTCCTCGCCGGACCTGATCAAGCGCGTCCGCGAGATCGCCAAGACCCTGAACATCGATTCCGAGATGCTGAAGCGGCCGCTCAATGTCGGCTTCTCCGGCGGCGAGAAGAAGCGCAACGAGACCCTGCAGATGGCGCTGCTACAGCCGTCGCTCTGCGTGCTCGACGAGACGGATTCGGGTCTCGACATCGACGCGCTGAAGGTCGTCGCCAACGGCGTCAATGCGTTGCGCTCGGCCGAGCGCGGCATGATCGTGATCACCCACTACCAGAGGCTGCTCGACTACATCGTGCCGGACATCGTCCATGTGTTCGCGGCTGGCCGCATCGTCCGCACCGGCGGAGCGGATCTCGCGCGTGAGCTCGAGGCGACCGGTTACGCGCAGTATCAGAGCGAAGCGGCATAAGGGGCGGGCACGAGCATGGGCGTCGCGATCCGCAAGACCAAGGCCGAGCTCGGACTGGCCGATCTGTACCAGGGCGCCCGCCGCTATCTGCCGGGCGGCGAGGAGATCACGGCTGTGCGTGCCGCTGCGTTCGACCGCTTCAGCGCGGTCGGCCTGCCGCACCGGCGCGTCGAGGCGTGGCGCTACACCGATCTGCGCACGCAGATGAAGGAAGCCAAGCGGCTCGCCTCGCTGCCGGACGACGCCGCCAAGGCTAAAGCGCGAGAGGCAAAGGATCTGTTTGCCGGCGCCGGCTTCCGCAAGCTCGTCATCGTCGATGGCGCCTTCGTGCCAGAGCTGTCTGACCTCGCCGGGCTCGAGCCCGGTCTGACCATCCAGCCGATGGCCGATGCGCTCGCCGCCGACAAGCCGCTGCTGTCGCAGCGCCTCGGCGCGATCGTGCCGGACGACGATCCGGCGCTGGCGCTCAACACCGCGCTGGCGGCCAATGGTGTCGTCATCCTGGTCGCGCCGGGCACCGCGCTGAGCCGGCCGATCCACGTCGCTTTCGTCACGACCAATTGGGTCGCGACCTCGATGTTCACCCGCTCGCTGGTCAATATCGGCGCCGGTGCCGGCGCCACCATCGTCGAGTCGCATCAGGGGCCTGACGGCAGCGAGTATCAGGTCAATACCGCGATGCAGCTCGTCGTCGGCGACGAGGCGCGCATCGACCACATCAAGGTCGTCAGCGAGGGCGGCAGCGCGCTGCACATCGGCTCGCTGCTCGCCAATATCGGCGCGCGCGCGACCTTCAATCAGCTCGGCTTCGTCGCCGGCGGCAGCTTGGTCCGCAACCAGCTGTTCGTCCGCCTTGCGGGCGAGGGCACCGTCGCCGACATCCGCGGCGGCTCGCTGCTGTCGGGGACGCAGCATGCCGACACCACGCTGTCGATCGAGCATGCCGCGGAGAACGGCCAGAGCCGCGAGACCTTCAAGGCCGTCGTCGGCGACACCGCCCGCGCGGTGTTCCAGGGCAAGATCACGGTCGCCCCCGGTGCGCAGAAGACCGACGCCAAGATGATGTCGCGGGCGCTGCTGCTGTCCGACGAGGCCGAGGCCGATAGCAAGCCGGAGCTCGAGATCTTCGCCGACGACGTGCAGTGCGGCCACGGCACCACGACCGGCGCGATCGATGATGAGCTGCTGTTCTACCTGATGGCGCGCGGCATCCCGCCGGCGGAAGCGAAGGCGCTGCTGATCCAGGCCTTCATCGGCGAGATCATCGAGGGCGCGGCCAATGAGAGCGTGCGCGACGCGCTGACCGGGGCGCTGCTGGGCTGGCTCGGACGACGGGAGTAGACGATGCATGCAGCGGTGAACGGGAGCGGCTACGATGTCGGCCGCATCCGGGCGGATTTTCCCATCCTCGGCATGCAGGTCCACGGCAAGCCGCTGGTCTATCTCGACAACGCCGCCTCGGCGCAGAAGCCGCAGGCGGTGCTGGACCGGATGAACCAGGTCTACACGTCGGAATACGCCAATGTGCATCGCGGGCTGCATTATCTCGCCAACGCCGCCACCGAGGCCTATGAGGGCGCCCGCGCCAAGGTGGCGACGTTCCTCAATGCCGAGAGCCCCGAGCAGATCATCTTCACCCGGGGCGCCACCGAGGCGGTGAACCTGGTCGCGCAGACCTTCGGCCGCGAGCGGATCGGGCCGGGGGACGAGATCGTGCTCTCGATCATGGAGCACCATGCCAACATCATCCCCTGGCATTTTCTCCGGGAGCGTCAGGGCGCTGTCATCAAATGGGCTCCCGTCGACGATGACGGCAACTTCCTGCTCGACGAGTTCGAGAAGCTGCTGACGCCACGCACCAAGATGGTGGCGATGACGCAGATGTCGAACGTGCTCGGCACGGTGGTGCCGGTCAAGGAGGTCATCCGCATCGCGCACGACCGCGGCATCCCCGTTCTGATCGACGGGTCGCAGGCTGCGGTGCATATGGAGGTCGACGTCCGCGACCTCGACGCGGATTTCTACTGCATCACCGGGCACAAGATCTACGGCCCGACCGGCATCGGCGCGCTGTATGGCAAGCGCGAGCTCCTGGCTTCGATGCCGCCGTTCAACGGCGGCGGCGAGATGATCCGCGAGGTGTCGCGGGATTTCGTCACATACGGCGACCCGCCGCACCGTTTCGAGGCCGGCACGCCGCCGATCGTCGAGGCCGCGGGGCTCGGTGCTGCGATCGACTACGTCGCCTCGATCGGCAAGCAGCGCATCGCCGCGCATGAGCATGATCTCGTGACCTACGCGACCGAGCAGCTGCGCGAGATCAACTCACTGCGCATCATCGGCAACGCCGTCGACAAGGGCGCCATCGTCTCGTTCGAGATGCAGGGCGCCCACGCCCACGACTTCGCCACCGTCATCGACCGTTCCGGCGTCGCGGTGCGCGCCGGCACCCATTGCGCGATGCCGCTCTTGGAGCGCTTTGGCGTCTCGGCAACCTGCCGGGCGTCGTTTGCGATGTACAACACGCGGGAAGAGGTCGACGTGCTCGTCCGCGCGCTGAAGAAGGCGCAGGAGTTCTTCTCGTAGGCCGCTCTTGTGCCGCCCTGTAATAGGTCCCGCCTGACTTTTGCAAGTTGGAGTCGAGCGCTCACCAAGCCGGCGGTGCGCTCCCTCGCCCCGCTTGCGGGGAGAGGGTTGGGGTGAGGGGGACTCTCCGCACGGTCGGTGGGTGTGACACTCGCACCAGACTCGCGGAGAGTCCCCCTCACCCGGATTTCATCTGCGATGAAATCCGGCCTCTCCCCGCACGCGGGGAGAGGCTTGGACCGCATGCGCCGCGCGAGGCGGGGCTAGACTAACCAAGCAAACCAGCCCATCAAAACCTACGCCGCCGCGGCCATCGCCGCCTGCGCATCGGCCTTGATGCGGCTGACCATCGAGCGGAAGCCGTTGGAGCGCTGCGGCGTCAGATGCTCGCGCAGGCCGAGCTTCTCGAACAGCGCGATCGGATCGGCGGCGAGGATCTCGGGGGCGGTGCGGCCGGAGACCATCGCGAGCAGGATCGCGACCAGGCCGCGGACGATGTGGGCGTCGCTGTCGCCGACGAAGTCGAGCACCGGCGCTGCGCCGTGGCGTACCGATGTCGCGACCCAGACCTGGCTGGTGCAGCCCTGGACCTTGTTGCCGTCGTTGCGGTCGGCGTCGGGCAGGGGCGTCAGGCCGCGGCCGAGCTCGATGACGTAGCGGTAGCGGTCGTCCCAGTCGTCGAGCAGCGCGAAGTTCTCAACGATGTCGTCGATATCCGGATTCGCCGGTGCTGCGGTCTGGGCCATCTTCAACATGATCCTCTCCTGGTGGTCTGCTGATCTCGATCCGCCCCGGGGCGGCTATGTCGCGAGGCTCGGCTCGGTGCCGCGGCGCGCCAGCACCGTGTCGACCGCATGGGTCACGCCGTCGAAGGTGATCGGCTTCGCAATGATCGCCTCGGCGCCCTGGCGCAGGCCCGCCAGCGCGAGCGGCGACTTGGTCGAGCCGGCGACGACGATGATGCCGGCCTGGTTCAGCTTGCGGGCGAGCATGCCGACGGTCTCGGCGCCGCCATCCTCCAGGATGCTGCTGCCGACCAGCACCGCGTCAGGTGTCGCCCGTGCCGCCTTGCTCAGCGCATCAGCGGTCTCCGCGAAGGTGAAGGTCTCATGACGCTCGCTGAGGATATAGCCGAGCGCCGAACGGATCACCTGATCGGATTCAATGACAAAGACGCACGTCCTGCTCGACATCGAAAATGCTCCTTCTGGCCCGTTCGTGAAACGGGTTTGATCTACATCAAGCAAACTCCGTACCGCGCCCTCTGTAGGCTTCGCACATGCGCCGTGACGGGGGTTCGTTGAGCGCTTGGTTCAGGCCTGCGGCGACATGTGTCGTTTCGGACAGCACGTCGTGGGAGCGTCGGGTGAAAAACCCAGATGTCGGGTTTGCAACAAGCTCATCCTAGCGTCGAGCTTGACCGCATCTCTTTCAAAACATGGCCTTTTTAACGATTCCAAAGCTCTGGCACAGCCGTTGCAAAACTCTGGTCAGGCAATGGTTGAGGGCTGAGTGCACGCCGACGCTTCGGACGAGCGATGCTCTCCTTCCCAATAACCCGTCTGCCGGTTCTGGAGAGAGGACGCGGTCCTGGTCATGCAAGGCGCATGCGGGACATTGGCAATCGGTTGATGGAGAGCAGAATGTCATCACTTCGACAAATCGCATTCTACGGCAAAGGCGGCATCGGCAAATCGACGACGTCGCAGAACACTCTGGCGGCGCTCGCCGAGATGGGTCATCGGATCCTGATCGTCGGCTGCGACCCCAAGGCGGATTCGACCCGCCTGATCCTGCACGCCAAGGCGCAGGACACCATTCTCAGTCTGGCCGCTGCCGCGGGCAGCGTCGAGGACCTCGAGATCGAAGAGGTGATGAAGGTCGGCTATCGCGACATCCGTTGCGTCGAGTCCGGCGGTCCGGAGCCGGGCGTCGGCTGCGCCGGCCGCGGCGTG
>NZ_CAFI01000443.1 GCF_000239775.1 Bradyrhizobium sp. ORS 375
CGCCCACGGCAGATAGCAGCCGAGGAAGAACGCCAGGATCAGGAACGCCGCCGCGCTGCGGGCCGCGACGAAATCCCTGACGCAGACGGCAAGCGCGAGCACGGCCGGCCACAGCACCAGCGGATTGCCGAGCAGCACGATCGCCGCGATGTCACGGTCGCTCGTCTTGTCGAACAGGAACCAGACCGGGCGCACCAGCAACGGCCAGGTCGGCCACGCGCTCATATAGGTGTGGCCGGCGATCGCCGTGGTGATGCTGTCGGCGAAGATGCGGCGCTGCGCCTCGGCGATCGTGGAGATGGACAGCCCGTGCAGGGGAATGAAGGTCGCGAGATAGACCAGCGTTGGGAGCACGCCGAAGCACAGCAGGATGTGCAGCCAGCGGAGACCCGGCCACTGCTCCGGCTGATACCAGTCGGTCGGCTCGGCATCGCCGAACGAGGTCTGCCAATGCTGCAGCAGCTTGATCAATCCGACGATCAGCAACGCGGTCAGCAGTGGAAACAGCCCGCTCCATTTGCAGGCGACCGCGAGGCCGAACGCGACGCCGGCGGCGGCGAACAGCAGCTGCGGCCGGCGCTGCCTGACGCTGAACAGGAACGCCGCGATCGCCAGCAGGCTGAAGGCGAGCACGCCGATGTCGAGCATCGCGACCCGCGCCTGCACGAACAGCATCTGGTTGAAGACGGCGAGCAGCGCGGCCGCGATCGCCGGTCCCTGCGCCGCGAACAGCGCGAGCCCGCACA
>NZ_CAFI01000442.1 GCF_000239775.1 Bradyrhizobium sp. ORS 375
GTCGGTCGCCGGCCTGATCCACATGAACGGCCGCGTCTACGATCCGCTGCTGGCGCGCTTCACCAGCGCCGACACGATGACGGAGAGCCCGTTCAGCACCCAGGGCTGGAACCGGTACTCCTATGTCGGCAACGACCCACTGACTTTTACGGATCCGTCTGGCCACTGCTTCCTCGGCTGCTTCTGGAAGTCGATCGGAAACGCCGTCAGTAGCGCTTGGAAGTCCGTCACGCACTTCTTCCAGACCAACGCCATCGCCAGGGCGATCCTGCAGATCGGCGCGACGATCATGCTGAACGCTGTGCTTCCTGGGCTTGGGCTCGGGCTCGCGGCGGGCTCGTTCGGACTCGCCGTTGCATCTGCGGCTGGCGGCGCGATGATTGCGACTGGATTGTCAGGCGGAAATATTGGTCAGGTTCTAAAGGCTGGGCTCATAGCTGGCGTCACGGCCGCTGCATTCTATGGCGTGGGCAACTGGACTGGCCATCAGCCTCAATTTGGTACAGACAAGTACTTCGCAAACGTTGCTGGACATGCTCTGGTTGGCTGCGGCTCTTCGGTCGCCTCTGGCGGCGACTGCAAATCCGGGGCACTGTCAGGAGCGGTTGGATCCGCTTTGTCACCTCTGACGAACGCGATTTTTCCAGGTGCACAATCAAGCATCGGACAGCGGATCGGGGGAACAGTTCTGGAAGCCATCGCTGGCGGCCTCGCCTCTGTCGCAGGTGGAGGAAAGTTTGCAAATGGGGCTGTCACAGGTGCATTTGGGTACCTCTTCAACAATCTGAGTTGCTGGGCGTCTTGTAGTGCGGGCCAAAAGCCAACATGGTCACCGGATGAAGGTGGACTGGCTTCGGAAGCTGACGCTTATCAGCAGTTCTTAGCAAATCCGGAGCTCACTTATCCATTGGCCATCCCGGCAGGCATTGCTGGAGGTTGGGCATTTGAAGCGGCAGCAGCTTGGCTGTTAGGTGGGGAAGCAGCCGCCGGAGGTGGCCTGACGGTCTTTGCCGGACATGGAGTGGAGACAACCTTTGCAGGAGAAACAATCGTTCCCGACGGCGTTGCGCTGACGCTTCCGGGGCGTGCTGGCGTCAAAATTCCCGACGCCCTGGGACAGTTGATTGAGGCTGGGAATTGGGAAGCAATTGCAGCTAACCCTCGATGGGCGTCGATCATGGAAGGGAGCCAATCGTTTTTACCTGGAGCGAGAGTTCCCAACCTGATACTCCAGCCGCCCACGGGGCTCACGACTTTGCCAGGTAGCGTAACGGTTACGGTGGATACACCCCTATCGACATTGTTGAGCGGGGCGCGCGGCGTTTGTGTTTGGGCTGCTTGCAGGGCTACTCCGTAGGAGAGCAAACAGATGCACTTTGAAGACTTGTCGGCATATCAATATGATCTTCCAAAACCTTTGGAAGGTGTAATGACTGTCGGATGGCTCAGTAGCTCTGCACCCTTTCAGCAAGGGGCGGTGTCTCAGGAATTTTCTGTGGCCCTCAAGCGCCTGCTTATTACTAATCGTGTGAATAAGACTCGGGGCTATCATCGGTGCGAGCTATGCTCGGTTAATGAGATATATGTTTGCACCGGTAACAAAGAGAAAATAAGGCTTGGCTCGGCTGAGTTGTGGCTGCGGTCGGAGCGCAATCAGAGTATCTACGCCGCGCCAGATCTTATTTGGCACTATATCTTCGATCATGGCTATCTTCCCCCAGTGCCCTTTGTTGACGCTGTGATCGAATCTCTTGCGGGGATAAATTGGAATGCAAATGAGGAGGCGCGTAGGCTGCTGGATTCTGCATTTTTGTGACGAGAACATAGAGCGGAGATCGCAGTCTCTCGATCGTATCCCATGGAGTGGTGTAGCTGGCATGGTGGGTCACCGGGCAATTCCGGTGCGGGCCGAGCTGGTCAGCCTGCGACAGCAGGCAGGCTGATAATGGGATCATCGCTCATGCTGTGCCGGGAAGCTCATTTGGGCGAGCACGTTGGGTTCGGCCTGATCCATAAGGGCAACGAGCTTCGGCACCTTCGGACTGAGACGCGAGAGCACATCAGAGAGCAGCGGATTTCCCTGCCGAGGTGCTTGGGCAAGTTGGGTCTGGTCATGACGATTTCAGCAAGCAAATGAGCCATAGCTTCATCTGTGCTGGCGTCAAGCTCGCTACCATGCGTTGAGATGTAGTAGCTCACAGTGACCGAGTTCACGTGAGCAAGCAAAGAATATTCCTCTTCCGGTTGCTTGCGGTTTGGCAGTCGTTCTCTAGCGGGCATTCGAGGTCTTTCCTTTGGCCAGGTGGAGAGCTCGGCTACGAGAAAGCTGGCCAGTTTTGACCCAGCAGTCTGCTGAAAACTGTCACGTCATCTTTGCCACGGATCGAACAGGGAGCATCAAGCGCGCACGAAAATACGTGACTCAGCGCGGCGTGCCGCGCTGGATCGACATTACCTTCTTGGGATCGAGCCATTGGTCTATACGGTCAGCCCAATGCTGCATCAGCTTTGTGCGCGAGCCGATCAGCGCGAGTGGTCCGTGTTTCTTGTAGAGCCCTTCCACGGTGGAACTATCGAGATGCGCGAGCTGCAGCTCGACGACATCGCCATCCCATGCCTTAGCCTCCTTGATCTCTTCGTGGTGAGACAGGGTCGAGAAGGTGGTCCGGAATCCGTGGGCGCAATGATCAGTCTTGGTGTCAATGCCAAGCAGCCTCAAGCGTTTGTTTAGCGTGTTGTTCGATAGCGGGGCATCCTTCGAACAGGAAAAAACGTACTGGCGATGGCCGGTCAGCTTCTGGACGCTGCGCAGGATTGCGAGTGCCTGCCGTGACAAGGGCACGACATGGTCCCAACCGGTCTTCATTTTGGCGGCTGGAATAGTCCAGCGTTCAGCGTCCCAATCGACCTCGCTCCACTCCATTTCATTGATCATGCCTGGGCGGGGAATAGTCAGCGCATCGAACCGCAAGGCAAGGCCAACAACATCACCAAACCTCGCTCTCTCGCACGGTGCGCTGATGAGCTTGAAGACGCGCGCCACGTCGCGTGGTTCGGTGACGCCGGGACGCGGCGTCGAAATGTTGGCAATCATCTGTCCATTCAGGTTGCGGAATGGATTGTAGCCGTCGCCTTCGACGTCGGCATAGTCGCAGATTTGCGCACCGATGCTGCGCACGCGGTCGCGCGTTTCCAGCTTTCCTTCGGCTTCGTATGAACGCATGAAAGCGAGCACGTCCGGACGCTTGATATCCTTCCTGCACAGCTTGCCGAAGCGATCCTTGACGTAGCCGACGCGCAGCTCAAGGACCTTGATGGTCTTGGAATCGCGAACTGCGACGATCCTTCCGCGTTTGACTTTCTCTACTTTCTTCTTCGCGAGCCACTCGTCAGCCCATTGCTCGAAAGGTCGGGCGGCCGCTTGCCTGTGCTTGTCGAGCTGCTTTTCGGTGCTCGGGTCTTTGCCGTCCTTGAGCAGGTGTTTGGCCTTGTCGCGCTCCCGACGCGCGTCGGCGAGCGAAAACGTGCCGTCCTTTCCGTTGCCATAAGGGCCGATGGAGTAGGTTTTCTGGCGACCGTAGAAGCGGTAGGCCATCCGCCAGAGCTTGGAGACGGCCTTACCTGGCCTGTTCTCGTCGGGTGTGACGAAGAGGTAGAGACCGCCGCCGGTCACGTCGGAAATCTTGGCGGGACTCCACGCGCCATTGTCGAATCTCGGCTGGGCGGCGCGGCAGTCGACGTCGGTTCTGATCTGTTTGGGGTCGGCACGCGCGCCAGCGTTCTTACGGGCCATCTGCTCAATTCCTGCATTCGGAATAGCGAAAGTCACCGTGAACGTTTGTTCTCCCGATACCAACACGATACCAACAAAAGTACCAACAAATCGGCCGGCTGGGGTCGGATGAGAACAAACGGTGACGAGCACCGATGTACGGGGAAAGCTCTATTCTTCAAGGGGTTCCGAGCGCTAGGCGAACGCTTGCGGACGATTTAGAACGGGCATGAACAGCCCAGTTGGTGCCCCTGGCCGGAATCGAACCAGCACTCCTTGCGGAACTCGATTTTGAGTCGAGCGCGTCTACCAGTTCCGCCACAGGGGCATTCGCATTGGCCCTGGGCAGGAACCGTACGAAGCGGGGCGGACTATAGCGGGCGGTCGGGCGGGGTCAACCCGCACGGACGTGATGGGCTGGCATCTCGACAGTTTTCGCGGCCGGGAGTAGGAGCCGGAGCGGCCCGGTTGGGGCCGGATGCAGGCCCGTTCGGGGAGGATCGATGAGCAATACCTCGGTGATGGCGCGCCCCGCGGTGGGGGCGATGAGCCCGGCCATGATTGCGGCGCTGCTCGCGGCCGGCATCGCGGCGGCTGCGCTGGCCGGCGCCTGGTACATGCAGCTGGTCTGGGGCCTGCAGCCCTGCGAGCTCTGCCTGAAGCAGCGCTGGGCGTATTACGCGATCGTGCCGCTCGGGCTGGTCATTGCGCTGGCCGCGAAGGGCGGCGCGCCGCGCGCGCTCGTGCTCGCAGGCCTCGGCCTGATCACGCTGGCCGCGCTCGGCAATGCCGGGCTCGGCGTCTATCACTCCGGCGTCGAATGGGGCTTCTGGCCGGGACCGACCGAATGCACCGGGCCGATCGGCAATCTCGGCAGCGCCGGCAGCCTGCTGGAGCGGCTCGACAGCGTCCATGTCGTGCGCTGCGACGAGGTGCAATTCCGCTTCCTCGGCCTGTCGCTGGCCGGCTACAGCGTGCTGATCTCGCTGCTGATCGCCGCGATCGCGGGCTGGGGCGCGACGCGCA
>NZ_CAFI01000441.1 GCF_000239775.1 Bradyrhizobium sp. ORS 375
TGCACCATCGAAATGCCCCTGGAGCGGGCGCAAAGCCGGAGAGGCGCGCAATGACCAATACGCTGGCCGGACGTCGGCTGCTGGTTGTGGAAGACGATTATTACCTTGCCGATGACCTTGCCCGGGCTCTCGGCGCTGAAGGCGCCGAGGTGGTCGGTCCAGTGTCAAACATCGATTCGGCGCTCGATTTGCTGGCGACACCGAACAGCTGCATGGGGCGGTCGTCGACATCAACCTCCACGGAGAAATGGCCTTTCCCATTGCCGACCAGCTATTGCAGCGGCGAATTCCCTTCGTTTTCGCAACCGGATACGACCAAGACATCATTCCAGCGCGGTACCGTCACGTGCCGCGGTGCGAGAAGCCAACCAATGCCGCGACCGTCGTACGCGCTTTGTTTGGCTGAGATTTGCCGGCCAATTCGTATAAACTAAGCACGCTTCCTCACATTGACGTCGGCCTTGCAAAGTTTTTTATGGTATTGGAAGGCCGATAGCCGCCGTAGGGTGATCGTCCCAGGTCAATGTGAGGCGACGCCCTCCAGGGCATCGGGTGCCTCGGCCCGCGTGTCCCGGCGTTTGCTGGGATTACGAGACTTGCATCGGGGGATCAGCAATGGATCATGCCATGCAGCGTCGGCATTTGCAGCAGGCCGAGCGCCATATCGACTTGGGTCTCCGACTTATTGCCGAACAAGAGGAACGTGTTGCGGACCTCAAGCGGAAGGGTCATGACGTCACAGAAGCGCGGACACTCCTGGACAACTTTCATGCGATCCAGGTGCAGCACATCCGCCACCGCGACCGCATCCTGAAAGAGCTGGAAGAATAGTCCGCGTGTCTCCGGGACTGTATGCCCGCTTGCGACGGGGACATCGCGTCGGTGCGATGGTCCCCGATGACGCAGTAGCAGCGTGGACTCAGCAAAAGTCGGCGCGATCGACTCCGGCCGCCGTCCGCTGGCTACTATGATCACAGCCCTCGTTGGACGGATTGCGAGGCCAAGTCTGCGACGGCCTGACGGCCGACCGCGGTCAGTTCGTCGAGCGGCGGTGATCTATCCCGTGCCGCCTCCATGATGCGCTGCGCCACGAATGTGCGCGACTGGTGA
>NZ_CAFI01000440.1 GCF_000239775.1 Bradyrhizobium sp. ORS 375
GACCGAAGTCATCGACGTCGGCCACTTCCTGCCGATGGCGTTCGCCGACTGGTTCATCCGCAAGGAGATGGCGACCGAGGCGCAGACGCAGTCGGTGCTCCTGGTCGACGACTCGCCGTTCTTCCGCAACATGCTGGCGCCGGTGCTGAAGTCGGCGGGCTACAAGGTGCGCACGGCGGCCTCGGCGCTCGAGGGCCTCGCCACGCTGCGCTCCGGGCACACCTTCGACATCGTCGTCACCGACATCGAGATGCCGGAGATGAACGGCTTCGAGTTCGCCGAGACCATCCGCGCCGACCAGAACCTGCATCATTTGCCGGTCATCGCGGTGTCGTCGCTGGTGTCGCCGGCGGCGATCGAGCGCGGCCGCCAGGCCGGCCTCTACGACTACATCGCGAAGTTCGACCGTCCGGGTCTGATCGCCGCGATGAAAGAGCAGATCGAGGAACGGGCGCGTGCCGAGGCCAATCGGCGGGCGGCGTAATACGAGCGGCGAGGAGTAGCCTGCGATGAGCAGCAAAATCGAAACCACCGACGGCGCGGCCTCCGAATTCGTGACTGCCGTGATCGGCGGCCAGTTGTTCGGCCTGCCGATCTCCCGGGTGCAGGACGTGTTCATGCCGGAGCGGGTGACGCGGGTGCCGCTGTCGTCTGCAGAGATCGCCGGCGTG
>NZ_CAFI01000439.1 GCF_000239775.1 Bradyrhizobium sp. ORS 375
ACACTCCCTTCAGTCTGCTTGGGTATGCCTCACCACCGCCAATCAGCGCGTTGAGACGGCCTGTAAGTTTCGACACAGACCTCGCCCGGGCGTCGGTCATCTCTCGACACCGTCACCGTCTCGACAAGATCTCGGATTGCTTCGGCAGCCTCCTCGTCACCTGCGCTCACACCTTGCCGAGCGCACTTTCGAGCCCCACCAATTGCTCTTCGTATCGCCTTAGAATGACGGGGTGAGATGAATGTTGTTTTCGGCCCTGCGGCTGAGATTGAAAGAGCGAGGGGCTGCGCGCGAGCCCAGTTCCGCGTCCATCCGCGGCGCATTCGTCAGGCGCGTAGCGGGAAGGTGAACAGCTTCATCATTCGCGCTGCGCGCGACGAATGCCCCGGGGCGCAACGCACACCTTGAGTGATGAACGAACCTTTGACGGGACGTCGACTGTCCGACGGCAATTGCTCATCGTCCGCTGCGTCGAAACTGATGCAGTTGCGTGGTAAGGGCGCTTGTTGGAACGTGCTCGCCGTCGCAGTCGGAAGCTCCAGCTGGTTTCGACGACGTGGCAAAGAGGGTCAGGCCGGCCAGCACTGAGTGCCGCCATCGATACGCAGCACTTGACCCGAAACGAATGCCCCCATCGGACCGGCGAAGAATTCGACGACGCGCGCGACCTCGTCGACCGTGGCGATGCGGTCGAGTGTGCCGGTCTCGACCAGACGGTTCGCGTCGACGGCGCGGGTGCCGAGGAAGCGGCCGGTGCGCGTATCGCCAGGCGCGATGCAGTTGACGGTGATGTCGTAGGGGCGGAGCTGGTCGGCGAGACAGCGCGTGTGGTGCGTCACGCCCGCTTTCGCCACCGCATAGATCGCGCCGTTGGTGCGGCCCTTGAACGCGGCCACCGAGCCGAGCGTGACGATGCGGCCGCGCCGACGCTCTATCATGCCGCGCGCGACGGCCTGGCAGGTCAGGATGGTCGAGAGCAGGTTGCGATCCAGCACCGCGCGCACGTCAGCCTCCTTGATGTCGACGGCGTCGTTCGGGTCGGGTTTGCCGCCTCCGGCCGCGATGTCGCCGCCGGCATTGTGGACGAGAATGTCGATCGGACCGAGGGCCGCCTCAGTTTCCGCGACCACTCTTGAAATGTCGTCAGCCTGGGTGAGGTCGCCCAGCGCGCGCACGGTGCGGGCGCCGAAGGTGTTGCCGATCTCCGCGGCGACGGCGGTCGCGGCGGGAGCCGCGGGCGCTCTGGTGGCGCTGTTCATCTCCCACCGGCGCGGCATCTACTACGCCTTCATGACCATCGCCTTCGGTCAGATCTTCTGGACATTGTCGATCAAGTCACACGGTGTCACCGGCGGCGAGGATGGTCTGCTCAAGATCAGGCGGCTGCCGGCAGATTTCGGCATGGTGTCGTTTGATCTCACCGACAATGTTGCGTTCTACTATTTTGTGCTTGCGGTCTTCGCGGTCGGTGTCGTCGTGCTGTGGCGTCTGGTGCACTCGCCCTACGGCCGCGTGATCGCCGCCATCAAGCAGAGCGAGGTCCGCGCAGCCCATCTCGGATACAACGTGTGGCTCTATAAGGCCTCGGTCTTCACGCTGTCGGCGGCACTGTCCGGCCTTGCTGGGGGCTTGTTCGCGATGGCACAACTCGCCGCATTCCCGGACGTCATGAGCCTGCACCAATCAGGCTACGTCGTGATGATGACACTGGTTGGCGGCGGCCTCGTCAGCTTCTGGGGGCCGGTGATCGGCGTTTCGCTCTTCCTGACCGCGCGTGACGTGATCGGTGCGCTGACCAACGCCTGGATGCGCCGCCTGAAGCCGGCACACGGAACGACAGGGGGAGTCCATTGGCCTATTCGAACACGCAGCTCTTCATCGGCGGTCGATGGCGACCCGCCCAATCGGGCAACGTTCTCGATATCAGAAATCCAGCCACCGAAGAGGTCATCGGCACCGTCGCCCATGCTGGCAAGGCCGACCTCGACGAGGCGCTGGCGGCCGCCGCCGCGGGTTACCGGGTCTGGCGCCATGTCGCGCCCTTCGAGCGCTGCCGCATCATGCGCAGGGCAGCCGCGATCATGCGCGAGCGCAATGACGAGATCGCACCGCTGCTGACGATGGAGCAGGGCAAGACCCTGGCCGAGGCCAAGATGGAGGCGATGGCCGCCGCCGACGTCATCGAATGGTTTGCCGAGGAAGCCAAGCGCGCCTATGGCCGTCTGATCCCGGCGCGCGGGCCCGGCATCTATCAGCTTGCGATGAAGGAGCCGGTCGGCCCGGTCGCGGCGTTCACACCCTGGAATTTTCCGATCAATCAGGTCGTGCGCAAGCTGTCGGCCGCCCTCGCCGCCGGCTGCTCGATCATCGTCAAGGCGCCGGAGGAGACGCCGGCCTCGCCGGCGCAGCTCATTCGCGCATTCGCGGATGCGGGCGTGCCCGATGGGGTCATCAACCTCGTCTATGGCGTGCCGTCGGAGATTTCAGAATACCTGATCCCGCACCCGGTGATCCGAAAGATCTCTTTCACCGGCTCCACTCGCGTCGGCAAGCAGCTTAACGCGCTCGCCGGCCTGCACATGAAGCGTGCCACCATGGAGCTCGGCGGCCACGCGCCGGCAATCGTGTTCAAGGATGCCGATGTCACTTCGGCCGCAAAGATCCTGGCGGCAGCAAAGTATCGCAACGCCGGACAGGTCTGCATCTCGCCGACGCGCATGTTGGTGCAGGACGAGGTATTCCGTGAGTTCGTCGACACATTCGTGGACAGCGCTAAGGCGTTCAAGGTCGGCAACGGCCTCGATCCGGAGTCCAAGATGGGTTCGCTCGCCAACCCGCGCCGCGTTGCTGCGATCGAAGGCATGGTACAGGACGCGGTCGGCAAGGGCGCCAGGCTGGAGACCGGTGGGCATCGCGTCGGCAACAAGGGCTATTTCTACGCCCCGACCGTCGTCAGCGACGTGCCGAAGGATGCGCGCGCCATGAACGAGGAACCGTTCGCGCCCCTGGCCCTGATCTCGCGCTTCTCGACCTTCGACGAAGTGGTCGAGGAGGCCAACCGTCTGCCGTTTGGCCTTGCCTCCTATGCTTTCACCAGCTCGACGAAGACAGCAACCGCAGTCGGCGCGGCCGTCGAGGCCGGCATGATGTCGATCAACAGCTTCGGCCTCGCGCTGCCTGAAGTCCCGTTCGGTGGAATCAAGGAGTCCGGCTACGGTTCGGAAGGTGGCACCGAGGCGATGGAAGGTTACTTCAATACCAAGTTTATCTCGCAGACTGGCGTATGATCGGGAGCAAATCGCGCGACATCAACTCGCGGCTCATTCCCATCGCCACGGCAAAGCCGCATTATCCTCGGAAGCGCGGAAGTGAAATATGAACCGTAGTGGGCACGGATGCGGCCAAGGTGTCTGGTGGCATGTGTTGCCATTCGTCATGGGCGGTCAGGCTCGTTGTGGGCGCTGGCTCCAGACGTGTCCCTTGCGCAATGTCTTTTTCGCATTGGTCACGACGGTCTCGGCCGCCACGATATCGATGCCAAGCACCCGCAGGATGGCTTGGGCCGCCATTGCCGGAATCGAGTCGTCTCTTTTGACCAATGCTTCGCGCATCGCGGCGCTGACGATGGCCAACAGCATCGCATACAGGGCCGGCGAGTCGACCGTCTTGAAATAACCCTGGCGGATGCCGATGCCGACATCCTTGCGAATCCCCGCAAAGATCTGCTCACGAAATTCTCCGAGATCGGAGAGTGCGTGGACGATCAGGCGCCCCCATGTCGGATCCTGCAGACCGCGTTCGATGAACAGCATCGTTGCGAGCGCAACGCGCTCGGTGCCCTGCTCAATTCCAGAAATCGCCTCGTCGACCTCGCGGACCAATGCGGCCGCGACGGCGCCGGCAACGGCCTCGACCAGCTCCGTCTTGTTTCGGAAGTGATAATAGAAGCTTCCGTTGGACAGCCCGGCCTGCTCGGCGACTTCCATGACGGACGTGCGTTCGATTCCGTTTTTGGCCATGACCGCGATAGCCGTGTCCAGGATCAACGCTCGCGTCCGCAGGCGCTTGGTGTCGTCCTGACTTGCATCCTGAAAGTGACGGCTCTTCTTCGTCCGAGGCGAGTGCGTGCTCATGTCACGGCAATAGCACGGTCAGGCTGCGGTGGCACCGATCATCCCATCCAATGAACGCTGAATCATCTCCGTATATTCCGCCGCAGACGGATGGTAGCGTGCGGTCTGGTTGAACGGGCTCGCATGCGCGCGCGAACCCAAAGCTGAGACGTCGGTCCCCCGGTAACCAAGTTCGGCCAAGGTCGCCGGCAGGTTCAAGGTCCGCATCAGCACGGCGATGGCCGCGGAAAGCGATGCACCGGGGGAAAGTCCCATCGCAGCCGCAATGGCCGCGGCCCGATCGGCGGCGTGACGACTGACGGAATCCAACGAGCAGACCAGGCCAATGCCGCTCAAGAGTCCGTGATGGAAGCCCTGGTCGCCGCAGGTGATCGCGATGGCGTGCGCCGGTCCTAGGCCCATGCTGATGGCTACGCCGCCTGCATAGGCCGCGGCCATCATCTCCGATCGTGCGCGAAGGTCACCGCCGCGCTGGGTTGCGTCTCGGATGGCCGCCATTGCTCGCCGAATGCCGTCCAATGCAAGCGCGTCGGCAAAGGGTAGCATTCGGCTGGAAAGATAACCTTCCACGCAGTGTGAGATCGCATCGATTCCGGTGGCCGCGGTGAGCCGGGGCGGCAGCGTCAACGACAGCTCCGGATCGAGCATCGCAAGATGCGGCACGATGGCGGGCGAACTCATTCCCGTCGAGGCGGTCGTGGCGTCCGGGTGGATGCCGGCATCGGGCGATGCCTCGCTTCCTGTCCCGGCAGTGGTCGGAATCACTGCAAGCGGGGCGCATCGCCGAGGCTTGGCCGTGGGATTGCCGGCATAGTTGGTTACGCTGCCAGGGTTGGTTGCGAGCAGCGCGATGTATTTGGCCGTGTCGATCACCGAGCCGCCGCCGAGCGCGATCACGCCATCGCAATGGCTTGTCCGGTAGAGCGCCGCACCCCGGTCAGCGTCCGAGAACAGGGGGTTTTCGGTCACGTCGTTCAGGATTGCCGCGGCCGGGCTCCGCTTGAGCGCGGCGTTGACGCGATCGACCAGGCCGACCGTCGTGATCCCTTGGTCGGTCACCAGCATCGGCCGCCTCATACCCAGACGATCGAGCTCCTCGTCGAGGCAGGACAGTGCACCGGCCCCGAACACGGTGCGGGGAAGTTGCAGTGATGCGATCATCTGCAATCCGGTGATCATTTTCCGCCGAGGACCATGCGCAATGCTTTCACAACGAGAGCCCAGCTCAGAAACCTGTAGCCGGCCCGCAGCTCGTCGCCGCGAACGACGCCCTTCATCGGCATGGCGCCCATGATCGTGCCGCCGATGACAATCCCGTCCTCGGTTGCGTCGACGCTGGTGATCGTCATCAGCTCGGTCCCTTCCGGTGTGAAGATCCGCATCGCCTCACCCGATCAAGCTGTCGAAGTTGATCTTCAGATCCTGGCAGGCCCTGATCGCGGTCGCGCGGCCTGCGCCGCTGACGCTCGAGACGTTGATCGCGGTTCCCGTGAGATAGAGGTTCTCGATGCCTGGTATCTTCAGTTTCGCGAGCTCGGGATTGGGACGGTGGCCCCCGATCTGGTGCAGATATTCGCCGGCCCCGCTTACGTCGCCCTTCTGGAACATCGATGAATGCCGTGACACTTCCAATGGCGTATCGAACCGGCGGCCGATGATGTTCTCATGGGTGACGTTGGGTGCATATTCGCGGTAACGCTCCAGCAGCCAATCGCCGATTTCCCATTGGCGCTCATCCCAGGATGCCGCGCCGGTCCGCAGGTCGAACGGACCGAAGCCATAGACGGTGATCGCGGCCTTGCCCGGGGGACATTGGGTCTCATCGAACTGGCACTGCATATGCGAGGCCAGAATGGTGTCGGTCGATCCTTCGCTCCACATGTCGCCGTAGCGATAATTGTCGAAGACGCGCAGGAATCGCTCGAGCGTAGGCGGTGCATAATTGGCGAGGATCACCCGGCCGGCCTCCGCGCCGGCCTTGTATTTCGGGGGTTCGTTAAGCGCGAGATGCTGGGGCATGATGGAGAAGGCGCCAGTTTTGACTCGCCTGGCGCGGGCGACGACATCCGGGGCCACTTTCTCAACCATATCGCCGATCAGCCAAGGATGAATTTGACCGATGACGGCAACACGCGCGTTGATCTCCTCGCCGGACGCCAGCCGGACCGAGGTGGCGCGGCCGTTTTGGACCAGGACCTTCTCGACCGGTGCTTCCGTCCGAAGCTCCGCGCCATGATCTTCAAGGCAGGCGACCAATGCGTCGACCAGCGCGCCGCTGCCGCCGACCGGGACGCCGATCGGATAGGTGTGAACCATCCCCGGCATGGTGTAGAGGATGAAGCCAGTGCCCATGTCCTCCGGCGCGGTCAGCGTCTCCGCGGCGAACTTGAGCAGATGAATGATCAGCTTGTCGCTCTCGAACCACTCGCGGCAGATGTCGAGCTTGCTCATCTGCAGAGCGCGGAAAATCTCCTGTCCCTCCACGCTCTGGTCGAGCAGGGCGTAAAACGGCCCTTGCTGCGGCGCGGGCGTGAACAGGCTCTGCGTCACCATCGGCACGATCTTCATGCTCATCGCCGCAAAGCGGCGGTACGCCTCGGCGTCTCTGGGCGAGATCCTGGCAATGCTGTCGCAGGTCCGGTCAACATCCTTGTAGGTGATGAGGGAGGAGCCGTCCTCGAACATCGTCGAATAGACAGCGTCCGGATAGAGATATTTCAAGCCGTATTTGGATTGAAGCTTCAGCTCGTCATTCCTGATCAGCGGATTGGCCTGGATATTGACGTGCAACGACGAATGCAGGTCGAACTTGAAGCCGGGCGCCAGGATTTCCTTGGTCACCACGCCACCGCCGAGCCAGTCATTCTTTTCCAGAACGAGCACGCTCAGGCCTGCCTTGGCCAGATAGGCTGCGGTCGTCAGGCCGTTATGGCCGGACCCGACGACCACGATGTCGTAGCTCTTGGACATTGGATGTTCCTCGCGATCGCGGCAAAGGGGTCAGATCGGATAGTGCTGGTTGGGATCCTCGACGGAGATCCACTGCACGTCGGTGAATTCATGGATGCCCGGGGCACCGCCGAACCGGCCATATCCGCTTGCCTTCATGCCGCCGAGCGGCATCTGAGCTTCGTCGTTGATGGTCGGTCCGTTGATATGGCAGCAGCCGAAATCGAGCCGCTGCGCGATCACCATCGCGAGACCGACATCCCTGGTGAAGATCGCGGAGGAAAGACCATATTCGGTGTCGTTGGCGACACGGATGGCGTCCTCGACGTCATTGACGCGCACAATCGTCGTGACCGGTCCAAAGGACTCCTCGTAGTAGATGTCCATGCCGGGCCTGACGTGATCGAGCAGTGCCGCATTCATCAGCGCGCCGTCTGCTTCGCCGCCGGCAAGCAGCTTTGCGCCTTTTCCAACCGCGTCCGCAATCAGTGCCTGCACGCGATGAACGGACTGGACGGAGATCAATCCGCCGAGCGGAACATCGCTGGTCAACGGATTGCCCGCGACCAGAGTCTTGGCCTTCGCTGCCAGCTTGCCGGCGAACTCGTCGGCGACGGCATGATCGACCACCACACGCTCGGTCGACATGCAGATTTGACCCTGGTGCATGTAGGCGCCGAACGCGGTCGCTGCGACCGCGGCGTCGATATCAGCATCTCTCAACACCAGAATCGGAGCTTTGCCACCGAGCTCAAGCAGTGCCGGCTTCAGATACCGGGCACAAGTCTCAGCGACGATCCTGCCCGTTCGCGTCGAACCGGTGAAGTTGACGCGGCGGACGGCCGGATGAGCGATCATCGCCTCGGCGACAGCTCCGGCATCCTGCGGCTTGTGAGTGATGAAGTTGAGGACGCCCGGTGGTAGCCCCGCATCGTGCATGACCTGCGCGAGCTTGAACTGGGTCCCGGGACTAAGCTCGGAGGCCTTGAGAACGACCGTGTTGCCGCAAGCAATGGCCGTGCAGAACGCGCGCACCGCCAGGATCACCGGTGCGTTCCATGGCGCTATCGCCAACACCACGCCAGCGGGGCGTCGTACCGCCATCGAGAACATTCCCGGCTTGTTGCTCGGAATGATCTCTCCCTTCACCTGTGTGGTAAGACCGGCGGCTTCCCGCAACATGCCGGCGGCAAGTTTCGCGTTGAACACATACCAGGGCTTCGAGGCTCCGGTCTCGCCGATCATGACGTCCCTGAACTCGTCAGTGCGCGCTTCGAGCAATGCGGCGGCTCGTAGGAGAATGTCGCGCTTGGCGGCGGGGGCGGTCGCGGCCCAGGTGGGAAAAGCCGCCGCGCAGGACTCGACCGCTTCGACGGCTTGTTCGGGCGTCGCTGCGGATGATTGTGTGACCAGATCGCCGCTGATGGGGCTGCGCCTTTCGAACCGTCCGGCGGCGCCGGGCCGCTCCACGCCGTCGATGATCAATGATGCCTCGATCATGCATTCCTCCCGAAGCCGTCGGATGCCCTGGTTCAGTCACCGGGTCCGTGTCCATTATTTTTGAGAGTAGTCTCGAAATTGTCTGGCTGTCAAACTGAACATCGCGTGAAGCGAAGATGACGATCCGGATCTGTGATCTGGAGACACTGCAGAGGGCCGCCGCACTGCAAGGCGGGGCATGTATCGACAACGTCGATACATCTCATCGATACAATCTGTTTTGCGATTGGAGGGGCCATCCATAGACTGTCAATTCGGAAAACCGAAAAATGATGATTGTGGAGGGATGCTTTGCGTGGGTGATGTTGACGCCGTTACTGCCAAATCGACTGACAACTCGGATGGGCTCTCGGCTGTTGTCTTCAGGAGTTATCTCCTGTGTGGGGGCCGGATAGGCCTCGCGAAATCCAGCACAGCGTTTCCACCGTATTCGAGGGCCGGTACGTCCAGCCGTGAATCAGAAATCGCTCGCTCGATCATGGAGCGACGCCGGTTTCCATGATCCCGCCGTTTCGATCTCGTTGTGAAAGGAAATCAAAATGAACGAACATGCGCGGCCGGCGGAAGGGTTGCGGTTTCCGGATGATATCGTCTTCCAGGGGTACGCCGCACCCGTTCGGGTCGAAGGGAGCGTTCACGACCTGGAAGTGGTCGGTGCCATTCCTCCCGAACTCGAAGGCGCCTATTACCGCAACAGCGCGGACCATGCCTATCCGCCGCTGCACGGCCGCGACATTTTCCTGAATGGCGACGGCATGGTGCACATGGTGCGGTTCGAGCGCGGGCACGCCGACCTCACCACGCGCTACGTGCGCACGCGCAAGTTCGAGCTGGAGCGGACAGCCAGGCGAGCGTTATTCGGTGCCTACCGCAATTCGTTCACTGACTCCCCCGAAGTTGCGGGCGAGGACGCCAACACGGCAAACACATCCGTGATGTGGCACCACGGCAAGCTGTACGCCTTGAAGGAATCCGGCAGGCCGTACGAACTTGATCCGCTCACCCTGGAGACTCGCGGGCAGAGCGACTTTGGCGGCCAGTTGAAGAGCCGGACCTTCACGGCTCACCCGAAGTTCGATCCTTTGACCGGCGAATGTATCGCCTTCGCCTACAATTGCGAGGGCGTGGCCAGCGACGAAATCGAGCTCTACCGGGTCGACAACGAAGGCTGTTTCACTCGGACCGAACGCTTCAAGGCGCCGTACTGCTCTATGGTGCACGATTTCCTGGTCTCGCGAAACTACATCGCTTTCGTCATCTGTCCGATGATTTGCGATTGGGAACGCGTCAAGCGCGGCGAGCCGTATTGGCACTGGGACAGCCATCGCAAGACCTATATCGGCGTGATTCCGCGTGCGCAGGGCGTCGACGCTATTCGCTGGTTCACCGCGCCGAAGCTGGCAATGCAGACGCACACGTTCAACGCCTGGGAAGACGGCAGCAGGCTGGTGCTCGATCATTTCGTGACCGAGTCCGGCTGGCTGAGTCAGTTTCCGGATCTGCACAATCCCAATGCGCATGAAATGCCGCCATTCGGCGAGCGCTGGATCGTGGATCTCGCAAGCGAAGCCGACCACGTCGAGATCAGGCGGTTCATCTCGCATATCGGCGAGATGCCGGTGATCGATCCGCGCTTTGCAATGGGCCGCGCCCGGCATTACTGGTTCGGGACCAACAATCCGAAGCTGGGACCCATGCTGCCGTTTGGCCCGAAGGGGCCGCCCTTTACCTGCTTGGGCCACTTCGACGAGAGGACCGGAGCGCTGGATTTCTACTACGCCGGGCCCGACTCGTCCCCGGAGGAGCCGTACTTCGTTCCCCGACGCGCCGACGCAGCCGAAGGTGACGGATGGCTGCTGTCAATGGTCGGTCGAAGAGCCGAGAACCGGACCGACCTGGTGATCCTCGATGCTCTGCATCTGAGCCGTGGGCCTGTTGCCGTCGTGAAGTTCCCGTGCCGGGTGCACGAGGGCTTTCACGGTACCTGGGTCAGCCAAAAAGTACTTGAGCGGTCGCTATGATGCGCTCCCACCGATCTCAGCACGACGGAGGAATCAGGCAGTGATCAAGCTCTACGGATCGCTGCATTCGCGCGCACTTCGGAATGCGTGGATGCTCAGAGAGCTCGGATTGGAATGGGAGAACGTGCCCGCCAATTTTCAGGATGGCAGCACGCGTACGCCGGAGTTTCTCGCCATCAACCCCAATGGCCGTGTTCCTGCGCTCGAGGACGACGACCTGCGGCTGTGCGAGTCGCTTGCGATCAATCTCTATCTTGCCCGCAAGTACGGCGGCCCGCTCGCGCCGCGCACGATGGAGGAGGAGGCGCTCGCAACCCAATGGAGCTTCTGGGTCATCACTGAAATCGAGAAGCCGCTGCTGCTGGCTGCGGCCAACCGCGTTCTGTTCGAGCCTGCGAGTGCGCGACGTGAGGCTGAGGTCGACATCGCGCTCGGCAAGCTCGCGCGGCCCTGGGGCGTCCTCGACGCTCATCTGCAGAAGCAGGCTCATCTTGTGAATGAGCACTTCACCGTCGCCGACCTGAACGTCGCATCGGTCATGACGCTTCTTCCGCTCGCCGGAATCGATATTCAGGCGTGGCCGGCCATGCGACGTTGGTTGCTTGAATGTCTGGAGCGCCCTGCGGTCGCAGACTGGAAGGATGTCAGCTTCAGGATCCCTCGTCCGGAAACGCCGCTCGAGGTGCTACGGATGTTCATTTGACGCGTGATGCCGGACAGGGCCGGTGGAACGCGGTGGTCACGGCGCTGTTCCGGCCTGGCTTGCCAGCTCTGACTTGCAAGATAGGGCGCGTTCGCGGGGCCGGATGCGTGACCCTTGGAGATCAATGCAGATAAACAATAAGCGATCGGGAGGGAAAGATGAAAACCACGAGCGAGACATGGTCGGGGCGCACCGTCCTCCTGGTATCACATGTGGCCGGGCTCGCAGATCTCGTCGCTCTCCCGCTATGGGTGGGCGGTCTCGTGCAGTCGCACGGCTTTACGTCGCAACAAGCGGGATTTCTTGTCACCCTTTATATCGGCGGGATTCTCGCCAGTAATCTGATCTTAGGACCGCGCTTCGACCGCGTTGACGGCCGGCTGGTGGCCGGCCTTGGTTTTGCGGTCGCAGCCGGGTGTTTCCTGTCAATGACCCAACTCGGCGGGCTCGCCGTGTTTGCGCCATTGCACCTCCTTGCTGGCCTGGGCGCAGGGGCAGGGCTCTCGTGCGTGCACGGCACGATCGGCCGTAGCGGCAATCCGCATCGCCTCTTCGCAATCGTCAATGTCGGTGTCGGTGCGTTCGGCATTCCGTTCTTCGCGATCGTCCCGCACCTGATGGTCGCGAGCGGACTTACGGCCGTCTTCATCGTCCTGGGCTCGTTGATGCTGACGGCGTCAGGCCTGAGTGTGGTTGCGTTTCCGCTCGCGCAGGCGGTCGCAGCACCCGCGCCCACCGGCGAACGCGAACGGAGCCCGCTTGCCATCCGCGTGATGGCCTTCGTCGGCGTCGTGCTCCTGACCTCGGCGCAGTCGGCGATCTTCAGCTTCATCGAGCGTATCGGCGCCGATCACGGCTTTCCCGCCGCATCGGTAGCGACCATGCTCGCGGTCGCTGCCTTCATCAATCTTGCAGCCCCCGTTCTGGCCGGGCTCCTTCAAGGACGGCTGTCGCCGACCCATGTCGCCGCTTGCGGCATGGTTCTGCACGGCTGCGCATCGTTGGTCATCACCCACGCGACGTTGTTTGCGGTCTATGCGGTCGCGGCGTCAACGCCGGTGTTCCTCGTCGTGATTTCCCACGTGTTCATGTTCGGCCTGATCGCAAAGCTTGATCGCCGTGGTCACATGGCGGCGCTGACGCCGGCGATGATGATGATCGGCACTGCGATCGGGCCGTTTCTCGGAGGCAGTGTTGTGACCGGGTTTGGGTATCCGGCGCTCGGTATCATCGCGGCGATGTTGGCGTGGGGAGCGGCCGCATGCTTCGTGGGCGTGCGCTTGCGGACCAGCGATCCCGGTATACTGTCGGCCGATCTGCCCGCGCGTCTTTCTGCGTGACCTCCGCACCGAATGTGCCAAGCGCGCTCCCGCTCGCGAAATCAGAACAAGGCAGATCTTTGTTGATGTCCGGACAGACGCACCAGCTGGCCTACGGCGCCCCGATCACACTTTCGCACGCCAAGGAGTTGGCAGCAGCGGCATTCAGCGAGGCGACACGACGCGGCTGGACATTCTCGATTGCAATCACCGACCCAAACGGCGACCTCGTCTACCTTGAGCGAATGGACGGTACGCACCTTCAGTCATGGACGATCGCGATCGAGAAGGCACGCACGGCGGCTCGATTTCGACGGCCGACAAAGGTGTTTTTCGATCTTGTGGAGGCCGGGCGGGTCTATATCACGACGCTTGCGCCGGGACTCGTTGCAGTGCCTGGCGGTGTCCCGATTGTCGAAGGCGGCAAGATCATCGGTGCGATCGGCGCCAGCGGAGGGACCGGTGAGCAGGACGAGATCGTGGCGCTCAGTGCTGTGGCAAACCTGATCTAGGCCGAATCCCATCGACGATCTTTCGTTCGGCTCACAACCGAAAGTCGTTGACAACGAATGTCATGAATGCGGCGTCGCCGCAGGCGATCGCCTGCTGCGATCGAACACGCGCTGGAACACCCCGAAGCGATACTATCAAGAACGACAATAGCTGATATCGATCGATTCTGTTTGTTTAGGAATCGTCTGCTCTCCAAGATTGCGATGTTTGCGCCAAGTTATTGAGAGAGCCCGGTCGGCCAAGGTTCCGAAGAGGATCGCAGCCGCCAACAACAAAGGGGGGATACATGGCATATCGTTGTCACTTGCTTGCTTCTGTCATCATCGTTCAGCTGAGCGCCGTTGCCAATGCCGCGGACCTGGCCGTCAAGGCGAGGCCGCCGGCGGATCAGCCGTTCTTCTTGGTGGTCGACAATCGAGCGACCGTCTCGTGGATGCCGAGCGGGACGACACCCGGTCAGTTCAGTGCCGGCCCAAATGGGACCGTCAACAGCACGACCGCCAAGCAGGTCTATGCGTTCACGCACTTCGACGCGTGGGCCTACGGTACCAACTTCGTCAACATCATGATGCTCAAGTCGGGTCACAATGATCCGGCGTCACCCTGTATCAACGCGGGCGTCACGATCAACTTCACAGCAGGATATTGTGCGGGGGCGACCGAGTTCTATGGCCTGTTTCGAAGCACCTTCGGATGGAATCAGATCTTCAACACCAATGCATTCAGCGCCGGGCCGTTGCACAACGTTTCCTTCGAAATCGGCGCGGACGCGGAGACGGCCAACATCTTTCTTGCTCCGGCCAAGCGACAGGCCGTCGCCGGCCTCCAATTTGCGTTTGACCTGCCATACAAGGGCTACTTCAACGTAGCGCCCCTGGTGTCCTGGGAGTTCTCCAACCACAACGCATTCACTCAGTGCGGAACCGCTTTCGCTGGCGGGCAGATTGCGGGCGCTAGCTGTAACGCCACCGGAAACATCCGCTATCGGCCCACATGGGCAGTCGAGGCCAACTACTACATGGACCTCGGCTTCCTGCCTCCTTCACTGCAATTCTTCTCGATCAGTGGCCGTGCCGGATGGTATGGGACCAAAGGGGATTCGAACGGCTTGCCAGCTCTCTCAGGCACGGGACGGTTCAGCACCGCAAGCGCGGTCGAGTTCAACAGCGAGCCCATCCGGCTGACGTTCGACGCCAGCAAGGCGGCGATGGGTCCCAAATACTCGCATCTGGTGGACGTCTGGGTTGCCTACCGGTATTGGCAGAACAAGTTCGGCCTCGATCACAACGCGGCGCCTGGGGTGTGCACCATCGCCGCGACTGGCCAAAGCACGAATTCCTGTACGGAAAAGACCGTCTATAGCGGTATCACCGTCAAGTTCTAGCTGATTGCCATATGCCAGGTCTCGAAGCGGCGCTGCGATGGTCGCGCAGCGCTGCTCAGGACAGGAGGAGGCCGGCAGGTTCCGAAACGGACCATCGTGCCTCCACCTCGGCCGCCGACGCCTGGATCATGTCACGCAGCCACTTGTTGGCGGGATCCTTGTCGAGATGCACCGGCCATTGCAGCCTTTCGGTGATGGTCGGGAGCTCGAATTCAGTCCGCAGAATACGAAGCGGCAGGCGCCGCGCGCGAGACAGGACCAGCCGCAAGGGCAGAATCGCCATATAGGGCGTCCCGACGATGAACTCGGGCACCAGGAGGAGGCTCTGTAGACGGATCGTCTTGGTGCGGCTGATCCCCATGGTCTGAAAGAACTGATCGACGATCCGGACGTTCAATCGCTCGTCGAGCGCAACGGAAACGTGGGTGAAGGTCGCAATCGCGTTCAGCGAGACAGCGGCCGACGCTGCCGTATTGCCGGCCCAGACGACAGGAACGAACCGCTCCTCCCAGAGCACGCTGGTATTGACGGCGGTATCGAAGGGAACGTTGGAGCCGATGAAAACGTCGAATTGGGCGACGGAGGCGCGCTCGCGCGACTCCGGGAGCGGCAGCTGGGAAATCGAAATGCCAGGGGCCACATGGGCGACCCGCCTGATGAGATTGGATAGGAGGAGGCCTGCCACGTAATCCAGTGCGACCACGGAAAAATCGTGCTCTGCGGTTTCCGGCGTGAACTCGGTGCGGGCCAGCGCGATCGTGCGTGCGCGCGCGACGAACTGATCAACCGATTCCGCAATCTGAGCGGCGAACGGCGTCGCCAGCATCTCGCGGCCGGATTGAATCAAGAGGTCGTCATCGAAGTGACTGCGTAATCGGGCCAGCGCGCTGCTGATCGTCGACTGTGTCAGGTTGAGCGTCTCGGCAACCCGGCTGACGTTCCTCATCTTGAGCAGCAGGTCCAGCACCAGCAGCAGGTTCAGGTCCAGTCTATGGCACCGCATAGGCCCTCCGCTGAAGACGCCGCATCGCGCGACATGTCTCGTGGGTTGGCGGCCAGCCGAGGTGCGTGGCCGATCCGTTCAGGACAGCGCAAACAGGCGCTCGGCGTTTTGGTGTGCAATCAGTTCGCGCTCGCGCTGCGTGAGCGCAGCTCCCTCGAGGAAGCGAACGGCTTCGGCGTCATCCTCGTAAGGGAAATCGGCGGCGAACAGGATGCGTTCAGCGCCGAGCACGTCGATCGAGAGGCGGAGTGCGGGCATCGAGGTGACGCCGGCCGTGGTGATCACGAAGTTGTCCAGGAAATATTCGCTCGGAAGTCGGGGCAGCTTTTCGACGGCGCCGATTTTCACCTGCAGCAGATAGCGGTTGTCGATGCGCTGCAGCCAGAACGGGATGCCTTCGCCCATATGTCCAAGAATGATCTTGAGCTTCGGATAGCGGGCAAAGGTGCCGGACATGATCAGTCGCATGGCGTGCAGTCCGGTCTCCGCCGCAAAGCCCCAGCCGGCGAAATACAGGCCGTAGTCGAGGAACGGCTGGACCATTCCGGGTCCAGGTTCCCGCGGGTGCAAGTACATCGGCAGGCCGGTCGCCTCCATGGCCTCGAAGATCGGGGCGTAGCGGGACGCATCAAGATATTCGCCGAACGTATGGGAATTGACGATCAGGCCGCGCAGGCCGAGCGCCTTGATCCGTTCGATCTCGCGTGCAGCAGCAACCGGATCCTGCGGCGCAATGGCGCCCAGTCCGGCCAGCCTTGTCGGCGTAGCGCGCACGGCTTCAGCCAGCGCATCGTTGGCGTCGGCGGCGAGCCGTACCGCGAGATCCGGCGCGAACACCTGGACGCCGGGGGACGTCAAGGAGAGCACCTGCATGTCGACACCGACCTTGTCCATATGGGCGATCCGGCCCGTGCCGATATCGATCAGGCGTCCGTGCAGCAGCGCGTTGCCGGGCGTGTCGGCCAGGATGCTTTCGCCCATCTTGGCGAAGCCCGGCTCGACGTCGGAGCGCGCCAGCACCTTCTTCCATTCCGCGGCGATCTCGGCGGTGACGAAGGCTTCCTCGACCGCAATCTTCTTCATGTCGATCTCCCTTGCGGCCGTCGGCCGCTCACTCTTCAGTCCCGAAATAAAGATGACGCAGCCGCTCGTCCGCACGCAGGACGGCCGGCGGTCCGGATAGGGTAATCCGTCCCTTGTTGATGATATGCGCGACGTCGGCCAGGTCGAGCGCGCGCTCGATGTCCTGCTCCACCACAAGCATGGTGAAGCCCTCGCGCTTGAGCTCGGCGAGCGCCGCGTATAGGCGATCCATCATGACCGGCGCGAGACCCAGGCTGATCTCGTCGAAGATGACGAGCCGCGGCTTGGCCATCAGGGCGCGACCGATCGCCAACGCCTGCTGCTGGCCTCCGGACATCGAGGTGCCCGGCGCGTTGCGGCGATCGGCGAGCACCGGAAACAGGGCGTAGACGCGCTCCAGGCGTGTCTTCCGTTCTGCCGCATCTGCGCGGCGTGCAGCGACCAGCAGATTTTCCTCGACCGACAGCGAGCCGAAGATGCGCCGTCCCTCCATGCAATGGGCGAGGCCGCGTGTCGCCACCGCATGCGCCGGCAAACGCGTGATGTCCTCGCCGTCAAATCGGATCCGGCCGGCGGTGATCGGCAATGCGCGGCTGATGACATGGGCGACAGTGGTCTTGCCAGCACCGTTGCTGCCGAGAAGCCCGACGACCTGACCCTGCATGACCGACAGGCTGAGGTCGTGGAGCACGCGGGCTTGGCCGTAGCCCGCGGACACGCCGTCAAGTGCAAGCAGCGGCTCGGTGCTTGCCATCGACGAAGCGACATCGGCGCGCGGCGCAACTGCGGTGGAGGTCCTGGCCGCGGCGCCATGGCTCGTGCCGAGATAGATTGCAGCGACCTCGTCGCTCCCCAGCACGTCGGTCGTCGGCCCCCTGGCGAGCACCTTGCCGAAGTTGATGACCATGAGGTCATCGCAGCACTCCTTCACGATCCGGATCACATGTTCGATGATGATGATCGAGCGTTCCGCGTCCTTCAGCGACTGGATCAGGGCGATCAATTCGCTGACTTCGCTGTCAATGAGACCGGCACCGACCTCGTCGAGCAGCAACAGTTTGGGCTTGAGCGCAAGGGCGCGGGCGACTTCGAGGCGCTTGCGCCGCAGCAGCGGCAGATCGCGTGCCGTGACGGGGGCAGCATCGCCGAGGCCGCAGCGATCGAGGATCTCGCGCCGTTCGGCGGCGGCGGTGCCGGAGGCGACGAAGGGAGACAGCGAGAACTGCGCGACGGCCAGATTTTCTTCAACGGTCATGTCGAGGAAGGGGCGGGGAATCTGATAGGTCCGGCCAATGCCGCTGCGCGCCCGCTCGGAAGCGGGCAGGCTGGTGATGTCGTGGCCGTCGAAATGGATTTGTCCTGCGCTTGCGGAAATGGCGCCGCCGAGCAGTCCTATCAGGGTCGACTTGCCGGCGCCGTTCGGCCCGATGACGCCGAGCACGCGGCCCTTGTCGAGGCGGATATCGAGGCTTTCGATTGCGACAAGGCCGCCATAGCGCTTGCCGAGGCCGACGGCGTCGAGCAGGGGAGGCGGGTCCGCGGCGTTCATGAGCTCGCAACCTTGGTGGGGCCGGTGCGCCGAAGCGCGGTTTCGAGCAAGCCGCAAAGTCCCCGCGGGGCACAACGAATCAGGATGATGAGAATGATCCCGGTGATCGCGACATGAAGCTCGGGATAATCGGCGAGCAGCTCGCCGATCGCGACGAAGAAGATCGCACCAACGATGGCGCCGAAGCGCATACCGAGGCCGCCGATGATCACGATCGCGAGTGGATCGACCGACCATTGCAGGCCGAAGCTGCCATAGGGCTCGATGGCGCCGAGCTTGATCGCCTGGAGGCCGCCCGCGATCGCGATCAATGCGCTGGCGACCATGAAAGCCGCAAGCTTCACCCGGAACGCGCGCACGCCGACCTGGCTTGCGGCGTCCTCGTCGTCGCGCACCGCTCGCAGCAACACTGAGAACCGCGAGCCCGTAGCCAAGGTCATGACCAGCGAGGCGACGACCAGCAGCAGAGCGGCGTCCCGGAACAGCTCTGTGACGTCGGGCAAGTCGGCGCTGACGAACAGGCCGGTGGCGCCGCCGAACCAGGGCACGTTGACGACGAGCAGCCGCAGCGCTTCGGCGAGCGCCAGGGTCCCTACGGTGAAATAGAGCCCGCGCAGCCGAAACAGGCCGCGCGACATCGCAAGCGCCAGCGTCATGGCCACAAGCGCCGAGGCAGCCAGCGCCAAGCCGATGCCGCTGCCGGTGTGATTGAGCAGCCCGACCGTCACATAGGCACCGAGACCGAAGAAGGAGGAGCTGCCCAGCGAGACCAGCCCGCAATAGCCGGCGAGCAGATTCCACGCTTCCGCCAGCACGATATAGAGCAGCAGCTTGAATCCGATCTCGACGAAATAGGCCGGAAGAAACGAAGGCGCCGCCAACAGCGCCGCGAAGGAGATGCCGGAAAGTGCAACGCGGACGAACGGATGATGCAGCAACAGGCTGCGTTCGGGGACGGACGTTGTCAGCACGCTCATGCGCGGCTCCCGAGGAAGCCCTGCGGCCTGAGCTGCAGCATCGCCAGGAACAGCACGAGGCCGACGAGGTCGCGATAGCCGTCCCCGAGGGTGAGCCCGCCGACGCTCTGCAGTACCCCGAGCACGATGCCGCCGACCAGGGTCCCCAGCACGTTGCCGAGCCCGCCGAGCACGATCACCGCGAAATCCGTCAACAGATAGGTGGCGCCGCTGGTCGGCGTGAACGATAGCGCCACACCAATCAGCGTACCGCCGATCCCGGCACAGGCGGTGCCGAGACAGAAGGTCAGGGCATGGACCCGGCTCACATTGACTCCGATAATGGCAGCCGCCAGCGGCTGGTCGGCACTGGCGCGCAACTCGCTGCCGAACCGGCTACGTGCAATCAACACGTGTACGGCCATGATCAGCGCGACCGAGATGGCAAAGCCGATCACGTAGATCTGCGGTACACTGATTGGGCCGAGCATCAGGGGAATGGTGGCGTAGTCCCGCTCGATCGCGCGGGTGTCGGCGCTGAACAGCAGTACGAACAGGTTCTGCAGGATGATCGAGAGACCGAACATGGTCATCATCGCTGCTTCGGATCCCTTGCCGGCGAGCGGCGCCAGCAGGAAGCGATAGATCGGATACCCGATCAGCGCGAGAATGAGGCCGATCAGCAGGAGTCCAACAAGCGGATCGATGCCGGTTCGTTGCAGCAGAAAGAGACCGGCATAGGCACCCGCCACCAGGAATTCGCCATGTGCGAGGTTCACCAGACGCATGACGCCGAGGATGATCGAGAGGCCGAGCGCCGTCAGCGCCAGCATGCCGCCGAGCAGCAGGCCAGAGATCAGTGCATTGACGATCACATCGAGACCGGGCATTCGCGTTCGTTCCGCATGAGATCTGTGAAGGCCGGCGCGACCGGCGCCGGCCTTGGTTCTGCGGTCAGGGCACCGGGAACAGGATCTTTCCAGTAGCGCGGTCCGCCGGCCAGACGATGCTCGTCTTGCCGCCCTGCCATTGCAGCATCGCCAGCGGCAGCTTGGCGTTATGGCTTTCGTCGAACTTGATGGGCCCGACCACATAGGTCTTGTCGGTCTTGGCTACCGCGGCATTGATCTTTTCGGGATCGAGCGAGCCGGCTGACGCGATCGCGTCGAGCAGGATCTGTGCCGCCGCATAACTGTCGGCGATGTGCTGGCTGAAGGTGAGCTTGGTCTCGCTTTCGAACGTGGTCGCGAGATCCTTGGCACCGGGATAGGGGAAGCTT
This sequence comes from Bradyrhizobium sp. ORS 375, assembly GCF_000239775.1. GTDB lineage: Bacteria > Pseudomonadota > Alphaproteobacteria > Rhizobiales > Xanthobacteraceae > Bradyrhizobium. The sequence continues at coordinate 20,393 of NZ_CAFI01000439.1, forward strand.
GGATCCCAGTAGCCGCCGACCAGCACGCCGTCGGCGAGCTTGCCAAGCGCTTCGGCGAACTGCACCGGCTCGGCGCCCTTTTCGATGACGAGGAGCTTCGGCGCATAGCCTGCCGAGGCAATCTGCTTGCGGATCGAGACCGCCTGCGGCGTGATGGCATCGACCAGCACGACCTCGGCGCCCTTTGCTTTCGCCTCCGCAACGAGCGAGGTGAACTGGGTGTTGTCGACTGGGAATGATGCGTTCTGCACGACCTCGTAGCCGGCGGCCTTGGCCATCTGCGGCCACAGCGTGCCGCCGACGACTTGGCCGTCCGGGCCGTTGTCGTGGAAGATCGCGACCTTCTTGTTGGTCTCGAGCTTGAGATCGTCCAGCACCTTGAACGGAATCGCGGCGAGCTCGGGCTCGTGGAAGAACAGATCCCAGGCGTAATTCCACTTGCGAACCGACTTGAACGCTTCGAGCGGATTGCAGCCGGTGACCAGCGGGATCTTCTTGCGTTCGGCGACCAGCGCGCCGGCATTGACCAATGCAGGCGTGCAGGAGCCGAGCAGGGCTCGCGCCTGATCGCGCGACAGCAGGCTCTCCGTATTGGCCGCTGTGACATTGGGATCGGTCTTGTCGTCACGCAGTACGAGCCGGACCGGCATCTTCCTGCCGTCGATGGTGATGCCGCCGGCCTTGTTGACCTCGTCGACTGCCCGGCTGTAGCCCCATTTCTGGAAGCTGCCGAAACCAGCGAGCGGTCCGCTCAGCGGGATCGACGCGCCGATGACGATCTCGTCTGCTGCCTTGGCCGATGTTGATGTCCAGGCGACTGCGATCGTGAGCAGAGCGACGGGAAGAAGTCGCTTCAGGACAGGAAGCGGCGCTGATGACGCCGCCCGCGACGTGCGAGTTGCCATGTTTTCCTCCATGATGGGTGAGGCCGTTTCGCCTCGTTTTTATGGATGGTCGCTCCGTCGGGGCGGAGCGTTCCGCAGCTGCGTCAGAACGCGTTGTCGCCGGTATGGCGCCGGTACAGCACCGGCAGGATCTCGGCGAGATAGCCCATCTCCTCGGTGGCATGCTGGTGCAGGCGACGGGTAAAATCGTCATTGAGCTGACGCTTGCGCCCTTCGACCGCGATGTGCTCAGGCACCGGCTCGCGTGTCTTCTTATCGGCGAGAATGCCGAGCCAGAACCGCGAGCGCATCTCGCAGCCGTAATCGGTGTCGCGTACGAAGTGGCACATCCGGCCGACATGGACGGGCGCGTCCTGATCGCCGATCCGCGCGCACACCGCGACCGCGCCGGAGGCGTCATAGCGCGCAGCGTCGAAGATCTCATGCGGATGATGGAAGTCGATGGTCAGATCATAGACGGGGCCTGTGGGACCTGCGAGGTATTCGCTGACTACGTGGGACGCGCCGATGTAGTTGCCGTCGACGCGATTGAGCCAGGCGCTGGCGACATGATCGCGCGGATGCCAGAGCTTGTATTGTTCAATGCCGCCGAGCCAGCCGAACCACCAATGGACCATCTTGGCACGGCAGCCCGGCATCCGGGTCAAGGCGGCGACCAGCTTCTTGCCGCCGGCGAGGTCCTTGTACCCCGACTCGAACGGAAGATAGCCAGGATCAAGCAGCTGATTGCAGTCCTCGAATTCCACCGTTTCCTCCCGATGCCGTTATCGTCGATCTTGCTTATTGTATTCGTCTCAAAGTGCGGAGATGCCGCTGTTACGCGGCGTGAGATGGTCGCCCCGGAAGGTTGAGAATCTCCCGCGCGCTGGACGCGGTTGCAACGCTCCCGTTTGCCTCGCGAACGAGGCGTGCGGCACGGGCAACGAATTCAGCATTGTTCTTGGCAAGCCGGCCCTTGGCGTAGAGGACGTTGTCCTCCATGCCGACCCTGATATGCCCCCCTAGAGAAAGGGTCGCGAACAAGATTGGCAGATGGCCAGCGCCGATGCCGAACGCCGACCATTGCGCATGAGGCGGCAAGAGGCTCTTGAGGAACACGAGGTTCTCCACCGTAGCGGCGATACCTCCGGCTGCGCCCAGTACGAACTGAAAATAGCCGGGGCCTCGCAATACGTTTTTCTTCATGTAGTGGATCGCATTGTAGAGCATGCCCGGATCGAACACCTCGATCTCCGGCCTGACGCCGTTCTCGTTCATGACGCCAGCAAGCCTCTCGAGGAAGGCCGGATGATTGATGAAAAGCGTCGAATGCATCCAATTCATCGAGCCTGCGTCGAAAGAAGCGAGCTCGGGTTTGAGCTCGATCAGATGCGCCATACGGGTCTCGTCTGTCGCGTTCAGGTCGCCGGACGTGGTGAGGTTCAGCACGATGTCGCAGCGTTGGCGGATGCGCCCGACGGTCTCGATGAAGCGGCCCTTGTCCATCGTGCCCTTGCCGGCGTCGTCGCGCATATGCAAATGCGCGATGGCTGCGCCGGCCTGCCAGCATTCATAGACGTCCTCGGCGATTTCGCGCGGGGTCAGCGGAACCGCGGGATTATGCTCCTTGGTGGGCCAGGCGCCGGTAGGTGCGACGGTGATGATGGTATCGGCCATGGCTGTCGGTCCTCTTGTTACGGGCGGCCCGCGTCTGTTGCGCGTTCTGCAATCGTCAGGGATAGGTGCGTGATGCCTTCAGTTGAGTGATCAGCCGGCCGAGAAATGCGCGGCGCACCGTTGAGGTTGATGACGGGTCGTATCGATAGAAACCTTCGCCGCTCTTCACGCCGAGCTTGCCTTCGGCCACCTTGCGGCGGAGCAGGGGGCTGGCCTGTTTTGAACCATCCATGACGGCGAGCAGATTGTCGCCGACCGTGAGCCAGATATCGAGGCCGCCGAAATCTGCGACTTCGAGCTGGCCGGTCGTGGCATAGCGAAAGGCCGGACCGAATTTCAGCGCGGTGTCGATGTCGGCGGCATCGGCGACGCCCTGCTCGATCAGCGAGAATACCTCGCGTGCGATCGCCTGCTGAATTCGATTGGCGATCAGGCCGGGGACGTCCTTCGCCACCTTGGCGACGCGCTTGCCGATCTGCCGATGCAGGGTTACGACCTCTTCGAGCAGATCGGAAGGCATGTTGCCGAACGCGGAGATCTCGACGAGCGGCATCAGCAGCGGCGGGTTATACCAATGCGTCACCAGGGTGCGGACCTGTCGCGCCTCCGGTAAGGCCGCGACCATCGGCGCAAGCGGCAGGCTCGACGTATTGGTGGCGAAGATGGCGTCAGCTGGCGCCAGAGCGTCGATCTCTGCTAACAGCGCCTGCTTCAGCTCCATCTTCTCGGGCGCGGCCTCCACGATGAAGTCGCGGTCTTGCACCGCCGGCGCCAGTGCTTCGAACAGAGCGATACGATCGGAGGCGGCTACAGCCGTGTCCGCATCGACAAAATTCTCATCCACCAGAAGGCGAAATCCGTCCGCGACCTCGGACCTGATGGTTGCGCGCTGTGCGGCTGACGGTTCGACCAGATTCACCGAAAAACCGTGCAGCGCAAAACAAGCCGCGATCCCGCGCCCCATCGTGCCGCCACCGATGACGCCAATCCGCTGCAACATGCCTTTCTCCAGATGTTAGGAGCTAGGCGGCGGGATCATCCCGCCGTATAGCCGCCGTCGGCGTCGAGGATATGGCCGGTGTAGAAATCCGACGCCTTCGAGACCAGGAAGAGCAGGGGACCTGCGAGATCCTGCGGCTCGCCCAGTCGCCCCTTGGGGACGCGGGCGAGGAAACCCTTGCGGACCTCGCGCGCTCGCTCGGTGTCCTCGAACATCCAGGCCGTCAGCGGCGAGCGGAAGACCGTCGGCGCGATCGCATTGACGGTGATACCGCTGTCGCCCCATTCGCAGCCCAGCGCACGGGTGATGCCGTCGATCGCCGATTTCGAGGCGCAATAGGCCGAATAGCCGGCGGGATGGCCGAGCTTGCCCCGCGCAGATGACATCAGCACGATCTTGCCGCCACGACCCTGCGCCAGCATCTGCTTGCCGACTGCCTTGGCCATCAGCCAGGACTGCGTCACATTGGCGTCCATTACATCGAGGAAACGCTCCGCCGCCATGTCGACGATCTTCGACACGTCGTTCTTGCCGGAGGCGACGACGAGGATGTCGACGCCGCCGAACGCCGCGACGGTCTTTGCAACGATATCGTCGCAGACCTTCTCATCAGTTGGGCGCGCCTGGATGCTCAGCGTCTCGGCTCCGAGCGCCTTGGCGTTGGCGGCCGTCTGCTCCAGCGCTTCGAGATTGCCGGCAACGGCCGCTACCTTGGCGCCGGCACCAGCCAGCACCTGCACGGCCAGCGCGCCAAACGCACCTGAGGCGCCGGTTACGATCGCGACCTTGCCGCTGATATCGAACAGAGACAGGGGATTTTTCAGGAAATTTGCGCTCTCGCTCATGATGTCACACCCGGCGGATAGGGTATGACGACCAGCATGGTGCAGACATCATTGCGACGATTGACGATCTCGCGAATCTCGTTCGGCGCGATGGTGCAGCTGTCATAAGGTCCGAGCACGGTTTCCTTTCCGTCGACCATGATCGTCATCTCGCCGGCAAGGACGACATAGACCTTCTCGAACGGCGTCGAGTCCGGACCGGCGCCGCCGCCCGGCAGGAATTGCGAGAGGCCAACCCATTGGTTGGTCGGGCCGCCCGGCTCGAAGCCCTGCAGCCGCAAGCCAACCACGCCGCGGTGGTTGGGCGCGTCATAGGGCTTGGCTTCATGGAAGCGTTTCACACGCATCAGAACGCCTCGCCCTTCTCGATGCGGTAAGCCTGGTTCGGATCGGTGATGGCGACCAGGCGGATGATGCAGCCGTCGCCACGATCCCAATTCCATGGGAAAAACGCGAATGTGCATCGCTTGCCGGTGACATCGTCGAGATCGCCGCCGACATTCTCGATGCCAAGGATGCCATGCTTGAACAGCTTGTTGTGCACCGGCTCCCATTCCGGGAAGTCCTCGGTCCAGTCGCGACCTCCCGACCAGACACGATATTCCTCCCTCAGATGCGGCAGCAGCGGGCCATTGCGATGCTGGCCGATTGCGGTGGCGAGCGGGTGATCATTGGCCTGGGTATCGTGACCGACGACCTTCACCTGCTTGTCGACCATCCAATCCGCCGCTGACGGGACCAACCCCGGGCAATAGGCGAAATAGTCGCCGTCCTCATAGACCTTGTGCCAACCGGTATTGATGATCAGAACGTCGTGGGGGCGGATGGCATGGCCACAGGCCTTTTCCAAATCATCTGCGGTGATGGATTCCCACTTCTTCTTCGGCAGCGAGACCACGAGGCCCGAACCGAAGAAATGCGGCAGCGGCACTTCGTCGATGAAAGGCGTGCCCTGCACCACATGGGCCGGCGCATCGATATGCGTCGTTGAATGCATTGAGGTCGTGATGCGCTGCGACAGCACACCAGACTTTGCCATGTAGTGGATGCGCTCGATCTTGACGTCTTCGAAATAGGGCCAGTTCGGGCACTGGAAGCCCCAGCGATGGGAGAGGTTGGTGAACCTCAGGCCCATGGCGTTGTCGGTATTGCTCTGAAAATCGATGCCCCGAATCTTGATGGACATGCGCGTCCTTCCCTTCTGAAACCGTTTTTCCTGGAGACAAGCGATCGTGCTTGCCTCACGTTGCGATACAGATGTACCATATCATGAAAAACGTCAATCGAAATTCGGAATGGACAACAAGTCACGCGAGGCGGCTACGTCGCTCGGTCAGGTGCATCGGTGTGATCCGCGCCCCCGGCGTCGTCGGGCATCGCCCGCTGCGCTAAAGTGTTAGCAATGAGATTCCGATCTCATGATCGATCCAATGGAGGACAGGAGACTGATGTCGAAAGCCGCAGCGCGGGCGTTGAAAACGAGAGCCTCCGCGCCGCCACCGTCTGACGACCGTGGTGGCAATGGCATTCAAGTGCTGGCGCGAGCTGGCAGCATTCTGCGCACGCTGGAGAGCCATCCGAACGGTTTGAGCCTTGGCCAGATCGCGAAGTCGGTCGGGCTTGCTCGTTCGACCGTGCAACGGATCGTGGCGGCGTTGATGGCCGAGGACTTCGTCACGTCCAGCGGGCCTGGACAGGTCAGGATCGGCATGGGTCTGTTGCGGATCGCGGCTTCCATTGGCGCGAATTCCAGCGAGATAATCCGTCCGCACCTTCTCGCCTTGGGCGAGGAGGTCGGCGAAACCGTCGACCTGTCAGTTCTATCGGGCGGCTCGGTGGTGTTTGTCGACCAGGTGCCGGGCCGGCGTCGGCTCACGGCGCTGTCGGCCGTCGGCGAGCGCTTCCCGCTGCATTGCACTGCGAACGGCAAGGCGGTGCTGTCCTGCTTTTCGCCTGAAGAAAGCGAGGAACTGATCGAAAAGAGTCTCGCCGAACATCCCGACTTTCCGCTGGCGAACCGCAGGCGCCTGATCGATGAGCTCAACGACATCCGCCGCACCCATCTCGCCTATGATCTCGAAGAGCACGGTGCCGGCATCAGCGCGATCGGCACGGCCGTCATCGATCATTTTGGCCGACCCGTCGCCGTATCGATTCCCGTGCCGACCCAGCGCTTTCTCGAAAACCGCGACGCCTTTGCCGAAAAGCTGCTCGGCTTCCGGCGGAGGGTGGAAGGCATTGTGTCGCGCTGAGCGGTCGGAACTGGCTCTTGCAGTGGCAACCGTGATACGGTACATCTGAACCGGATAACAATACAGCAACAGAAGGTGTCCGATCGAGACATCCGCGCTGCAGCACTGGGGCGAACAAGCTCCGGGCGCAGGAGGCCAGGAGGGAAACGCCATGATCACACGTCGTTCGGCTCTGCTTGGAGCCATCTCGGGGGCTGCGATTGGGATGGTCGGCTCACGGTCCGCAAGGGCAGAGCCCATCGCGCTGAAGGTCTCGCACTATCTGCCGCCCAACCACACCTTCCACCGCGAGCTGACAAAATGGGGCGAGAGCCTCGCCGAGCAGTCACAAGGGCAGCTCACGCTCAATATCTTCCCGGCGTCACAGCTGGGGCCGGTCAACCGCCAGTTCGATCTGGTGCGCAACGGTGTCGTGGACATGGCGGTCGGTCTCCATGGCGCTACGCCCGGCCGTTTCCCAATGGCGGATCTGGTGGCGCTGCCCTATTCGGCGCCAAAGGCGGGCAACAACAGCGCCGTGACGTCACGCAGGCTCACAGAATTGGCGCCGACCTATCTCTATCCAGAACATCCGGGCATGAAGGTGTTGTGGATGGCGGTGACCAATCCGCTCATGGTCCACACCAGCAAGCGTCCAGTTGCCAAGCTTGAAGATTTCAAGGGCCTGCGGGTTCGCTATGCAGGCGAACAGTTCGCGCAGATCATTCCGCTGCTCGGTGCAACGCCGCTCGCGGTGCCGCCGGCGGAGACGGCAGACAGCCTCTCCAAGGGCATCATCGATGCCGCCACATTTCCATATGAAGCGTGCCAGAGCTTCGATCTGGGCGCCGTGATCAAGTACTCGCTGGAGCCGGGCGTCAGCACAGCGACCTTCGCGGTGGCCATGAACCCAAATAAGTTCAAGTCGTTGCCGGCCGATCTGCAACAGCTGATCGACAAGACCACGGGGCCGGCAATGGCCGAACGCTTCGGCGCCGCGTTCGACGCCAGCGAGAAGGCGGGCCGTGCCTACATGACCGGCAAGGGCGTGCAGATTTCGCAACTCGCCGATGCTGAGCTGTCTCGCGTGAAGGAGATTCTTGCCCCGCTGCGCGACAAGGCCCTTGCCGAGCTCGAAAAGGCAGGCAAACCGGGCAAGGCGTTTCTCGACGCCTACACGGCCTGAAGCGGAAGCCACCTGACACCTGCCGGACGTCCGGCAGTGTCCTGCGACAGGATATCAGCATGGCCGCCGCGCCTCTCGAGACCTTCACCGCACGTCTGAAGACAACTCAGCTCCGGCTTGCGATGATCGCACTGGTCATCATGATGCTCAGCACATGCGTCGACGTGACCCTGCGCTTCCTCTTCAACCGCCCGATCCGCGGGGCCTATGACATCGTCGAGGCCTGCCTCGTCGTCTTTGTCTTTCACGGCATGTCGGCAAGTTTCTTTGCCCGCAAGAACATCGTGATCGACATCATCGACTCCTTGGTGAGCCTGCGTGTCGAGCGCGTGCTGGTGCGCCTCTCGGACATCATCTCGGTTGCGCTCCTCATCCTCGTCACCGCGGCGATGATCGCGCCCGCCCTGCAGGCCTATGATTACGGCGATCGCAAGCTGGAACTGGGCCTGCAGCTCTGGGTGCTCTGGATTTTTGCGATCGTCGGCCTGATCGGCACGCTGCTATGTGCGCTCGGACCCTTAGTGAGACCTGTGCCGACCTCGCGCAGGATATCTCATGCCGAAGGCGGGGAGGGGGCATGAGCGTCCAGTGGATCGGTGCGATCGGCGTTCTCGCGCTGTTTGCGCTGCTGTTTTTTCGCATTCCGGTCTGGGCGGCGTTGATCATCGTCGGCCTGACCGGCAACACCATCATAAATGGCTGGGCCGCGGCTTTCACCACTCTGGGCACGACGCCGTTCGACGTCGCGAATTCCTACCCGTTGTCGGTGATTCCGCTGTTCATCCTGATGGGGGACGTTGCTTCGAGCACGCGGCTGTCGGCCGATCTGTTCAACGCCGCGCGCCTGCTGCTGTCGGGCGTGCGCGGTGGCCTCGCGGTCGCGGCCATCGGGGCGTCCGCCTGTTTTGGCGCGGTCTGTGGTTCATCGATCGCGACCGCGGCCACCATGTCGCGTATTGCGTTGCCGGAGATGCGCAAGGCAGATTATGATGATGGTCTTGCCGCGGGTGCGATCGCGGCGGGAGGATCGATCGGCATTCTGGTCCCGCCATCAATCATCCTGGTGATCTACGGCGCCATCGCCGAACAGTCAGTGCCAAAACTGTTCGCAGCCGCGCTGTTTCCGGCGATCATCCTCACCGTGTCCTATGTCGCGCTGGCGCTGCTTGCGGCGAAGCTGAACCCGAAGCTGGCTCCGCTTGGCAAGCCCGTCAGTTGGCGCGAGCGTCTCGGCGCGCTGCGTCAGCCATGGCAATTCGTGCTGCTGTTCACGCTGACCATCGGCGGCATCTATGGCGGCATTTTCAGTCCGACTGAAGCCGCAGCGCTTGGTGCATTCGGCGCGATCCTGCTCGGCGTGATCGGCCGCAGGCTGTCGGCGGCCCAGCTGTTTCAGGCGGTGGAGGGCGCCGTATCGACCTCGGCCTTGCTGTTCGCCATCATCATCGGTGCGACCTATTTCGCAAATTTCGTCGTCCAGACGCAATTGCCGCAACTGCTCGCCACGGCCGCGCAGTCGCTCCACCTGCCCGGCCTTGCGGTGATGGGCATCATCATCGTCGCCTATGTCGTGATCGGCTGCTTTCTCGAAGGCATCGGCATGGTCCTGATCACGGTCCCGGTGTTCCTGCCGTTGGTCACGCAGTATGGCTACGATCCCGTATGGTTCTCGATCATCGTGGTGATCGTGGTCGAGCTCGGCCTGATCCATCCGCCGGTTGGCATGAACCTGTTCGTCATCCAGGCGCAGGTGCCTGACATCAGCCTCGGCGCCATCTATCGCGGCATCCTGCCGTTTCTGATCGCGCCCTTCGTGCTGCTCGCTCTGCTCCTGATCTTTCCTGAACTCGCACTCTGGCTGCCGAGGATCCTGTATGGCTGATCGTCCGCTCGAGATCGTCGTTATCACGCAGGACACGCCGCGTCTGGCCGCCGGTCTCGCCGAGGCCTGTCCGGAGGTCATCATCCATGCCGGCGAGTCCGCGTCGGAGGTGCTGGCGCACGCAGCCTCGGCACAGGTACTCATGGGGCTCGCGCAGTCGATTACGCCCGGTCTGGTCGCGGCGACCCCGCAGCTGCAATGGATTCAGGCCTTCACCACCGGGGTCGATCCCTTGCTGGCGCTTGGCTTGCCTCGCCACATCCTCGTCACCTCCGCGCGCGGCATCCACGGGCCACAGATGTCGGAAATGGCGTTCATGCACATGCTGGCGCTGGGACGGGGATTGCCGCGGATGGTCGATAACCAGCATCGGACGGCATGGGAGCGCTGGCCACAGCGGCTTCTGCTCGGAAAGACCGCCGTATTGGTCGGTATCGGGACGATCAGCGAGGAGCTCGCGCTGCGCTGCCAGGCATTCGGCATGCGCGTGATCGGCATCAGCGACGCGCGCAACGAGGCGCGTGGATTTGGCGCGATCCGCCCCCGCAGCGAGCTGGTGCGCACAGCGCGAGAGGCGGATTTCCTGATCGTCCTTGCAGCCTCTACGCCGGAGACGCGGCACCTGATCGACGGTGCGGTGCTCGACGCGCTGCCATCGCATGGCTTCCTGATCAATCTGGCGCGCGGGCCGGTCGTGGATGAGGCCGCGCTGATCGAAAGGTTGCAGCGGCGGACGTTCGCCGGGGCAGGGCTCGACGTCTTCAACGTTGAACCGCTGCCTGCCAGCAGCGCCCTCTGGCAGCTGGACAACGTGCTGATCACGCCGCATCTCGGCGGCATGAGCGACTGCTATGACGAGCAGCTGCTGCCGCTTATCGTCGAGAACGTAAGGGCATTCGTGGCCGGGGATCATGCGCGGATGCGCAACCGGATTATATTGGGCGAAGCTGGAGCTGCCGCATGAGCACGCAAGAACGAATCCCGGTCCGCATCAGCGACGCGGAGCTCTCCCGGCGCTGGGCGGCGATGCGGGTAGCGATGAAGCGGCATGACATCGATGTCGTCATCGTCCAGGCGACCAATGATTGGCTCGGCGGAAACGTCAAATGGCTCACCGACATTCCCGCCAATAACGGCTATCCGCGGACGGTCTTGTTCTATGCTGACGACCTGATGACCGTGATTGAAATGGGGGTCTTCGATGGCCGGCGTTCGCTCAAGGGCGAGGACCCGGTCCACCGCGGTGTCGGCACCATCCTGACGACGCCATCGTTTCCGTCGATCGACTACACGGTGCGCTATGATGCTGATCTCGCTGTGAGGGATCTGCTGGCGCGGAATGTGCGGCGGGTCGGGCTCGCCAATGCCAACGGATTTCTAGCCGGGTTCAGCGATACTCTGCGCGACGGACTTGCAAATATTGAGATCATCGACGTCACCGCGGATATCGACGGGCTGAAAGCGATCAAGAGCGAGGAGGAGCAGGGCCTGATCCGCCGCACCGCCGCCTTGCAGGACGAGGTGTTCGCGCATGTCTGCCGCGTGATTCGTCCCGGCCTGCGCGACATCGACATCACCTCGGCCGCGCAGATGAAGGCGCAGCAGCTCGGCAGTGAGCAGGGCATCTTCCTGGGCGCGTCAGCCAAGATCGGCATCCGCTCGCCGTTCATGGGTCGGCACTTCCAGGGCCGCACCCTGGCAGAGGGCGATCATCTGTCGCTGCTGATCGAGGTCAACGGTCCCGGCGGCTTCTTTTGCGAGATCGCGCGCACCTTGGCGCTGGGCAAGGCGAGTGCCGAATTGTACGACGGCTTTGCGGCCGTGAAGGCGGCACAGGAGCATACGCTGTCGCTGCTCAAGCCAGGGATATCGGCGCAGTCGATTGCTGCGGCCCACGACGACTACATGACCGCGCGCGGCCTGCCGCCGGAGGTGAGGCTCTATGCCCACAGCCAGGGCTACGACATGGTGGAACGGCCGCTGATCCGGCGCGACGAGACGATGGCGGTTGCTTCAGGAATGAACCTCGCCGTGCATCCGGGATATGAGACCGAAGCGATCTTCGCGGTGATCTGCGATAACTACATTATCGGCCCCGAAGGACCTGGGGCATGCCTGCACCGGACCGAGAAGAGGATATTCGAGCTATAACGGTTCGCATTGCCGACCGCTTGGGCGGCAGCCAATCGAATCGGTCGACGAAGCCAAGATGGCTATGACCGGTACTTTTCCGAACGTCACGAGCGCGCGCCCTTAACCAAGGCCGTGCACCAGGTCATTACGAGTGGTCATCAGGCGTGTCGATGCGCGCCGCAGCCCGTCCGCGGCGGAACCGGGAGCGGGCGCCGGGCGGATAGGCCCGTGCAAGCCGGTTGTGCTCGATCCGGTGCTGCATCATGTCTCTGCGGGTTTGACGCTCATCCTGACGCAGGACGAGGTCTGAACGGGGCATGGTCGAGCACAGCAGAACAAAGCCGGCTTCGACGTCCTCGGGATACACCGTGAGCGCGCCGGAGCGATCGACGTCGCCCGCCAGAAGGCGCGCGGCGCAGGCGATGCACCAACCCTGCTCGCAGATGTAGGGACTGCCGATTCCGGCGTCGATCATCGCATAAAGCAGATACTCGTCGGCCGCCCCGTCGAAGCTGTAAATGCCATCCGGCCGCTCGAGCCGGATGCGAAACTGCGTGGCGCCGCCTGCATGGGCCCTGGCCTGACGCTCCGTCATCGGTCACCACCGGCTGTCGGGCAGTGCGACCTCGCCGATGCGGCCGGTCGCGTAGCAATGCGCCGCCATGATGATGCGCATGGCAATCGCCAGCTCGCTCTCATCGCGCGGCGCGTAGATGATCAGGCTCTGCGGCGGCACGGCGCCGGCCATGTAGCGCGCGAAGGGATGCACCGTGCCCCAGCCCTTGGCCGCAACCTTCTGCGCCCATTGCGGCCGCAGGGTGAGATGCAGGGATGCATCGGGGCGCACGACCAGCCAGACCCGAGCGAACACGAACGCCTCCGGCTGGCCCATCGCGTGCGCGTCGTCGAGTGCGAAGGCGCGGCCGGCGGCATTCAGCGGCGCGGGGACTTCGTCGACGCCTGCCAGAGTACGCGCGTAGCAGCCAAGCTGCGCGGCGAAACTGGCGGGCGCGCCGTCGTCGAGCTGGTGGCATGGCCAGGTCGGCGCCAGTCGCGGGCCGCCGCCGCGCCGCGCCGCGAGGCGGCGCAGTCCGGGAGCCATCGCCCAGACCACGGGAATCCGGCGCAACCTTGGCCTAGCCGAAACTGTCATAGTGAACCTGCGTGATCGGAACGCCGGCGCTGCGCAGCAGCGACTTGACGGCGTTCACCATGGCCGGAGGTCCGGCGACGTAGAACTCGGCCGCGGCCGGCTCAGCGACCATCGCTGTGATGGCGTCGGTGACGAAGCCTGATCCATGCGGCCAGCCTGCCGGCGCGATGTCGACCACGGGCAGATAGCGCGCCTGGGGAATCCGAGCGACCGCCGCCGCCAGCATGTCACCGGCGGCGAGATCAGTGGGCGTGCGCGCGCCGTAGAGGACATCCACGCGCGCTTCGAAGTCGAGACGCGCCGCGGCCGCCTCGTGCAGCATCGCCAGGATCGGCGCGATACCGGTGCCGCCCGCCACGAACACCTTGCGGCCCGGCTGGCGCCGCAGGGTGCAGGCGCCGAATGGCGCCTCGATGGTGACGCGCGCGCCGGGTGCCAGTGCCGCGAGCGCGTTGCTGCCTCTGCCGCCATCGTAGCGCTTGGCGATGAACTGCAGGAGCCTGCTGCCGGGCAGGTTGCACATCGAGTAGCAGCGCCGCAGGCCCTCGCCGAGATGCAGGATCGCATATTGGCCGGGCCGGAAGGCGATCGGCTCTGACGTCTCGAAGCTGAACTGGCGAATCTCCGGCGCGAGATCCTCGACATCTATCAGGGTTGCCTGCTGCTCGACGCATCGCGGCCCCGGCGCGGACCATTCACCAGGACCGCGCGCGATGGTGACGTCGGAGATCGCGCGCGACTGGCAGGCGAGAATGCGGTTGCGCCGTGCGTCGCGCGGATTGACGGCCGGCGCACCCGGAAACATCAGATCGACTTGGCCGTCGACGAGCGTTACCTTGCATGCCCCACAGCTGCCCCAGCCGCATTCGTAAGCCAGCGCGACGCCCCAACGTCGTGCTGCCTGCAGGATGGTGTCATGGTCGGCGATGTCGACTGCGACACCGTCGGGCTCGATGCGGAGTTGCCGGGTCATGAACGCCATCCTTCCGGGCTTGGCGGTTTCGCAGCACGTTCACCGCACCTGCCAACTACAAGCCGCACTCCGCAACCAGCCTGGCCTGGGCGGTCATGGTGCGCGCGTGGATCGTCTGCGCATCGTGGGCGCCGGGCGCGACGGACAGCGCCTCGCTGAGCCCGCGCGCGGCGCGCTCGCCGAGCGGCTGCCACTTGGCAATCCACTCCCGCAGCAGATTCGCATGCGCCGGCACTTTGCCGGTGGCGTAGGCCACCAGGGCCTTGGTGGTCTCGACCGCATAGGCTTCGTCGTAGCTGCGGAAGTCGTCGTGGAGCAGCGCCAGCAGGTCATCGTCGTTCGCGCGCGCCAGCTCGGCGATCTCGCGATTGAAGATGTGGTCGAAGATCGGCCGCAGCACCAGGTTGCGGGAAACGAAGGCCTCGCCCCAATCATAGGCGATCAGCTGCTTCTCGATCAGTTCGCGCAGGCCCTGCCAGTGTGGTGCCTGCGTCCAGATCGCCCGCGCCGTGTCGCTGTCGGCGAGCTTCGGGCGGCCGCTATCGAGCGCGAGCGCCTTGGCCAGATAGGCCTGGCGCTGCACCCGGCGCATCTCGTTACCCATCTGAAAGTAGAAGGTGTTGGTGACGAAGGCCGACGGCGCCATCTGCGCGACATAGGCCGCGCTCATCTGCATCGCATGTCCGGGGAAACGCACCGGCAGATAGGCCTGGCCGAGGAAGTCGAGCCACGCCGCCGGCAGCTTGCGGTAGCTGTCCTGGCGTTCGAACTCGTCGATCAGATTGTCGCAATAGACCTCGCGGTCCTTCTGGTCCCCAACGTAGCGGCGATAGGTGTAGGTGAGAGGATCGCGAAAGCCCTCCCAATCATCGAGGTTGAACCTCGAGCCCTCGCGGTTCCGGAGATAGAACTGGTTGACCGGCCAGCTTTCCGACAGCTCGAACGGCGCCGGAGCGCGGCGGAAATGGCTGTGGAACTTGTAGGTGACGGCCTCGTATTCCGACGGCAGCCGGCGCTCGCTCCACAGGCTCCAGGTCTTCTTCTGCTTGCGCGCAGCCGGCTTCGCGGTCATTGCGGTCATGACGTATCCTCCCGGATCTTATGCTGTGTGGATGGTCCAGACCCATTCGTCGTCCATCGAATCGAGTCGTCCGCCGAACGACACCAGGCTCGGCTCGATCTCGGCGAGCCGGAACGGCCGGCCCAGTGCCGCCTGCATGCTCTTCTGCGTCAGGCGGAAATTCCGGTCGGCCTGGATGCGGACGTAGCCGCCGCGGTCCTCGACGACGATCTCGACGTCCGGATTGTCCTGCTCGCTCGCCGCGATCACGGCGTCGATGATGTCCTCGTCGACGCCGCGGATGACGGGGCCGACCAGTTTCGGTGCTGCTGTCGTGGTCATGGGCGGTGTCCTATGCGTCCTGTTCGGTCTTGTGGCGCAGGCGGCGCAGCCGGCCGTCATGGGGCACGCCGATGAGGATGGCTTCGCCGTCCTTCTTCACCTCGTAGCGGAAGAGGCGGCAGTCGCGCGGATTGAGGCCGCGGCCGTCATCCATGCTGAACTCCCACTCATGGGCCGAGCACGTGATGGTGCCGGCTTCGAAATCGACCTTGCCGTCGGCCAGCAGGATTTCCTGATGCGGGCACATGCCCTGGAAGCAGCGCAGCTCGCCCCCTGGCAGATGCACCACGATCACCTCCTCGCCGTCGACCTCCACGCCGAGGAAGTCGCCTTCCCAGAGGTCGTCCAAGGTGGCGACCTGCCTCCACGTCACGCTGGCATCGTCAGACATAGGCCACCTCGATCCAATCCATCGGCTGGATGCCGGATTGCGCGACCGTCATCGATGAGGGCAGCTCGCGGCCGTTATAGTAGACGCATTTCGGCGCGCTCTTCTCGGCGACACGCAGTCCGACCGCGTGCTGTGCGACCTTGTCGGCCACGATGCTCATGTCGTCGCCGTCGTCGACCGGAATCAGCAGGACAACGAAGTCGCCACGGAAATTGGCTTGGAGCGGGAACAGGGCCACGCTTGCCTCCCATCTTGGTTGCTTGTCTTGATCGGTTGCTTGTCTTGGATTGTGCCGGTCAGCTGCGCCGCTCGTGAGCGGCGCCTCTTGCCATGCTGGAAGCGGGTAGCGGCGGCATCACTCCGCCGCGAGGCGGGATGCGCCGTTCCAGGCGTACGCCTGGGCGTCGTTGCCGGCGACGTCGGGCGTGATGCCCATGTATTGCAGCGCGCCTTCCAGCGTTGGCGGCTGGATGTGGCCGGCCAGGAAGCGGTCGACGATCGAGAGGTGGGTGTCGTAGCGCTCGGGCTGGCTCTTCCACACCCACTCGCAGACCTCGCAGCAGAAATTCAGCTTGCGGCCGTTATGCGTCGTGATGCGCGGTGCCTTGCCGATGCTCGGGCTGCAGATCGGGATGTGGCAGCAGTTGCAGACGATCGGCAAGGTCGCCGGATAGGTCTTCTCGATCTGGCCGGTGCGCACGTTGTCGCCGATCACGTCCCACAGCTTGCCGAAGCGGTCGTTCCAGCCGGGATATTTCTGCTCCAGCCAGTCGCGCTCGGCGGCGGACACGCCGGCGTCCGGATTCCACCACACCGTCGGCCGCCAGAACCAGACGCCCATGTGGTAGGCGTGATGGACCCAGTCGAGCTCCGGCAGGAAGTGCTCCTCCCAGTACCATGGCACGTTCATGCCGAGGTCCTTGAACTGGTCCATGAACTGTCGGCAGATCCAGTCCTGCATGAACTCCTTGAACGACATCGTCCGGCTTTCCAGCGGCGTGTAGTAGTCCATGGAGATGCCGGTCAGCAGCGCGAACAGCTTCCACGAACGCCAGAACATCTGGTCGACCATCTTCTGCGCCTCGGCCTTCCTGCCGTTGTTGATCATGATCTTCAGCGTCGGCTCGCCCTGCTGCGAATGCCGCGCCTCGTCGGTCTGGATCGAGGAGATCAGCGCGCCGAACTCGATATCGCCGACATGCAGCGCGTCCGAGGCCATGCCGAGGAATTGCAGGTTGGTGAAGCCGGTCTCGAAGGTGAAGGTCAGCTGGATCGCGGTCGACACCGCGTCGTTGGCCGTGAACATGTCGTCGAACAGGCTGCGCGCCGCGATCACGCCCCATTCGTTGGTGTGCATCGCCTTGTGCGCCCAGTCGAACTGCGGGTCCTTTCCGAGCAGGCAATAGGGGAAGTAGATCTGTGCCTGGCCGTGGCGGCACTCGTCGAGCGTCCCGAACGTCGCCATGTTGCGCCAGGCGGCGGCGCGGCCGAACCGTGCCATGCGCGCCTCGCCAATCGAGGCGAAATATTCCGGAACCGGAATCGCGCCGTAATGCGCCTTGATCGCCGACTTCCAGCCGGCGTCGAGATTGTCGTACAGATTGGAACGCGCGATCGTCGAGCGGATCGAGTAGATGCCGTCGTCCTTGCCCGCCTGGTTGTGCACGTATTCGCGATAGGTCAGCTTGTACGGCTCGTCCCACCCCCACCATTGCTCGCCATGGATGCCAAAGCTCTTCGAGAGCTCCTCGGGGAAGACCTCGTCCTCGCCGACATAGGAGAAGGCCCAGTTCATGTCGCGGGCGATATCGTAATAGTCCCGCCGCTGCAGCTTTGGCATCGTTGCTCCTCCCGAGCTATGGTCGCGTTCGTTCTTCTTCGTTGCGGCCGCTGCGCCGCCCTTGAACGGGCGAACCTTGTGCGGCTGCTGTCGGGCGTACGATCTGCTTTCCTGGGACTATCGGTCGTCGCTCGATGTTAGTTGCTCCAGTGTAGGACGCGTTCTTTGGTTTTTCTTTAGGTCGTCCCGAGGCAGCGATCGGCGACGCGCAAGCTGCGGTTCAAGCGCAGGCGACCGCAGCGATGCTGCGGCGTCGCGCACGGGATGATGCGATGCGGGATGATGGACCGGTGGCGTCGATGATCGACGCAGTCGTATCGATCCGACGCGTCGACCTGTTCGAGCGGGCAGCTCGGGGCGCGTCATAAGCCGGTTGTGTGGGGGAGACGAGGAGGCTGGCGCTGCCTCCGGACGATCAGCGGCTGCGGCCGACGACGCGCAGCTTCAGTCCGTCGAGCGCGTCAGTGATCGCGATCTGGCACGCCAGGCGGCTCTCCGGCCGCACGTCCGTGGCCTCGAATTCGAGGACGTCGGCCTCGATCTCACCGGCCGGGCCGACGCGATCGAGCCAGGTCTCGTCGACGTGGCAATGGCAGGTGGCGCAGATGCAGGACCCGCCGCATTCACCGATGATGCCGTCGACGCTGTTGCGCTTCGCCGCCTGCATGGCGCTTTCGTCGCGCTCGGCATCCACCGTCCGCACGGTGCCATCGGGCTCGATGAAGGTGATCCTGGGCATGAGTGTTCACGTCCCTAATTGAATTGCCGGCCGCCGTCGACGATCAGGGTCTGGCCGGTGATGAACGAGGCGGCGTGCGAAGCGAAGAACAGCGCGCCGCCGACCATGTCGTCGACATCGGCTGCGCGTTTCAGCGCTCCGCGCGCGACGCCGTATTCGGCGGCATTCTCCATCAGGCCGAGGCTGGCCTCGGTGAGCGTGAAGCCGGGCGCGATGACGTTGACGGTGATCCTGTCGTCGCCGAGCTCGCGCGCCAGCGCGCGGGTCATCGCGATCACAGCGCCTTTCGACGACACGTAGTGCAGCCACATCGGCGAGCCGCTCATGACCGTCGCCGACGAGACGTTGACGATTGCGCCGCCGCCGGCGCGCCGCATCAGTGGCGCGGCCGCCTTGCTCATCATCCACACGCCCTTGATGTTGACGCGCATGACGCGGTCCCATTCGGCCTCGGGGATCTCCTCGAAGCCGCGGCGCTCCAGCCCGGCATAGATCGCGGCATTGTTGACGAGAACGTCGACGCCGCCCATGCGTGCGGCGGCGAACTGTGCCAGCGCTGCGGTGGATGGCTCGCTCGCGACGTCGACCTCGGCGGCATGCGCCTTGCCGCCGGCGTCGCGGATCAGCCGTGCGGTCTCCTCGACCCCGCGGAGCCGGATGTCGGCGGCCACGATCTCCGCGCCCGCGGCCGCGAACGCCAGCGCGAAGCCGCGGCCGAGCCCGCCAGCGGCGCCAGTGACGATGACGCGCTTGCCGTGCAGCTGGATCGTGCTCATGCGGACACCTCGATATGCAGCAAGTCGGTCACGTAGGCAAAGGCCATGCCCTCGGCGAGCAGCGCCTGGGCCATGGCGGTGCCGGCATCGGTCAGCATTGACGGCAGCACGAAGCTCTCGAGCATCGCGAGCGTCTCCTTCGGCGGCGTATCGAACCAGCCGCCGATCGTGGCGACGCCGTGCCCGGTGAAGCGCCACAGCTTGTCGGCATCCTTCATCAGCGCGTCCTCCAGCGAGATCGCGGCCTTGCGCGTGTCATGGCCGTCGATGATCGCCAGGATGGTCTCGATCTGCAGTCCGGGAATGGCGAGCCGCTGGAACGCCTCCGCCGCAATCTTCACGCCCTCGATCTCGTGGGCGCGCTGCAATTCGGGATATTTCGGATTGGGACCGACGGCGGCGGCGAGCTGCTCCGGCGGGAATTTCTTCCAGCCGACGTCGTGCATCAGGATCGCGGGCAGCACCACCGAGGCGTTCGCTTCGGGATGGCTCCGCAGTAGCGCCTGGCCCAGCCGATAGGAAATCAGGGTGTGCTCGTCGTTCGAGCGCACGTCGAGCCACGGCCGCGCCGCCAGCCAGATCGGCAGATCCTGGTCGCGCAGAAAATGCGTCATCGCAGCTCCGCGTCGTAGGTGAGATAGATCGTCTTGTATTCGAGATAGTCCTCGACGCCGTAGCGACCCTTCTCGCGGCCGATGCCGCTTTGCTTGAGGCCGCCGAACGGCGCGCGCTGGCTGGAGCGCTGAATGTCGTTGACCCAGACCGAGCCGGCTTCGAGGCGTTCGGCCAATGTGAGTCCGGTGGCGAGATCGCGGGAGAACACGAAGGCGGCGAGGCCATAGACCGTGGCATTCGCCAGCCGCAGCGCCTCCCGGCGGTCGTCGAAAGGAGCGATACCAAGCACCGGCCCGAAGGTTTCCTCGGTCATCACGAGAGAGGCAGGATCGGCATCGGCGATAACCGTCGGCGGCAGGAACCAGCCCTTGTCGTAGGTCCCGCCCGTGAGCATGGTGCCGCCAGTCAGCAGCCTTGCGCCCCGAGAGCGCGCATCGGCAATCTGCCTCTCGCTGTTGCGATAGATCTTCTCGTTGACGAGGGGCCCTAGCGCGCAGGTCGAGGTCAGGCCGTTGCCGACGTCGAGCTGCAGGACCTTGTCGGTAAGCGCATCGAGGAATCTCGCATAGGCGGCCCGCTCGACATAGACGCGATTGACGCGGTAGCAGAACTGCCCGGAATTGGCGAAGGCGTGACGCGCGATCGCGGCCGCCGCCGCGCCGACATCCGCGTCGGCGCAGACGATGGCCGGACACTGACCGCCAAGCTCGAGTGTGATACGCTTCATCGTGCCTGCGGCCGCCGCGGCAATCGCTTTGCCAGCCCGCGTGCCGCCGGTGAAGGCGATCTTGCGCGGCGTCGGATGCTCGATCAGCTGCATGCCGATGTCGGGGCCGCGGCCGGTCACGACGTTGAAGCAGCCATCGGGATAACCTGCCGTCTTGAACAGTTCGGCGAGCCGCAGGGTCGACAGCGGCGTGTCCTCGGCGGGTTTGGCGACGACCGTGCAGCCGGCCATCAGCGCTGCGCCCAGCTTGAAGCAGAGCAGGGTGACTGGATAGTTGAACGGCGTGATCGCGATGACGACGCCGACCGGCTCGCGGGTGATGATGATCTTCTCGCCGGCAACGCCGGTCAGCGGCATCTCGGCGTGCAGGCGCAGGCCTTCCTCGGCATAGACGTCGAGCAATTCGGCCGAGCGTTGGATTTCGGTGATGGTGCCCGCCAGCGGACGGCCGAGCTCGCGGGTCAGCAGGCGGCCGAGCTGCTCGGCGTTCTCGCGCATCAGCCGCGCGGCGGCCTTTTGCAGGCGTGCGCGCTCCGCGACCGGCGTTGCCTTCCAGGCCTGGAATGCCCTCTCGGCCGATCGGATCGCGGCATCCGCGTCGGCCCGACTGGCATCGGGAACGCTGTCGATCGTCTCGCCAGTGGCGGGATCGAGCACGTCGAAGGTCGCGCCGCTCCGGGCTGCAACCCAGCGGCCATCGATGAACATGTCCATGTCCGCGGGCCCTCCGGTCAGATCAGGTCGAGCATCAGCGCGGCCCGGGTCTTGGCCAGCGCCTCCTCGGCCATCTGTCGTCCGACCTCGGTCTCGAGCAGAGCGAATTGCGTCGTCAGGCGGGCGGCATATTGATGCGGCGTCATCTTGAACCAGTCGCAGGCGACCGCGACGCCGGTGGTGGTGAAGCGCCACAGCTTGTCGGCGTCGCGCACGATCCGGTCGTTCAGCGAGCGCGGGTAGGGGCGGGTGTCGTGGCCGTCGATGATCTCGCCGACCGCGACGATGACCGGCTCCGGCCAGTCGGCCTGCTCCAGTACCTCGCGCGACATGCGCACACCCTCGCTCTCGTGCAGAAAGCGCACGTCGGACTGCATCATGTTGGGGCCGAAGCCTTTCTCGATGATGTCGGTCATGTCGATCGAGTACCAGCCGATATCGTGCAGGATGATCGCGAGCGAGACGATGTCCTCGTCCGCGTCCGGATAATGCGCCAGCAGCTCGCGGGCATAGGCATAGGACAGCGGAATGTGGACGTCGTTCTTGCGCGCGCGCATATACGGCTCGCTGATGCGCCATACTTGATCATACCGGCTGCCGATCTCGGGCCTGTCGAGCATTGCAATGTCCAATCTTGCGGGGAAGGCCGGCATAGCCGGCCTTCCGTGGTTCGGGGTCAGGACAGAACGGTGACTTCGCCGGTCGAGCCGTTGACGCGCAGCATCTGACCGTTCTTGATCGAGGAGCTGGCGCGTCCCGTGCCGGTGACGGCGGGCAGGCCATATTCGCGGCACACGATCGCGGCGTGGGACATCATGCCGCCGATGTCGGTGACGATCGCGTTGATCTTGCCGAAGATCGGCGCCCAGCTTGGCGCGGTCACCGGCGCGACCAGGATCTCGCCCTGCTCGATCTGGCCGAGCTCGTCGGCCGAGCGCACCACGCGGGCGCGACCCTCGACGATGCCTGGCGAGGCGGCCATGCCGGACAGCTTGGTCGTATTCGCCGCGCCGTCGAGCCAGCGACCGATGCTTTCGGTGGTGATGCCCCAGAGCATGATCGTGAACGGCTCGGTGATGACGTCTGGCGGATTGTTGAGCGCGGGCTGTGGCGGAGTCGTCGCGAGCGCCGCGAGGATCTTCTTGCGCCGCTGGATCTCCGGCGGCCAGTAGGTCGGGCCGATCGCCGGCGCGCCGACCGCCCAGCCGTTGCCGTAGTCGAACAAGGCGTCGCGGACTTCCTGCCGGTTGAGATAGAACAGGTCGTCGGCGTCCTTCCAGAAGCCGGCATCGCGGAAGATCGCGCCGAGCTCGCGCATCTTGCGCCAGAACACGCTCATCGACCAATGCTCGATGTAGAAATTGTGGTTCTCGACATAGGGGAACACGGTGCGGGCGAGCCCGAGCTTGCCTTCGAAGGCGGCGCGGGCGTCGGCGTCGAGCATCTCGGCATATTCAGAGGTGATGCGGTCGCGCTCCTTGGCGATGGCCTCGGTCGGCCGGTCGATTTCCTCGCCGCGCTGGACGCGGACGACGTAGTCCCTGATATAGCCGAGCGGAATGTCGAGATGCTCGATCCAGTATTTGTCGGTCGAATAGAAGCCGTTGCCCGAGGTGAAGTTGAACCAGGGGTCCTGCGCATCCTTCCAGGCCTTGAGCCATTCGGCGCCGTTCGGCGTACGGCCGACCGCGGCGAGCGCCTCGTCGACCGGTCCGCTCTTCAGCGCATCGGTGACGCCCAGCTTCACCGCGAGCTTCGCGAGCTTCTTCAGCTCGTCGTCGGGGCGGAACAGATCGACCTCCACGCCCTGGACCATCTTGGCGATGGCCTGGTCGGGAATGGTGGGGAATTGCCCCTTCATGAAGCTGAAGAAGTCGAGATAGGCGGCGTAGCCGAGATTCAGGAACTCGAAATGATACTGCCAGGTCTTGTAGAGCAGCTGGATCGCCCGGTCATAGGTCTCGGTCAGCGCGTAGGTGTTGTCGAGGCCGACGCCGCCGGTGACCCAGTCGAGCGGCACGGCGTCGGGCAGCGGCTCGAAGTTGAGGGCCTCGAGATCGGCGATGTTGGCGCGGACCTTCTTGTCCCAGTTGGCCAGCAGGCGATCCCAGTTCTGGAAGTAGTAGCCGGCGCGCTCCATGAAATGCGGCACGCGGCCGCCGATCAGCTCGGGCGCCACCGCGACCGGGCTCATGTAGCAGTAACCGTTGTGGATGCGGTACTCGACGCCGTTCGCCGGCGGGATCAGATAGTGCCGGGTGTTGTACTGGCCGAGGCATTTGACGGCGAATTCGACCGTGACCGCGTCGAACGGCTTGAACGGGGAAGGCCAGTGCTGCGAATCGCAGAACCAGAACTTGCCGTCCTCCTTGTCGCGCAGGCTGTTCTGGAACTGCAGATAGTAGGGATAGAGCTTCTCCCAGCCCTCGGCGCCCGCAGGCGTCTTCAGGTCATAGGGACTCGGAAATTTCGCGTGCGCCGTCATGGTCGTTTCCCCTCGCTCTTTCTGTTGTTCGTTATCGTGATGCTCAGCGCTTGGCTTGGACCGGGGCGAGTAGCGTCCCCAGCACGCCGGCAATGCCGGTTTCGTAGACGGCCGTCGTCTGCTTCTTCTTCTGGCTCCACACCGTCTCGGGCCGGCTCTGCAGCGCGACCAGATTCTCGTCGTCCGGCAGATCGGCATCGATCGCCCATTCGACGTCCTGCGGGCAGCCCATGCTGCGCTCGAGCGACTTGGCGAGCCGGGCGACGGCAAGGACCTGGGCGTTGGTCAGGGACGGCAGCGTACGCCGCTCCGGCGCGATGACGCGCTCGACGGTGCGCCGCGCCGCGCGATCGGCGACCAGCTCGAAATCCTTTTCCGAGATGCGCTGCTTGATCACCTGCAGCAGCACCTTCTCGACCACGAAATTGTCCGGCGTGATCTCGCCGGAGACCACCGGCTCGCCGAGCCCGAACGCGGCATCGATCACGATCTTGGTGCGATCGCCGTTGATCGGGTCGAGCGTCATCGCCACGCCGGCGGCTGACGCATTGACCATCTTCTGGACGCCGACCGACATCAGCACGTCGATCTGGCCGAGCCCGTTCTCGGCGCGATAGGAGATCGCGCGGGCGTTGAACAGGCTGGCCCAGCAGGCCTTCACCTTCTCGACCACGGCATCCTCGCCGACCACCCAGAGATAGGTGTCCTGCTGGCCGGCGAAGCTGGCATCGGGCAGATCCTCGGCCGTCGCGGAGGAGCGCACCGCGACCGGCAGCTGGCCGTCGGGTGACATCCGGCGATAGGCCTCGCGGATCGACTGCTCGACGAGGCCAGGCATCGGCTGGGCGACGATCGCGTCGCGGATCTCGTGCGACAGCTTCTCCTCGTCGTCGACATCATCGAGCACGATCCGCGACAGCCGCTCGCTGATCGTCGCCTCGAGCCCGTTGCTGCGCAGATGCAGGGCGTAGGCGTCGGTGGCGACCGCAAAGCCTGCGGGCACGCGCACGCCCTGCGCGATCATACGGGCGAGGCTGGCGCATTTGCCGCCGATGCGCGGGAAGTCGGCCTCGCGCGCGGCTTCGAACGGCACGATGAAGGATGCGGCTGCGTTGGCGCCCATGCGTCTGTTCCCCACCTTTTGGTCCGGATCTGCTCCGGACTTGTTATTGCTTGTGACACGCGTTCGAGCGACGGACGCGCCGTATCAGGCGACGTCCCATTCGATCCGAAGCGCCGTCGGCACGCGAAACGAGATGTTGTGAACGAAGTCGATGGTCTGGTCCGCGGCCAATCGCAGGCTCGGAAGTCGACGTGTCAGCTCGCCCAAGGCAATGGCGAACTCGATGCGGGCGAGTTGCTGGCCTACGCAGGTGTGGATGCCGTAGCCGAACGCCAGATGGCTTCGCGCGTCGGTGCGCCGGACGTCGAAGCTGGTCGGGGCCGAGAACACGCTTTCGTCGCGGTTGGCGGAGCCGATCAGCAGCAGGATGTTGGAGCCCTTCGGCACCGGCACGCCGCCGATCTCCGCGTCCTTCAGCGCGCGCCTTCGCCACGCTACGATCGACGGGCTGAAGCGCAGCGATTCCTCGACGGCGTTCGGAATCAGCTGCGGTTCGGCGAGGATCGCTTCCCAGTTCTCGCGCCGCTGCAGCAGCTCGCGCATGCCGTTGGCCATCAGGGTCGTCGTGGTCTCGTGGCCGGCGAACAGCGCGCTGTAGAGCACGCCGGCGATCTCCTCGTCGCTGATCTCGGCGCCTTCCTTCTGCAGCCGCACCAGGTCGCCCGGCAGATCGTCGGTCGGATCGTCGTGGCGCTGGCGCACCAGGTCGCGGCAGTAGTTCCAGTAGTCCACCATGTTGCGGGCGTGCACGACCTGCTCGTCGTCGCTGAGATCGCCCCAGGTCAGGAGCGCGCGGCTCACCGCCCAGGATTTCACGCGCGGCACGTCCATGTTGGGAATGCCGACCAGCTTGAACAGCACCAGCGCCGGCACGTCATAGGCGAACTCCCGGAAGAAGTCGGCATGGCCGCGCGCAGCGAAGGCGTCGATCGCCTGGTTGACGATGGCCTTGATCTCCGGCTCGATCGCCCTGAATCGGCGTGGTCCGAAGCAGCCCTGGACCAGCTTGCGGATACGGGTGTGATCGGGCGGCACGCGGGCCGATAGGCCGGAATAGGCGGTGAAGCCGCCCTCGCGCATGATGCGTTTGCCCTCGTCGCACATCGGGCGCAGCGGCGCCTGGGCGTTCTCCGAGGAGAAGGTGCGCCAGTCCTCGAACACCGCCTTGATGTCGGCGTGGCGCGCGACGACGAAGTATTTCAGCTCGTCGGAGAAGAACACCGGCGCCTCGGCGCGTGCCCATTCGTAGAATGGGAACGGATCGCGCATCTCGAACGGGTCGAAATCCTTCGCGGCGTCGTGATATGGGCAACGCGCCCGCTGGGCAGCCGAACCTGGCATGTGGTCCTCCCATTCGTCGCCATTGACGGCGACCGTTTGTTATGGGCTCACTCTAAGCGGCAGCCTTTGGGTTTTCTTTAGTCGTTAACTCTATGAAAAATTGACGTAAAATGTCAATTTGGCGGGCTGTTGCTGTCCTGCGGAGGGCTGACCGGCAAGGGCCGCAAATCGATCCGTCGCCAGCGTGCGGGGCTCAAGCCGTCAGCCGGCGATGCAGCTCCTGGAGCGAGGCGCTTTTCGGCCGATTGTCGAAATGCTTGAGCGAGTCGAGGTAGAGCTTAAACTGGCGGTCGATCGCCTCGCGTCGTCCTTGCGCCTTGAAAACCTGCATCGCCTCGGCATGCGCCATCTCGCACAACGGGTCGATCGCGAGCGCCTTCTGGCAATGCGCCAGGGCGGCCGAGTAGTCGCTGCGTTCGAGATAGATCCGAGCCGCGTCGCGCTGCACCTTGAAGAACATGTCGCGCAGCCAATAGCGCTTGCTCCAGCACCAGTCGCGCTCGCCATCGTCGGCATATTCGACCGGAATGTCCTCGAACAGGTCGCCTGTGTAGAGACGGTCTGCCGCCTGCAGGCAGATCAGCGCCTCGTCGCTGGCGCCGGCCTTGATGTGTCCTTGTGACTGCCGGCACAGCTGCTCGAAGGTCGATATGTCGAGCCAGCTGCGCTCCGGCGGCACCAGCACGTAGCGCGAGCCCTCGCGCCGCACGTAGTTGCGGCTGCCGTCGCGCCCCTCCGACTGGCCGAGCGCCAGCCGAAGATAGCGCACGGTGTGATACAGGCGATTGCGCGCCGCCTCGATGTCGTCGGCTTTGGGCCAGAGCAGGTCCGCGAGCTCGTCGGTGCTGGCGCCATGGCCGCCCTTCTGCAGCAGATAGGCGAACAGCGTCTTGGTCTTGCGGGTCGCGCCGCCTGGCGGGTCCCAGTTCACCTGGCTGCCGTCGTTGCGATAGACGCGCAGACGGCCGAAGCAACGGATCTTCCAGCGGTCGCGGCTGTCGAGATGAACCGCGCCAGGCTCCTCTGCCGATCGGCGCAACAGCCACATCGGGTCGGCTCCCTCCGCGGCGTGCAACGCGGCCGCCGACGTTCCGATCCGCAGCTCCGGCGCGATCGCGCCAAGCCAGAAATCGACCTGCTCGCGGAGCGCACCGCGAGTCTGCAGCCGCGACGGGAGCCAATGTGGGTTGCTGACCAGTCCGGCGCTGGTGAGAATCTGCGGATGGCCGCGGAGAGCGACGAGCAGTTGCTCATCGATCAGCAGCCGGCGGTTGTAAAGCGAGGCGATCGAGAGCACGGACTGCCGGGTGAGCGCCTCGGCAAGCGCCGGCCAGCCCTCGAAGTTGGCAGTCGCGGAGTTGGTTTCGAGGCCCCAGCTCATGTCAACGACGAGCATGGCAGGGCCGTGATCACGGGTTGACGAGACCCAGTTCTCGATCTGGGCTGCGACATCACGGAACGAGATCGGTACCCGCAGCAGCGCCATGTCGACGAAGGTTTTTCCCTCGACGCATCGGATCTTGTTGACGCGCCTCGCAAGCCTTTCGGCGATCGTGATCGCTTTTGCGTCCGCCGCAATCACGAAGATCCGCGAGGGGCGTGCAACGGCGAGGGAGTGCTTGAAGAAGTCCGCAAAAAGCAGTCTTTGTTGCGTCGCAAAATGGGCGAGGTTGACACAACTGTTCTCAGCCATCGGTACCCACCCGCAACAACCCCTATCGGAGGCGGCAGACTGGAGCCAGTCTAAGAGTGGCCGTTGGAAACATGCAAGGCCCTGTTCGCAAGCGCTCGTGACGAGCCTGAAGTGCTTCTCTCCGTGGATTTCGAGCGCATTGTGGCGCGGAACGATTTTTTGCTCGTCGCGTCAATGCACACCGCACGTTCGACAGCGAATAAGTCAAACAGACTCTGTTTCCATCCTGCACCGGCCGCCAGCCAGTTTAGGCGGCGACGCGAACTGCAGTCCTAATAGTTCACGATGGCAGGGCTACGACTCCCCCGAGGCCGTTGGAGGTCAGCCGATCCCCGTCTTGCGACAGCAATATCGGGCTCGTCTCACGATAGTGTGCGAAACGTCTTTGCTAGCCCGCTGTCCGCATCCGGACATGAAGCGCACCAAGTCAGCTATCTTCCAACTGGTACAATCGATACCCTTTGGGCGGGGCGCCACTGGTGCTTCGCGGACGGCCGTTGCGGATCTCACCTTCGCCCCATCAACTTTCCTGCAGGGGGCAGACCGAGCAGGACATCCGAAAGCTCGACAACATCGTCGTGCAAGCCCGCGGCGTCGCTCGACGCACGGCCAAGCCGGAGGCTGGCTGTGACCGAATGAACCAAGCGAAGGACTGGATGAAGTATCGTATGTTCGGCTGGTGTGGGGAAAGGCGGTAGCATCCCCCCGCTACCAGCTTTCCCCACACTCTCTTCACGCTGCTCGGGTATGCCTCGGCGCCAATCAGCGAGTTGAGACGGCTTGCAATTTCAACACAGACGCCGCCAGGCGGGTGTCGCCTCTCGACCGCCTCAAACACCTCGGCGCTCACGATTGCAAAGTGTAGGCCTGCCATCGGGTGTCCTTAGGTGTTGCGTCGCCTTCGTTTTGGCAGAGCGGAGCGATGGAGACCTCGCACGTCCTGCTGTTGAAAGAGTTCCGCGCAGAGGCCACGCAACCATTGGCTTGCCGGGTCGTGATGGAAGCGGGCGTGCCAATATTGCTTGACCGTGAAGCCGGCGATCGCCAGCGGGCAGTCGAGCACGCGCAGACCGTAGTAGTGCGCCAGCGTTTCGCCGATGTGCCTTGGAAGGGTGGCGATCAGGTCGGTCGTTCCGACAATTGCCGGCAGTCCCAAGAAGCCGGGTAGCTCGAGCGCAACCTCGAGCACGATCTGCTGCTCCTGCAGCGCGCTCCCGAGCAACTGATGTCCCGTGCCTGACCGAATGAAGACATGCGCCTCGCGCCTGAAATCCCTTATCGTCATGCGATCACGGATCCGAGCGTGTTTGGCGTTGGCCAAACAGACCCAGTCCTGCGGAAAGAGCGCCTGCTGGAAGTGCCCGGCGTCGAGATCCGAGATGTAGCCGAGTGCAAGATCGGCCTCGCCGGATTGCAGCATCCGGGGGGTATCGGGACCGATCTGCGTCGCCTCGATACGAACGCCAGGGGCGACGCGGCGCACATGAGCGAGAATGGACGGGAGCAGCGTGACGTGGCTTGCATCCGTCATACAGATCGCGAAGCGGCGCTTTGCAGTGGTCGGATCAAAATCGGTGCGAAGCTCTGAGAGACGACGCAGCATCTCCAAGGCCTGCCTCGCCGTGCCGATGAGCGCCTCGGCGCGCGGGGTCGGCAGCATCCCCTCCGCTGAGCGGATGAAGAGCGGATCGTCCAATTCCCTTCGTAGGCGCGCCAGCCAGATCGAGATCGTCGGCTGACTTTGACCGAGCTTCTCGGCCGCCTTGGTGACGCTGCCCGTGGTGAACAATGCGTCGAACAGCCTGAGCAGGCGCGGGTCCAGCAGGTTGGTGTCGGCGCGATCCGGGTGCGTCATTGCGATTCACAATAATGGATATAAAGATCATAGTATATCGTAATGTCGGCCGCCCTGATACCAACGCACCCAGCGCCGAGACCGGCCAGGGAGAAGCGTTCGGATGAGGATCTGCTTTATCGGAGCAGGAGCCTTGGGCTCGACCATCGGCGGCACGCTGGCGCGGGGCGGGGCCGAGGTCTGGCTGATCGATCCGTTCGAGGCCCATGTCGACGCGATCAATGCGGCGGGCCTGAGGATGCTCGAAGGTGACGCCGAGAGCGTTGTGAAGGTCACTGCCTGCACCTCCGCGGCCGAGGTCGGCGCGGTGGCGGACCTCCTCATCGTCCTGGTCAAATCCTACCATACGCGGGATGCCATCCGGGCGGCAGCGCCGATCATCGGGCCGCGGACGGTGGTGATGTCGCTTCAAAACGGACTTGGCCACGAGGACATTCTGTCGGAGGAGGTCGGTCGTGACCGGGTGATGGCCGGCAAGACCTACGTCGGCGGCGTGCTGTTGGGCCCGGGTCATGTTTGCTCGGGGGTGGTCGGCAAGGAAACCATCATCGGCGAACTCGACGGACGTGTGACGGAACGCGCATTGCGAATTTCCGAGACCTTCAATCATGCCGGCCTTCTCACGCTGCTCAGCGACAACATCCTGGGCACGATGTGGGACAAGCTCTTTATCAACGTCGCCGGCGGCGGGGTGACTGCCATTACCGGTCTGACCTACGGCGGCCTCTATTCGCTCCCGATTCTGGAAGAGTGCGCGCTGGCCGCAATTTCGGAGGGCATCGCGGTGGCTCAGGCTGCCGGCGTGAGGATCTCGATCACCGACCCGCGGCGTGCCTGGACGATGGCGTCTGCTGGACTGCCGCCCGAGTTCAAGACGTCGATGTTGCAGAGCTTGCAGTCGGGCAATCTGACCGAGGTCGATTACATCCACGGTTCCGTCGTGCGGTGGGGTGCCAAGCTCCACGTGCCGACGCCGGTCAACTCCACTCTCGTCGCACTGATCAAGGGCATCGAGTACGCCCGCAGCGATTATCCCGGAAAGGCCTGAGACGATGTCGCTGCCGCGCGCTTATGTCGAGCACGTCGCCATTCGCGTGCCGGACGTCGACCGACACGTCGGCTTCTTTCGCGACGTGCTGGGTCTCGCCATTCGCGATGAGCAACCCGCCGATGGCGCTCGTCCGCGCCAGGTGTGGGTGCTCGGCAGCGTGCAACTGATCGAAGATCCGGATTTTGTCGGACCAGAGGGGCGTCTCGCCCATCTCGGCATCATGGTCGACGACTACGACGGCGTGCTCGCCCGTGCCGCAGCCTGGGGCGCCACGGCGCTGCCGGCCGGGCCGAACTGGCTGGAGCTGCCAGGCGGGCTCAACGTCGAAATCCTGCAAGCGAGCGCGGGCGCGGTGGAAGCCGCCCTGGCGATCAATCCCCGCGCTTAGCTCCAGAGAGAGATACGATATGACCGAGGAGCGCTATTGGGACGACGCCAACGTCGGTGACGAATGCATCACTCCCTCAGTGACGGTCACCGAAGCGATGGTGAATGCCTATGCTGAACTGACGGGTGATTTCACGCCTGTCCACGTCGACGAGGACTATGCCAAGACCACGCCATTTGGAACGCGCGTCGCGCACGGGCTATTTGGTCTGTCGCTCGCCGACGGCTTGAAGACCCGCGCCGACTACCGGTTCCTTCCGGGGATGTCACTGGGCTGGACGTGGGATTTCAAGCTGCCCATCAAGCTCGGCGACACCGTACATGTGAAGTTCCGCGTCGGTTCGATGCGCGCCACGAGGCGGGAAGGGTGGGGCATCGTGGTGCTGCCCTCGGAGCTGATCAATCAGCGCGGCGAAGTGGTGCAACTGGGCGAGCACCGGCTGATGATTCCGATGCGCCCGAAGATCAGCGCCGCAGGAGAGCCGGCATGACCACACAAGATCGGCCGCTCAAGGGCGTTCGCGTCATCGACTACAGCCATTTCCTTGCAGGCCCGTTCATGGGCCGTTGCCTCGCCGCCATGGGCGCGGAGGTCGTCAAGGTCGAGCGTCCCAGGGATGGCGATGCGGGCCGCGCCCATGGCTATTTCAAGGACGGACAGTCCGGCTACTTCCTGCAGCAGAACATGGGCAAGCAGGGATTGTGCATCGATCTGCGCGACAAGCGCGGTCTGGACCTGATGATGAAGCTGGTCGACACGGCCGATGTCTTCATCGAGAACTACCGTCCCGGCGCTCTTGAGCGGCTCGGACTCGGCTACAAGGCGCTGTCGGCGCGGAATACGAGGCTGATCTACTGCTCGGTCTCCGCCTATGGCCATACCGGCCCCTATGCCGACCGGCCGGGTTTTGGCCTGATCGCAGAGGCGATGTCCGGCGCCCTGGCGCAGTTGGGCACGCCCGGCGAAGCGCCGCCGCTGCTGCGGATGCCGCTGGCCGACATGTACACCGGCATTCATGGTGTCGCAGCAATCAACGCCGCGCTGGTCGGCCGCGCGTCGTCCGGACGCGGCCAGCATATCGATCTGGCGCTGTACGACTGCATGGTCTCGATGCACGACTATGCGGTTCAGCGCTACTTCCTCTCCGGTGGCACTGACCTGCCCAAGCAGACCGGCAGCGGACAGCCGGACTCGACCGTCTACGGGGTCTTTCCGGCCAAGGACGGCAACCTGGTCATCGCAGCGCAAGTCGATGACGCGTGGCGACGCTTGGCGGCGCTGATCGGCGGGGAGGCGTTGGCGTCCGACGAGCGCTTTGCCCGGCCTGCGGCGCGGAACGCCCATTATGCCGAAGCGATGCAGATCGTGCGCAACTGGACGCTGTCGCAGCCGTCTCGAGACGCCTGTCTCGCCGCACTCGACCAGGCGGGAGTGCCGTCGGCTCCGGTGCAGACGATCGAGGAGGTCGTGATGGATCCGCAGATCCATGCCCGCGGCATGCTGGTGGTGCAGGAGCATCCGGTGCTCGGCAAGGTGACGCTGCCGAACCTGCCTTTCCGCTTCTCCGACTGTGACACCACGGTCCGCACGCCGGCCCCCCTGCTTGGACAGGACAACCGCCGGATCGCCGCATCGCTCGGATTCTCGGCCGAGACCGTCGATGCGATGGTGCGCGACGGCGTTCTCTACAACGAAGACGCAGTGAAGGAGTGAGCGATGACTGACCGCTATGCCGTCATCGGCAATCCGATCGGGTTCACCAAGTCGCCCTTCATTCACGGCACGTTCGCCGAGGCAACTGGACAGGACCTCTCCTACGAAGCGATCGAGGGTCCGGTTGGAGGCTTTGCCGGACGGGTCGATCAATTTCGCGCCGAGGGTGCCAAGGGGCTGAACATCACCGCCCCGTTCAAGCTCGATGCCTTCGCCTATGCGACTGAGCTTTCGGACAGCGCAAAGCGGGCCGGCGCGGTGAACTGTCTGAAGTTCGAGGGCGACCGGATCATTGCCGAGAATTTCGATGGTGTCGGCCTTGTGCGCGACATCACCGTGAACCTTGGGGTGAGAATGAGCGGTCGGCGTGTCCTGATGCTCGGCGCCGGAGGAGCAGCCCGCGGTGCACTGCTGCCGTTCCTGCGCCAGGAGCCGGCTGAGCTGGTTCTTGTCAATCGAACGCTGTCGAAGGCGGTGGCGCTGGCTGAAGAGTTTGCCGGTTGTGGTCCCTTGATCGTCAGCGGCTATGCCGAACTGGCCGACCTCGCCGAAGCCTATGACATCGTTGTCAACGCGACCTCGGCCAGCCTGCGAGGCGAGATGCCGCCACCTCCAGGCAATGTCTTGCGGGGCGCGGAACTGGCGTACGACCTCGCCTACGGCAAGGGATTGACGCCCTTCCTGAAGGCCGGGCGCGCAGCAGGCGTTGCCAAGCTCGCGGACGGCGTCGGCATGCTGGTCGAGCAGGCTGCTGAAGCCTTTGTCTGGTGGCGCGGCGTCAGGCCGAGCACGGCCGAGGTGATTACCAAGCTAACCGTTCCCTTGGCCTGACGGGCAGCGAGATATGTCGGCGGTCCATTTCAAACCCAGTTTTCTCGTCGGTCTGATCGGCAGCGGCATCGCGGCGTCGCGCACCCCGCCGATGCACGAAGCCGCCGCTGATGCGGCCGGTCTCCGCTATATCTACAAGAAGATCGATCTGGCGGAGTTGAAGCTCGGTGTCGAAGCCTTGCCTGATTTGGTCACGGCAGCAAGGCGAATGGGATTTGACGGGCTGAACGTGACCCATCCCTGCAAGCAAGCGATCCTTCCGCTGCTCGACGAGCTCTCGCCGGATGCAGAAGCCCTTGGCGCGGTGAACACCGTGGTCATCAGGAATGGCCGAACGACCGGCCACAACACGGACTGGTTCGGCTTCGCCGAGAATTTCCGCCGCAACATGCAAGGTGCTCCGCTTGGCCGCGTCGTCCAGTTCGGCGCCGGCGGCGCGGGCGCAGCAGTCGCGTTCGCGCTCATGAAGCTCGGCGTACAGGATCTGACGATCATAGACGTCGACTTGGCGAAGGCGCGGAGCGTCGTTGACGGATTGTCAGCGCGATTCGAAAAGGGGCTCCTGAAGGTCGGCCAGGATGTCGCGGCCGCCGTGGCTGCCGCAGACGGGATTGTCAATGCGACGCCGATCGGCATGGACAAATATCCAGGGACACCGTTGCCGACAGCCTTGCTGCGTCCGAGTCTCTGGGTGGCCGAGATCATCTACTTCCCGCTGGAGACCGCATTGCTGCGCGCAGCGCGTGGCCTCGGCTGCAGCACGGTCGGCGGCGGCGGCATGGCGATCTTCCAAGGCACCGAAGCATTCCGCCTGTTCACGGGCATCTCACCGGATCCAGACGTCTTCTTCACGACTTTCGCATCCCTGGGAGGGTGACACCCGGCCGATGGGCGAGCGGTACGCACAACGCCCGAGAGGAAACGCACGATGGGCTACACGCTCGATTTCTCGGTGGTCTGGCATGCCATGCCCACGCTGCTGTGGGGATGCGTCGGCACATTGGGCCTGGCGCTGGCCGGAATGACGTTGGCAATGGTGATCGGCGTCGCCGGCGTTGCGGCGCGCGATTCGAAGGCGGCGTGGCTGCGTGCTGTTGTGATCGGCTTCGTCGAGATCGTGCGCAATACACCTTTCCTGGTGCAGATCTTCTTCCTGTTCTTTGCCCTGCCGCTCATCGGACTGAAGCTCAATCCGACAGCGACCGCAATCATCGCACTCGGTGTCAACGGTGGCGCCTACGCCATCGAGATCATCCGCGGTGGGGTTCAGTCCATCCATAGAGGACAGTTGGAGGCTGGTTACGCGCTCGGACTGCACAAAGGGCAGGTCTTCCGGTTCATTGTGCTCAAGCCCGCGCTCCGCGCAATCTATCCCTCGCTCACGGGGCAGTTCATCATGCTGACGCTGACATCGTCGATCTGTTCGGCGGTTTCGGCCTACGAATTGACCTCGGTTGCGCAGCGGATCGAAAGCGACACGTTCCGCAGCTTCGAAGTCTACTTCTCCGTGACCTTTCTCTATCTCGCGATCTCCTGGCTGTTGATGCTGGGCTTCGCCGCCATCTCTTACCGCTTCTTCTCACATCCGACACGCTGAGGAGGAGATCATGGCACCGCATTTTGGCCTTGCTGAGTTCGGCTTCCTGCTGCGCGGGCTGCAATGGACGATGCTGCTGACGCTGGTTGCGTTCGTGGGCGGCTGCACCGCGGGGCTGGCTGTCGCATTGCTGCGTACCTGTGGTCATAAGGGCGTGGAATGGATCGTCCGCGTCTACATCGGGATCTTCCAGGGTACGCCGCTGCTGCTGCAGCTGTTCGTTGTATATTACGGCTTGGCGCTGACCGGGCTGAAGCTCGACGCTTTCGTCGCGGTGGCGATCGGTTTCACCGTGAATGCCTCGGCCTTTCTTGGCGAGATCTGGCGCGGCGCGATCCAGGCGGTGCCGCTCGGCCAGACCGAGGCAGCGATGGCGCTCGGGCTGCACTATTCATCCCGCATGCGTGACATCGTGCTGCCGCAGGCGATCCGAATCTCGCTGCCGGCCACCATCGGCTATCTCGTGCAGCTCATCAAAGGCACATCGCTCGCCGCCATTGTCGGCTTCATCGAGCTCGCCCGCGCCGGTCAGATCGTATCGAACCAGACCTTCCAGCCGTTGCTCGTCTTCGGCGTGGTCGGCGCAATGTATTTCGTCCTCTGCTGGCCACTCTCGTGGTGGGGCAGCCGGATGGAGGCCAGGCTCGCCTTGGCCGGTCAAAGGTAGGAACGGCGCACCTGCTCAATCAAAAACACAGCCAGCAACAACGGAGGAAACACAAAATGCTACTTTCCATCACTCGCCGCCAGCTCGGCGTTGCGCTTCTCGCAATGGCGGCTGTCGCCACGCCGGGCAAAGCAAGTGCCGGCACGTTGGAGGACGTCAAGAAGAAGGGTGTCGTCGTCATCGGCATTCAGGGCGATAATCCTCCCTGGGGCTATGTTGACAGCTCAGGAAAGCAGGATGGCATCGATGCCGACATGGGGCGCGCCTTCGCTGAATACCTCGGCGTAAAGGCCGAATTCACCCCGCTGGCCGTGGCCAATCGTATCCCGGCACTGACCACGGGCCGTGTGGACATCCTGTTCGCGACCATGGCCATGCTGCCGGATCGCGCCAAAGCGGTGCAGTATTCCAAGCCCTATGTCGCCAACGAGATCACGCTGGTCGCAGCCAAGGCGATGCCGATCAGCAGCAATGCTGACATGGGAAAATACGTCATCGGCGTCCCGCGCTCCTCGACGCAAGACACCCAGGTCACCAACAATGCGCCGTCGGGCACCGAGATCCGCCGGTTCGACGATGATGCGGCCACGATCCAAGCGCTGCTCTCGGGCCAGGTCCAGGCCGTCGGTGCGAACTTGTTCTACCCGCAACGTCTCAACGCCGCAAAGCCTGATCTCGGATTCGAGCCCAAGCTCCACTTCACCGCGCTGTACAACGGCGCATGCACCCGCCTGGGTGAGAAGGAGTGGAACGAGACGGTCAACAAGTTCATCGATCAGATCAAGTCGGACGGCAGGCTGGCCGCCTTCTACGCCAAATGGATGAAGGTGCCCGTGCCGACCTTCCCCGACTCCGTCCCCGGCGTTCCGTTCACCGTCCAGTAGCCACGCAAGCGGCCGGCGCGACCTGCGTCGGCCGCCGCTCGACAGCGGAGACGAGCATGCAGGACCAGATCCTGATCGAAATGAAGGGCGTGCAGAAGTGGTACGGCAGATATCAAGCCCTCCGCAACGTTGATCTCACCGTGCGCAGAGGTGAAAAGATCGTGCTGTGCGGTCCGTCCGGTTCGGGCAAGTCGACGCTGATCCGCTGCATCAACCGCCTGGAGGCGATTCAGCAGGGCAGCATTGCCGTCAACGGTCATGCGCTGGACGACAGCATCAAGGCGATCGACGTCGTGCGTCAGGACGTCGGGATGGTGTTTCAGAGCTTCAATCTGTTTCCGCATTTGACGGTGTTGCAGAACTGCATGCTCGCGCCGATTCGCGCGCGCCGCATCAGCAAGACAGAGGCGGAGGCGACCGCGCGAAAATATCTTGAGCGGGTGCGCATCGGCGACCAGGCCGAGAAGTATCCGGCTCAGCTATCGGGCGGCCAGCAACAGCGCGTCGCGATCGCGCGCGCGCTCTGCATGCAGCCCAAGGTGATGCTGTTTGACGAGCCGACGTCCGCCCTCGACCCCGAGATGGTCAAGGAAGTGCTCGATACGATGATCGGCCTCGCCAACGACGGCATGACCATGATCTGCGTCACCCACGAGATGGGCTTTGCCCGCCAAGTTGCCGATCGCATCATCTTCATGGCTGACGGACAGATCATCGAAGAAGGCGCACCCGATGCTTTCTTCCGCAATCCTCAGCACGCCCGCACCAAGCAGTTCCTTGGTGAGATTCTCGCTCATCACTGAACGGAGTACGTCCATGAGCCGTCTTGTCTACGTCTTGAACGGGCCAAATCTCAATCTGCTCGGCAAGCGTCAGCCCCACATCTACGGTCATGAGACGCTTGCGGATGTGGAGCGGGATTGTCAGGTGCTGGCCAAGGCGATCGGGCTGGAGATCCGCTTTCACCAATCCAACAGAGAATACGAGATCATCGATTGGATCCATGAGGCGCGGGAGACGGCCGCTGGCATCGTGATGAACCCCGCGGCTTTCACCCATACCTCGGTCGCCATTCTGGATGCCCTGAACACGTTCGAAGGGACGGTGATCGAGGTACATATTTCAAACGTTCACAAGCGCGAGGAGTTTCGCCACCACTCGTTTGTCTCCAAGCGAGCTGATGGGGTGATCGCAGGATTCGGCACTCAGGGGTATCTGCTCGGCTTGCGTCGCGTCGCCAAGCTGCTCGACCAAAGGGACTAGTGTCAGAAAAGTATATCGGTCCGTCTGTCAGTGATGGGAGCTGCGAGCTGATAAGCGGCTTTGGGGAACATTCGACCACCGGCATGTCATCCGCAGGATTTTACATTGGATCTGCTGCGATTGCACCAGTTCAAGCCATCGGCCTCTCACATATCACCCTTGGCCTCGCCTGCGCGGCCTGCTCGATAGCATGCTCCCAGCCAGTTCCTGGGCCGCCCGGATCAGATTGTTCATCGCCTGCGTGAACAGATCTGCATCCCGCAGCGCCAGCCACTGGTTGAGCATGCCGACGAAGCTCGTGTAGATGAAGTTGGCGAGCTCCATGATCTGCGGCTCGTCCTCGGGGCGGACATCCGTCGCCATGCGCAGCGAGTCGGCGTAGAGCGACAAAAACTCGCGGTCCTTCTCGCGAGCCATGTGCTCGGCATGGGGATGTCGAAGCACGTAGAGCGTCATTTCCTGCAGTGCCAGCTGCTCGCCGGGGGCCTTTTCGATCTCGCTCCAGATGAAGCGCAGGAGATCGGCGATGCGGTCATGGAGCTTCTGCGGAGCCGCGAATTGGTTCGCCAGGGTGGCGCGGTAGTTGGCGACGAGGAGCTCCATGACCTTGAAGAGGATCTCCTCCTTGTCATGAAAGTGATAGTGCAGCGTTGCGACGTTGACGCCGGCAGCCTCGGCAATCTTGCGGGTCGTGGCGCGGTAGACGCCCTCCGCGATCATCACCTTGAGCGCCGCGTCGATGATCTGCTCGCGCCGGCCGTCGCTATTGGGACGCGCGGAGCTCGTTCTGGTGACAGGCTGGTTCATGGGATTCATGTTGCCGCGCATCGGCACCAAATCAAGCGACTTTCGGATCTATCGGCCGCAATTTTCCGATGTGTTCCTCCATGACGGCCGCCGCAGCGAGGCAGCGATCCTCCATGAATCGCCCGGAGATGATCTGCACGCCCGCCGGCGCTCCGGCGGCAGACCCAGCAGGCACCGAGATCGCGGGCAACGCCAACCCGGCGATGGACGACAACGGAGTGAATGCCTTGCAGATGGCCGCGAGCGCGTCCGGCCCGGCCAGATCATGGTCAATCGGGAAGGTGGGCTGCAGCGATGTCGGCATCAGCACGATGGGATATTCGCTCAGGAACACTGCCCATTCGCGCTGGATCGACAGCCGGCGCTCCCACGCGCGGTACAGGCTCGAAGCGTCCAGCACCGGAAAGTTCGCAGCGCTGTCGATGAAGGATCGGCGGAATGCGTCGCCGCCAAGCTCGAACATCGCCTCTCGCACCGGACCGCTGCATTCCGCGTACAGCATGGCCATCCACAATTCGGCGATGTCGGCCAGTGGCGGCAGCCGCACCTCTTCGACCAGGTAGCCTGCTTGCTCCAGCCAGCCTGCGGCCTTGCGAACGAGGCTGACGATTTCAGGCGCCGTGCCGAACTCCTGCTCGCCTGTGAACAGCGCCACCTTGCAGGGCAGGCGATCCGCTTCGCGAGGCATCGGCGCCGGCGTCTGCCATGGATCGCGGTGATCCCGCGCCTCGAGCGCTGCAAGTCCGATGCGCAGGTCGCGCACCGATCGCGCGAGCAGTCCCTCGGTTGCGCCGATCTGCAGGCAGAGCGAAGGCTCCATCCGCTGCGAGGGATTGTAGCTCGGCAGTCGCCCCACCGTGGGGCGCATGCCATAGATGCCGCACGCGCTCGCCGGTAATCGCAGCGATCCCGCCACATCATTGCCGTGGCCGAACGCGCCGATTCCGACCGCGGTTGCTGCCGCCGCGCCGCCGCTCGAGCCGCCCGGCGACAATTTCGGATTCCAGGGATTCTTTGTCGTGCCGTGCAGATCGTTGCCGGTGAACCACCGATAGGAGAATGCGGGGACGTTGGTCCGGCCGATGATGATGGCACCGGCGCGACGTAGCGCGGCGACCGGCGCACTGTCCTCCCCGGCGAGAGCGTCCTTCATCGCCACCAGACCGTTGGTGGTGGCATGACCGGCCAGATCGACATTGATCTTGGTGGTCACCGGCACGCCGTGCAACGGCCCAGCGGCTTCGAGGTTGGCGGTCCTGTCCGCGCGGTCGGCAGCGGCCAACGCTTCCTCCTCCAGCGTCTCGACCACGGCGTTGATGGCAGGGTTGACCTCGCGGAGCCTGCCGAGCGCGGCCTCGATCGCCTGACGGCTGGAGATCTTGCCCGCGCGGATTGCAGCCGCCGTCGTTGACGCGTCCCAGCTCCAGATCTCGCCCTTCATGTTTGTCCTCCGCATGGGCGAGCGCGGCGGTCGAAGCCACGGTCTGCACCTAAGTCATTTGACCAAATCAGTTGATTGACTCAACGCTAATCCAATCATATGATTTGGTCAATTGATTGAAAAAGACGATCTTGACCGGGCGAGGAGGAAACACGGATGACGACTTCAAGCAGAATCGTGCCCGCACCAGATGCGGGCGTATCGCGACGCCGCTTGCTGACCGGGGCGGCGGCGGCCGGCGCATCGGCCATCAGCCTCTATTTTCCTGCCGTGCGGGCGGCCGAGGCCGGAACGATCCGCATCGGCTGGATCGCCGCAGTGTCCGGTCCAGGCGCGCTGTTCGGCGAGGCCGTGCCGTTCGTGAAGGCGCAGATGGAGAAGATCTTCGCCGGCGGCCTCGAGATCGGCGGCAAGCGCTATTCGGTCGAAATCCTGCTGCGTGACAGTCAAAGCTCGATCAATACCGCGACCCAGGCGGTCACCGAGCTGATCACCCGGCAGAAGGTCGACCTGATCGTCGCGCCCGAGGGGCTCGCCGCCGTCGGTGGCGGACAGATGGCGACGATCAATCGCACGCCGATGATCTCCACGCTGTTTCCGTCCGATGCCATGGTCGCGATGCGCGGCGGGCCGCAGGCCTACAGCAACAACGGCACGCCGTGGGCCTTCCATTTTCTGTTCGAGACGCCCGACATTACGGCCGCTTATCTCGGCATGTGGGAGCCGGTGCGAAAGCGCCTCAACCAGAAGGTCGGCACGTTCTACGTCGACCAGCCCGCCGCGCGCGGATTTGCCGATCCGGAGCGCGGCCTGCCTGCGGCGCTCAAATCCGGTGGTTACAGCAATGTCGAAGGCGGCATGTTCAAGATCGAAACCGACGACTTCTCGAATCAGGTCTCGACCTTCAAGAGCGCGGATGCCCAGATGCTCACGGGCTTCATGTTCGCCAACCATTTCGCCTCGTTCTGGCGCGGCGCGGCGCAAGCCGGCTACAGGCCGGAGATCGTGACCATTGCCGGAGCCTTTATGTTTCCGGGCGGCATCGATGCGCTCGGCGATCGCGGCGACGGCCTGTCCACCGAGATCTGGTGGTCGCCGCAGCTGCCCTATGCGTCGAGTCTGACGGGTGAGAGCGCGAAGGCGCTGGCGGCCGCCTGGGAGGACAAGCAGGGCGCGCAGTGGACCCCCGTGCTCGGCTATACTCATGCCCTCTGGGAAGTCGCGGTGAACGCGCTCAAGACCTCCGGCGATCCGAAGAACAAGGAGGCGGTCCGCGCCGCCTTTGCTAAGACCAAGCTCGACACGGTGGTCGGCACCGTCGACTTCGCCTCGGGACCTGTTCAGGGCATTGCTAAGACTCCGCTGGTTGCGGGACAGTGGCGGCGGACGAAGACCGGGAAGTACAAATACGATCTGCGCGTGACCTACAAGGGATCAACCAGCGGATTTGAAGTGCAGGACGAATTCAAGCTTCTGTCGGAGCTGAGCTGACGCACGATGCGGACGGGGACTGCTGCTTGGGCAGTCTCCCGTCTGCTGTTTCTCCGGGGAAAGAGGATGAAGCCAGTTCTGGCGGTTGAGCGCCTCGAGAAGCGCTATGGTGTGAAGACCGTCGTCGACCAGGTCAGCTTCACGGCTGCTGCCGGCGAGT
Source organism: Bradyrhizobium sp. ORS 375 (assembly GCF_000239775.1). GTDB lineage: Bacteria > Pseudomonadota > Alphaproteobacteria > Rhizobiales > Xanthobacteraceae > Bradyrhizobium. Next base: position 62,351 of record NZ_CAFI01000439.1, read on the forward strand.
GCCTTGGCATTATCGGGCCGAACGGCGCCGGCAAGACCACTCTTTTCAACCTTCTCGACGGGTGCGTGGCCCCGAATGCCGGCAGGGTCATGCTCGACGATGTCGATATCACGCATCTGCCGCAGTATCGGCGCGCCAGACGCGGCATCGGCCGCGCTTTTCAGATTCCGCGCCCGTTCGCGGGGCTGACTGTTTTCGAGAACGTGCTCGCGGGCGTGGTGCATGGCGCTGACCGCTCGACGGCCCCGCAGCGGCGCGCCATCGAGATCCTCGAAGCTGTCGGGCTTGCTCACAAGCGCGACCTCCTGGCTGGCGGATTGCCCCTGCTCGATCGCAAACGCCTGGAACTCGCCAAGGCGATGAGTGTCGGGACCCGGCTCCTGCTGCTTGACGAAGTCGCCGGCGGCCTCACGGAGCACGAAGTGCACCAGCTGGTCGACATCGTGAATGCGCTGAAGCGCGATCACGCCGTCATCTGGATCGAGCATATCGCCCACGCGCTGATGGCGGCGGCTGACCGGATCATGGTGCTGCATTTCGGCGCCAAGCTGGTCGAGGGGCCACCCGCCGACGTGATGGCGTCTGCCATCGTGCAGGAAGTCTACCTTGGGATTTCGGTCGATGTCGCTGCTGACCGTTGAGAACCTCGACGTCTTCTACAACGATCTCCAGGCCACCTTCGGCGTGACGCTCCATGTCGACGAGGGCGAGACCATCGCCGTCATCGGCGCCAACGGCGCGGGAAAGTCCACGCTGCTGCGGGCGATCATCGGCCTGACGCCGACCGGTCGCGGCAGCATCCGCTTCGCCGGAGAGGATATCACACATCAGCGCTGCAACATCGTCGCGCGACGGGGCATTGCGCTCGTCCCCGAGGGCCGTCGCTTGTTTCATTCGCTGACGGTGGAGGAAAATCTGCTGATGGGTATGGCGCGGGCCCGGCCCGGTCCATGGACGCTCCCGGCGGTCTACGATCTGTTCCCGGCCATGCGCGACCTGCGCCATGCTCCTGCCTCGGACATCTCCGGCGGGCAGCAGCAGATGGTTGCGATCGCCCGTGCGCTGCTCACCAATCCTCGGCTGTTGCTGTGCGACGAGCTGTCGCTTGGGCTGGCGCCGAAGGTCATCAATGAAATCTACGCCTGTTTTGCCGACATCCGCGGCAGCGGCATTTCGATCGTGCTGGTGGAGCAGGATACGATGCGCGCGCGCAACTCATCGAACCGCATCTACTGCCTGCTGAAAGGCCGGGTCACGCTGGAGAGGCCCGCAGCGGACGTGACGCTGGAGGAAATCAAGCACGCCTATTTCGGGGATCACGGCTCATGAGCATTGTCGAGGCCATCCTCAACGGCCTGATGGTTGGCGGCCTCTACGGCCTGTTCGGGCTGGGCCTCGCCCTGGCCTTCGGCATCATGCGCGTCGTCAATATCGCGCACGGCGAGTTCATCGTGCTCGCGGCCTATCTCGGCGTCTCGCTGCTGACGCTGACGCCATTGCCGCTGCCCCTCGTCGTGATCTGCGTCGCGATGGCGGCCTTTGCGCTTGGCTGGCTGCTGCAGGCCACGATCCTGAACCGGGTGCTCGGGCCCAATCCGATTCCTGGAATGGTCATCACCATGGGACTGTCGATCATGCTGCGCAACGCGCTCGTCAAGATCTACGGCTCCAACATCCGTTCGATCGAGGTCGGTGCACTGCAGGACCGGGGATTGAGCTTTTTCGGCATGTCGATCGGCGTGCTTCCACTCCTGATCTTCTCCGCCGCCATCGTCCTGTTCGTGGCGACGAATTTCCTGCTGACACGAACGACAATCGGACGCGCCTTCCGCGCCGCCGCCGACGACTTCGAGATCCTCGAGACGCTCGGCTTCGACCGCCGCAAGATCTACAGCGCGGCCATGGGATTGGCCGTGACGCTGTCGGCGCTCGCCGGGCTGCTGCTCGCAATGCGCAGCTCGTTCTCGCCGTTCTCCGGCGCGGAGCGGCTGCTGATCGCCTTCGAGGTGGTGATCATCGGCGGGCTTGGTTCGCTGCGCGGCTGCTTCTTGGGCGGACTGTTCCTCGGTGTGGTTCAGGTGGTCGCATTGCGGCTGAATCCAAATGCCGGACCGCTGTTCGGCCATTTGGCATTCTTCGTCGTCCTGCTGGTGAAGCAGATGAACTTCTCCTTTCGCCCGGCATGGAGGCGAGCATGAAACTCAGCCGGGGACAGATGATGGTGGACCCCAGAGCCATTCTGCCAGTCGTCGCGATTGCGGTCGGGCTCTCGGCGGGCGCGCTGGTTCTGCCGATCGACCGGCGTCTGGCCATGGAGATGCTGTTGGTCTTCGCCATGGCGCAGGGCTGGAATCTGCTGTGCGGATACACCGGGCTGCTGTCTTTCGGACATCACGCCTTCGTGGGGCTTGGCGCCTATGCACTTATCCTGACCGTCAACGCGCTTGGAATATCACCCTATCTCAGCCTCGGCGCGAGCGCGCTTGTCTGCGTTCTGGTGGCGCTCGTCATGGTGCTGCTGCTGCACCGCATGCGCGACGCGTATTTCTCGATCGGGATCTGGGTCCTGGCGGACAGCCTGCGTCTGCTGTTTGGCCAGTGGGAATGGGCCGGCTCATCCCGCGGCGTGGTGCTCGACGCCTCCGCCATCGATCCCGCGGCTTTCGCCGACAACGTCTTCTGGCTTGCGCTGGCATTGGCGCTGACGACACAGATCGGGACCTACGTGCTGCTGAGAAGCCGCATCGGACTTGCCCTGATGGCGATCCGGGACAATGAGAACGGCGCGGCCAGCGTCGGTATCGCGGTCGCGCGAAATCGCCTGGCGGCCTTCGTGATCTCCGCGGCCATCTGCGGGCTAGCTGGCGGCCTCTATTATCTGTCTGTGCTGTATGTGGACCCCTCCGGAGGCTTTGACATCGACTGGCAGATCAAGATCCTGTTCATCGTGATGGTTGGAGGCGCGGGCACGCTCGAGGGACCGGTGCTCGGCACGCTGATCTATTTCGGCCTGCGCGAGCTATTTCGAGATGCCGGCGACTTGTATCTGATCTTCCAGGGGGCCACCGCGATGATTGTCATGCTGCTCGCCCCGAACGGCATCTGGGGCAGCATTCAGGCTCGGACAAACTGGCGCTTGTTTTCGATACGATGGACGCCAGGTCCGCAAAAGCCGGGCGAGTGAAGGCGGGCCACCGTGCCTGACGAGTGACGGTGCCACGGGCCGTGCAGCGCTTCAAAAAGACTGCTCGCGAGTCGAGTCGCACAACGCAACCGAAAGCACTCCCCACGCAAAGGTGTGGCGTCGCCCGGCGGGCTGCAACGAGTGAGCGGCATCTACTCAGCTGCGGCTTTCCGCTACAGTAGGCACGTTCAACAGCTGACCTTCCTGTCCCCGCCCTCGTCAATCCCCTCATGCGTCGGAGTGGATGAGATATCGCAGAATTGGCTGGTGTAGAGAGAGGCGGTAGCGCTCCCCCGCTACCAAGGGTCGCCGCCCCCACTTGGTCGTGATTTTTCCACCGACCGAAGGCACGTTGCCAGTGACCCGGTTCAGCGTTGCGCCGCTGTAGGAGAATCACCTCGCCGCCCCCAAGGCGCGACCGATCTCGTCAAGCGCGACGACTCGACGTCCGGATTGTGCCAACCTGCTTTCCTCGTCGGCTGCTCGTTCCGCCGGCCCCCGCCTCGTTGGACCCCAATGAGGCGCAAGGGAAGCATGGGACCGTCACGCCGGCATATTGACGCTTCTGCGACGAATCTTCGCAACATTCTTCTCAATCCTATCCTTCATTCAGCACAGACCGCGGGCCGTCGCCGCTATGGTCGGGAGGCAGGCGCGCGAAGCGGCGCGTAACCAGCCCGATCCACCGTTCGGATAGCGCATGACGTTCCTGTTCAATTCCGATGCCAAACGTGGCGGGATTTTCCGCGAGGTGCTCGGCCGCGAGCTGCCGGATCTGCCGTTTGCGATCGGCCTGACCGGCGTCGATCCCGCAGCCGTCCGCTACATGATCACCTGGCCGGTGCCGCCGGACCTCGGCGTCTATCGCAATCTCGAGCTCTTGTTCTCGATCGGTGCCGGCATCGACCAGTTCAACGCCGCCTCGGTGCCCGCATCGGTCAAGATTGTCCGAATGGTGGAGGACGGCATCATCAGGATGATGCAGGAATACGTCACGCTGGCCGTGCTGGCGCTGCATCGGAACTGGCCCGTCTATCTCGATCAGCAGCGGCAGCAGCTTTGGCGCGCCGTCCCGCAGCCTCAGGCGCAGGAACGGCGGATCGGCGTGCTGGGTCTGGGAATGCTTGGGCAGGCAACGCTGGAGCGCCTGAAGCCGTTCGGCTTTGCCCTTTCCGGCTGGAGCCGTAGTCCGCGTATGATCGACGGCGTGACGACGTATCATGGCGCCGATGGCCTGGACAGGCTGCTGGCGACCACCGACATCCTGATCTGCCTGCTACCGCTGACAGACGGGACGCGCGGGCTGCTGAATGCCGGGCTGTTCGCCAAGCTGCCGCCAGGAGCCGCGCTGGTGCAGACCGGCCGCGGCGCGCAGCTCGACCAGGCGGCGCTGCTTGCTGCGCTCGATCGCGGGCATCTGTCTGGCGCCGTGTTGGACGTCACGGATCCCGAGCCGCTGCCGTCCGATCATCCGCTGTGGCGGCATCCGCGCGTCCTGATCACGCCGCATGTCGCGAGCGTCACGCAGCCGGACTCGGCGGCGCTGGCCGTGGCCGAGAACATCAAGCGGCATCGCGCCGGGCTCGATCCGATCGGTCTCGTCGACCGCAGCCTCGGCTATTGACGACCGGCTCCGCCACGAATTGCGGATGGGTGAACAGCCCCGGCGTCGTACTCAGCGAATTCAATCCAACGTCTTGTCGTACGCGCCGACCAGCGGCAGGAACCACGGCTCGCCGAAATGGCCGGGGTGCACCGGCCAGCCGGCATCCGGCCGAACTCCGCCTTTGCAGCGAGAAAGCTGTGCGCGAGCCCGTTGTTGAGATCACCGCCATTGCGCCCCGACGCGCCCGGGCCGACCTGATCCGCTTCGATCAGGACGACCATGGCGCGGCCTTGGCAAGCTGCAGCCCGGCACCGAGGCCGGTGAAGCTGCCGCCGATCACGGCGACGTCGTGGTGCCCCTCCACGGGCCCGGTGTGATCGTCGGCCAATGCGGTCGCGGTGTCGCGCCAGTAGGAGACGCATTTCATCACGGGCACTCTGCTCACAGACCGAAGACGCCGGGCAGGCCGGAGATGTCCTTGATCTCGACGTAGCCGTAATACGGATTGGCCGGCTCGTGGCCGCGGTTGACCCAGACCTTGCTCTTGATGCCCAGATCATGCGCGGTCATCAGATCGTAGCGGAACGAGGAGGAGCAGTGAGTGATGTCCTCCGGGCCGCAGCCGAGCATGTCGAACATGTACTCGAAGGCCCGCATCCGTGGCTTGTAGGCGTGCGCCTGTTCGGCGGTGAACACGGCATGGAAGGGCGCGCCGAGCTTGGCGACGTTCGAAGGGATCTGCACGTTCATCGCGTTGGAGAGAATGACCAGAGGAATTTCTCTCGCCACCTTGGCGAGCCCCGCCGGTACGTCCGGATGCGGACCCCAGGTCGGCACGCGCCGATACACCGTCTCGGCATCTTCAGGCTTGAAGGGGATTCCGATCCTGCGGCAGCTGCGCGCCAGCGCATTGCTGACGACCTCGGCATAGGGCTTCCAGGCACCGAGGACCTCGTCGAGGCGGTAGGCCGAGAAGACGCTGACGAACTCGGTCATCGCCGGTTCGGAGAGAGTTGCACTGTAGAGATCCCGGGCGGCCTCGGCCATCTCGAAGTTGATCAGCGTGCCGTGGCAGTCGAAGGTCACGTATTTCGGGCGAAAGCTGCTCATGGGTCCTCATGCGGGCGATGATTTCGGCGTCCGATGATAGGCAGGTCCGTCAGCATAAGATGCGGCTTTGCCCCGGTTCTGCGGCGGAAGATGTTGTCCGCATCAGCTCCTTCAGATGATCTGCCGGGGGCCGCTCCCTCAGACTCCCGGTGGAAATGGGAGTGCATGGCATGATGTCCGACACGGCAAGCTTGGTCGCTTTCAGCAGGGATTACCTAGCTGCCACGGTGCGGCTGTCTTACCAGGCCGGGCGGTGGCAGCGTCATGCGTCGGCCGGCCGCCGACAGCACGAGGCGCACTCCCCGACATCATTTGTATTGGCCAGCCAGGCGTTCGGCTGAACCGGAGATCAATCATGCTCAGCAACTCGCTCATCGAACTCGATCGTGCCCATCTGGTGCATCCGGTTGCGTCCTATCGCGGACATGAGGCCGCGGGCGCGCGGGTTCTGAAATCGGCCAAAGGGGCCGTTGTCACCGATGCCTCCGGCCATCAGTTGGTCGACGGCTTCGCCGGCCTGTGGTGCGTCAACGCCGGCTATGGCCATGACAGCATCGTGGAGGCGGCGGCGCGGCAGATGCGCGAGCTGCCTTATGCCACCGGCTATTTCAGTCTCGCCTCGGAGTCGGCCATCCTGCTCGCCGCGGCATTGGCCGAGCGCGCCCCAGGTGATCTCGACCATGTCTACTTCACGCTCGGCGGCTCGGACGCGATCGACAGCACCGTGCGCTTCATCCATTACTATTGGCACGCGAAGGGGCAGCCGCAGCGCGATCAGTTCATCACGCTGCAGCAGGGCTATCACGGCTCCTCGACGGTCGGCGCGGGCCTGACCGCGCTGCCCGGCTTCCACGCCAATTTCGGCGTGCCGCTGCATTGGCAGCACAAGATTCCGTCGCATTATGCCTATCGCAATCCGGTCGGCGGCGATCCCGGTGCGATCATCGCGGCATCGCTCGCCGCGCTCGAGGCCAAGATTGCCGAGGTCGGCGGTCCCGGGCGGGTGGCGGCGTTCTATGCCGAACCAATCCAGGGCTCGGGCGGCGTGCTGGTGCCGCCGGACGGCTGGATGAAGGCGATGCGCGAGCGCTGCCGGCAGCACGGCATCCTGTTCGTCGCCGACGAGGTGATCACGGGCTTCGGCCGCACCGGCCCGCTGTTCGCCTGTACTGACGACGAGATCGTTCCGGACTTCATGACGGTGGCCAAGGGCCTGACCTCGGGCTATGTCCCAATGGGCGCGGTGCTGATGTCCGATCATGTCTATGGCGTGATCGCCGACGGAGCAGGGGTCTCGGCTGTGGGGCATGGCTACACCTATTCGGCGCATCCGGTGAGCGCTGCCGTCGGACTTGCCGTGCTCGATCTCTATGAGAACGGTCTGCTGGAGAATGGCCGGCGCGCCGGTGCCCGACTGATGGCTGGCCTTCGTGCGTTGCAAGATCATCCGCTGGTCGGCGAGGTCCGCGGCCGCGGCCTCCTGGCGGCGATCGAGCTCGTGACCGACAAGGAGAGGAAGACGCCGCTGCCGGCGAGCGCCGAGCCGTCGCGCCGCATCTTCGATCGGGCCTGGGCCAACGGCCTCGTCATTCGCGCCTTCCCCACGGGGGTGCTCGGCTACGCGCCTCCGCTGTGCTGCACGGACGCCGACATCGATGCCATCATCGAGCGGACCGCACGGACGCTCGACCAGACCCTGGCCGACCCGGACGTGCGCCAGGCGATGGTGTGAAATCGGGCAAGGACCCATCGCTGCGTGTGCAGCAACGCTGCTGCAGTTTGCCAACGTGCTCTCTGGGGCGGAGTCCATGCGCGAACTGGCCATCGCAATCGGCGTGGATCTCAAGATCGTCACCGTGCCGAGATCTCTGCGTGATCTCTACGAGGCGGATCTTGCGCTGATCCGCCCGGACCAGATCGTGGCAGCGCGTCACAGGCGTGCACATTCGGGTCCGTGTTGGAGCGTGCGCTCGGTCGGCAGCGTGGCCAATAGCCGAGCTCTCGACGCGACCTGCTCAGTTACGATCCCTGTCGGCCTCCGCGAATAGACCGTCCGACTAACGCCGACAGCTTTCCTCCGCTCCGATCTCAACGCGCGCCTCTTCAGAGCCTGATGCCATGTCGGAGGACAGGCAAGGCGACAACGAGATCGCCGGTCCGCCTCGGCACCAGCATGATTTGCCCACCTTTCCCGGCGCAACAGGACCGACCAACCGCCCGAGGCACGCGATTCCGCCGTTCTCATTTCATCTTCGCTGGGTGATGATCGCGGAGCGACAACGGAGATTCGTCTGTGAACCTCTATGCCAAGCTCATGCAGCGCGCGGTAGCGCGCCGGCCCATCAAGGTGGGATTGATCGGCGCCGGCAAATTCGGTGCGATGTATCTGCATCAGGTGCTGCGCACGCCCGGCATCCATCTCGTCGGTATTGCCGATCTGTCGCCCGCGCGCGCCATCGAGAACCTCGCACGCGTGGGCTGGGCCGCGGAGCGATACGCGGCGACCTCGCTCGATGAGGCCCTGCGTCAAGGCACCACGTTCGTGACCGACGATTGGCAGGCGCTGATCGCGTGCGAGCCGATCGACGTGATCGCCGAATGCACGGGCAACCCGATCGCTGCGGTCGAACATTGCCTCGCGGCCTTCGCCGCGGGCAAGCCGATCGTCAACGTGACGGTGGAAGCCGATGCATTCTGCGGGCCCATCCTGGCGCACAAGGCCAAGCAGGCCGGCGTCGTCTATAGCCTCGCCTATGGCGACCAGCCGGCGCTCGCTTGCGATCTCGTCGATTGGGCCCGCGCCTGCGGCTTCCCCGTCGTGGCGGCGGGGCGCGGGCACAAATGGCTGCCGCACTATCGCGAGTCGACGCCGGAGACCGTGTGGGAGCATTGGGGCCTCACCGCGGAGCAGGCCGCGCGTGGCGGCATGAACCCGAAGATGTTCAACGCCTTTCTCGACGGCTCCAAGCCCGCGATCGAATCGGCCGCGATCGCCAATGCCACCGGGCTCGAGGCTCCGTCGGAGGGCCTCGCGTTTCCGCCCGGCTCGGTCGACGACATTCCGACGCTGATGAGGCCGCGTGCGGAAGGCGGCGTGCTGGAGGCCAAGGGGCAGGTCGAGGTCGTGTCCTGTCTCACCACGGACGGGCGCCCGATCGCCAACGACATCCGCAAGGGCGTCTGGGTCTGCTTCGAGGGTGACAGCGACTACGTCCGCAACTGCTTCGAGGAGTACAAGGTCGTCACCGATCCCAGCGGCCGCTACATGAGCTCCTACAAGAAATGGCACCTGATCGGTCTCGAGCTCGGCATCTCCGTGGCCTCGATCGTCCTGCGCGGCGAGCCGACCGGCGTCGCGACCTGCTTCAATGCCGATGTCGCCGCGGCCGCCAAGCGCGATCTGAAGCCCGGCGATGTGCTCGACGGTGAAGGCGGCTATACCGTGTTCGGCAGGCTGACGCCGGCGGATAACTCGCTGGCCCATGGCTATCTTCCGCTGGGGCTCGCGCATCAGGTGCGGCTGGTTCGCCCCGTGGCCAAGGACGCGTGCATCACTTGGTCGGACGTCGCCATCGACGAGACCCTGCCCGCGGTGCGGCTGCGCCGGGAGCAGGAGGCCATGCACACGCCGGCCGCCCGTCGGCACGCCTAACGGAGACGCGCCGTCTCGGCACAGGCCGGCGTCGGCTCCCTCTGCTGATCTCGGATGCGCGGCGCGCCGGCGAACGCCGGGGGCGTCGCGCAATCGAATACCACCAAGATGACATCTGCGCGCAAACCATGCTATCCAGGCACAGCGATTGCTCGCGAGGCGCTGGCCCGGGACGTCGGGCTCGGCAAAATGTCCGGAGGCTGACGGGAGTTCGGCTGAGACTCCTGCGGCGATCCTTCTCCGGTGGACCGGCTCGACGCTCTCCTGAAGTTCTGCGCCATGTTGGACTCAACCACAACGACAGTCGACGATCGGCGCGGCTCGCGGCGGCCAGGCCTGATCGGCGCCCTGGTCCGCGGCGCTCCGCGGTTCGGGATGAACCGCCGCTGGACGCCGCGGATCATCGTGCTGAGCGGCTTGGTCGTGGCCCTGTTGTGCGACGCCTTCGTCGCCCACATGCTGTTCGTCAACTATCGGGAGACGTATCGGACGACCGAGGCCGCTAATGGCGATCTTGCCCGCGCGCTCGAAGAATACATGCTGCGCAACATCCAGGGCGTCGAGGTTCTGCTGAGCACGACGATCGACAGCCTCCAGCGCAATCCGTCACTGCTCACCCGCGGCAATCCCGCGCTGATCAGCGAGTTGAAGCGCAGGGTGGCGCCATATCCCGTCGCCGGCGGCATCGTCGTTCTCGATGCAGAGGGCAACCTGCTGGGCGACAGCGAGGGTAACGGCAGCCCCGGGCGCGAGAACAATTTCGCCGATCGGGCCTATTTCAAGGTCCAGCGGGACGATCCGGAGCACGGCCTCTTCATCGACGTGCCGGTGGCCGCGCGCGTCAACACCGGCTTCTTCATCGCGGTCAGCCGCGCCTTCACGATGCCGGACGGCAGCTTCGCCGGAGTCGTGTTCGTGCCGGTCGATTACGAGAATCTCCGGCAGTTCTTCTTGTCGCTCAATGTGGGACAGCGCGGCACCGTGACGCTGTACCGCGACGACGGCACGATCCTGCTGCGGACGCCGAACGCTGACGCGTTCGCGGGTCGCAACGTTCGATCCAATCGCCTGTTCACGCAGTACCTTCCGCAAGCACCGCACGGAAGCTTCGAGGGAAGCGGCGTCACCGACGGAATCTCCCGCAGCATCAGCTATCGGCGGGTCGCCGGTTTGCCGCTGGTGGTGACCGTGGCGCGTCACCCCGTGGAGTATCTGGCGGGCTGGAAGAACAACGCGCTGTACTACAGCGCCGTCGCCGCCGGGCTCAATCTGCTGATTGCCGGCTTCGGCTTCAGCCTGGCCCGGCAATGGCAGCTGCGCGCGGCCTCCGAGCAGGCGGTACGGGACAATCTGGAGCAGTATCAGCTGGTGACCGAGAACGTCCCCGCGCTGATCGTCCGCGTCGGCGCCGATGGCAGCATCCGTTTCGCCAACCGCGTCGCGCGCGAGTGGTATGCCCAGGCCCCGGCCGAGGCCATCCGCAGCCGCAGGATCGACAGTTTCATCGATCCGCTGCGCGCCGGAGAGGCGCGGCTAAAGATCGAGACGGCGCTATCTGGGCGCACCACTCGCGGTGAGGAAAAGGTGACGTTTCCCGACGGCCGCGAACGCTGGTGCGAGACCATCCGGGTGCCCGATCGCGGCCAGGACGGCATCGTTCGCGGCTATGTCGTGCTGTCCGTCGACATCACCGAGCGCAAGCGCATCGAGGACGAGCTGCGCCAGGCCCAGAAGATGGACGCTATCGGTCAGCTGGCCGGAGGCATCGCGCACGACTCCAACAACATGCTGGCTGCGACGCTTGGCAATCTCGATCTTCTGCTCGACACGTTGTCGCCCGGCGAGGCCGACTGCCGCGGCATGGCCGAGCGCGCGATCGAGGCGGCCGAGCGGGTCGCCGACCTCAATCGGCGCTTGCTCGCCTTTGCGCGCAAGCAGACGCTGCAGCCGCAGATCACCGACGTCAATCAGCTGGTCGGCGGTATGACCACCATTCTGCAGCGGACGCTCGGCGAGACCATCGAGATCGAGCTGGCGCAGGATCCGGGCCTGTGGCACTGCCTGATCGATCCCACGCAACTGCAGAATGCGCTGCTCAATCTCGCCCTCAACGCGCGCGATGCGATGCCCAGCGGCGGACGGCTGACGATCACGACCGCGAATGCGGTGCTCGAGCGGCCGCTCGACGACGGTGACGAGCGCATCGATCCCGGCGACTACGTGACGATTGCGGTATCGGATATGGGCGGCGGCATGCCGCCCGACATCGCACGCCGCGCCTTCGAGCCGTTCTTCACCACCAAGGAGTTCGGCAAGGGCAGCGGGCTCGGGCTGAGCATGGTCTACGGCTTTGCCAGGCAGTCTGGAGGCACGGTCGTGATCTCGAGCCAGGTGGGGGAGGGCACTCGCGTCACGCTGTATCTGCCGAGCGCCGGGCCCGCGGTGGTCGAGCGGCCGAATGCCGGAGCGTCGCGCCTGTCGCGACCCGAGACGGGCGAGCGGATTCTTGTCGTGGAGGACAATGTCCTGGTCGGCGCCATGGCTTCCACCATGCTGTCCGCAATGGGATACGATCCTGTCGTGGTCATCAATGCTGCGCTTGCCATCGCCGAGCTGGAGCGGCGGGGGCCGGTCTCGCTGCTTCTGACGGATATCGTCCTGCCCGGCGACATGACCGGAATCGATCTCGCGCGGCTCGTGCGCCGCAGGTGGCCCGATCTCCCCATCCTTTTCATGTCCGGTTTCGCCGATCCCTCGCTCGTGCCCGAGGACTTCCGCGCCACCACCAAGCTCCTCGCCAAGCCGTTTCGTCTCGGCCAGTTGTCCGACGCGATCGTGTTCGCGCTCGCGTCGACGAAGAGCTGATCGATCTCGGCAAACCGGGCGACAGGTGCCTCCCGGCGAGCGGCCCGCGGCCTGGACATGCGCAGCATGCGAGGGCCGGACCCTGATGTCGTTTCGGACCACGGCCGGATTGTCCTGCAATCAGGCAAGTTGGTCCTTGTTGGCGAGAGCGTGCAGCGCGATCATCGTCTGCTTCTCATAGCTCGGCCGGCCGCACGGCAGGACTGCTGTCGGGCTTGCAACTGCAAATGCTGGTGATCGGCATGGCGATCGTGTGCAATCCGCCGCTTATGATGCTACACGCGCCGAGCATGACCGGTGCAGTGATCGGATGACTGGGACGCAGAAGGTATATTTGAACGAGAGCAGCGTCCCAGCCGCTTCCCATCGGAGTTTCTCTGGGGGCGCGTGGCTGCTGCAGCTGGATAGCGAGAGAGAGTAGAGGGTCGTCATGAACGCCAACGTCAAGCTGCCCGCCGCCAAGGGCGTCTTCATCGACAACAAGTGGCAGCCCGCGCAGTCGGGCCGGACCATCGCGATGCTGGCGCCGGCGACCGGACAGGTGATCGCGTCCATTGCCGCCGGCGACAAGCCCGATATCGACCTGGCCGTCGCCGCGGCGCGTCGTGCACTCGAAGGTTCCTGGGGGCGCCTCGCGGCGGTCGAGCGCGGGCGGCTGCTGTCGAGGCTCGGCCGTCTGGTCGAGGACCATGCCGAGGAGCTGGCGAAGCTCGAGGCCGCCGATAACGGCAAGCCGATGAAGCAGGCCAAGGCCGACGTTGTTGCGGTCGCGCGCTACTTTGAATATTACGGCGGCGCAGCCGACAAGGTGCATGGCGACACCATCCCGTTCCTCGACGGCTTCTTCGTCACCACCGTGTACGAGCCGCTCGGCGTCACCGCTCACATCATTCCCTGGAACTATCCCGGCCAGATGTTCGGCCGCACCGTCGCACCGGCACTCGCGATGGGCAATGCGACCGTGATCAAGCCGGCAGAGGAGGCCTGTCTGGTGCCGCTGCGGCTCGCCGAGCTCGCTGCCGAGGCAGGCTTCCCTGCTGGCGCGATCAATGTCGTGCCCGGCCTCGGCGAGGAAGCGGGGGCGGCGCTGTCGGCGCATGACGGCATCGATTTCATCTCCTTCACCGGCAGCCCCGAGGTCGGCACATTGGTGCAGATCGCGGCGGCGAAGAACCATATTGGTTGCACGCTCGAGCTCGGCGGAAAGTCGCCGCAGATTGTGTTCGCCGATGCCGATCTCGATGCGGCCCTGACCTCGGTGGCGGCCGCGATCGTGCAGAATGCCGGCCAGACCTGCTCGGCCGGCTCGCGGGTGCTGGTCGAGCGTTCAATCTGGGACCGCTTTCTGTCCGAGTTGAAGCTGCGGTTCGAGAAGATCACCGCCGGTACGCCGGAGATGGATCTCGATCTTGGTCCGGTCATCAGCGCGGTGCAGAAGAAGCGCATCGAGGGCATGCTGGCGCGTGCCGAGAGTGGCGGCGCTGCGCGTGTCGCCACTGGCAGGATCGCCGACGGCGTGCCGGGCGAGGGCTTCTACGTCGCGCCGGCGCTCTATCAGCATGTCGCCCGCGATTCCGAGCTGGCGCGCGAGGAGGTGTTCGGACCGGTGCTGGCGGCGATGCCATTCGACGACGAGGCCGATGCCATCAGGCTCGCCAACGCCACCGATTTCGGCCTGGTCGCCGGCGTGTGGTCGGGCGACGGCTCGCGCGCGATGCGCGTCGCGCGCAAGGTCAAGGTCGGCCAGATGTTCGTCAACGGCTACGGCGCGGGCGGCGGAATCGAGCTGCCGTTCGGCGGCATGAAGAAGTCGGGCCACGGTCGCGAGAAGGGTTTCGAGGCGCTCTATGAGTTCGGCGCGATGAAGACGCTGATCGTCAAGCACGGCTAGCTGCCTCGAAGCCCCGCTCAATTCCGCCGCGCGGACGCGGTCGACAGCGCGTCGCGGCGCTGTTGTCACTGCGCGGGCTGAAGCGTTAAAAACGTCGGGCTTTGCAGTGAAGGAGACGACCGGATGAGCGATGAGAATGAGCTGTTCGAGAAGGGCCTGAAGGTGCGCCGCGAGGTGCTCGGCGCAGCCTATGTCGATGGCAGCCTGGCCAAGGCCGACGACTTCATGATGGCGTTCCAGCACATCACCACCGAGATGTGCTGGGGCTATGCCTGGACCCGGCCGGGCCTCGATCGCCGGACGCGCAGCATCGTCAACCTGGCGATGCTGACCGCGCTCAGCAAACCGAGCGAATTGAAGCTGCATGTCAAGGGCGCGCTGACGAACGGCGTCACGGTCGACGAGATCAAGGAGATCCTGCTGCACGCGACCGTCTATTGCGGCATCCCCGCAGGCCTCGAGGCATTCAAGGCAGCGCATGAGGTGCTGGTCGCAGAAGGCGCCATCGCCAAGAAGGAGGGCGCATGAACGCGCCGAAGACGGTCCTGTTCGTCGGTGTCGGCAACATGGGCTGGCCGATGGCCGCGCGCCTGCTCGGCGCCGGCTTCGCGGTCGCCGTCAACGATGCCGTGCCAGGCCGCAGCGCCGAGTTTGTGCAGAAGGTCGGCGGCATCGCCGCGGAGGATCTCGCAGCCGCCGCGGCGCAGGCCGATGTCGTGATCACCATGCTGCCCACCAGCAAGCATGTGGCTGATGTCGTTGCGGCGCTGCGCGCCGGACTGAAGCAGGGTCACATCGTCATCGACATGAGCTCCGGCGCGCCAGCGGCGACGCAGGCGATCGCCACCGAACTCGCTCCGCTCGGCGTGATCATGCTCGACGCGCCGGTCTCCGGCGGCGTGCCGCGCGCGGTCACCGGCGAGCTCGCGATCATGGCCGGTGGCGAGGCGGCCGCGCTCGATCGTGTCGAGCCGCTGCTGCGTGCCATGGGCACCACGATCCATCGCATCGGCGGCCTCGGCTCCGGCCAGGCGATGAAGGCGCTCAACAATCTGGTTTCGGCCGGCGGCTTCCTGATCGGCATCGAGGCCTTGTTGATCGGGCAGCAGTTCGGCATCGATCCCGGTCTGATGACCGACGTGCTCAATGCTTCGACCGGGATGAACAATTCGACGCAGAAGAAGTTCAAGCAGTTCGTGCTGTCGCGCCAGTTCAACAGCGGCTTCGGCCTTGATCTGATGGTGAAGGACCTCTCGATCGCGCTCGAGGTGGCGCGCGCCAACGGTGTTGCCGCGCCGTTCTCCAATCTCTGCCGCGAGCTCAGCGCGAGCGCGCAAGGGCTGCTCGGGCCAGGGCAGGACCACACGGCGCTCGCGAAGCTGAGCGAGGCGCTGGCTGGCGTCGAGCTGGGGAGCTGACTACCCCTTCCGTCGGAAGAACCCGGTGATCGTCACCCTTTCCCAGATGCCGGCTGCGGCGAACGGATCGGCGCGGTTGAACGCTTCCGCTTCGGCGCGACCGGGAGCTTCGACCAGGAAGAGGCTGCCGATCATCGTCGCGCCGTCGTCGGAGACGAGCGGGCCGGACATCACGATGGTGACCGGGAGGCGGGTGCTATCCTCGAGATAGGCCTTGTGCGCATCGTAATTGGCAAGCCGGACCGGCAGCGCATCGGCCTTGTCCAGCGCGTGAATCGCAAACAGCATCCTGGTTTTCTCCGGTGTTGACGCAGGACGGCCGGCTGCTGCAGGCCGCCTCGCCCTTGACCCAAAGGCATCCTACTTCGCGCCGAGCTTACCGGCGTCGTCGAAGGTGGGGCAGCTGCGCTGGTCGAGGGATACGTCGAACGGCTGGTAGTTATCCTTGGTGATGACGGTCGGCTTCAGCACGATCTCGTTGATGACCGGCTCGCCGCGCAGCGTGCGGATCGCCATCATCGTGCCGAGGCAGCCCTGGGCGAAGCCGTTATAGTCGCCGCTCGCCAGCAGCTTGCCCGACTTGATCGCATCGATCGCCTCCTTGGTGCCATTGATGCCGATCACCAGCGCCTTGCGATTGGCGCCGTCCAGCGCCTCGATGGCGCCGACCGCCATCGCGTCGTTGGCGGCGAGCACGCCGTCGATCTGCGAGTTGGACTGCATCAGGTTTTCCATCACCTGCAGCGCCTGCAGGCGCTGGTAGTTGCCGGGCTGTGAGGCCAGCAGCTTCACGCCGGAATTTTCCTTCAGCGCATCGTTGAAGCCGCGTACGCGGTCGACATTGGTGAGCGATCCCTTGACGCCTTCGATGATGACCACGTTGCCCTTGCCGCCAAGCGTCTTGAGCAGGAAGCGTCCGGTCTCCAGGCCGAGGCTGTAATCGTCGGCACCGATGAAGGAGACGAACTTGCCGCCGGCAGAGCGGTCGGTGATGTTGACGACGGGAATCTTGGCGTCGTTGATCTTCTCGACCCCGGGCACCATCGCCTTGTAGTCGACCGGTGTGAACACGATCGCGCTCGGCTTCTTCACGACGACGTCCTCGATCTGGCTGAGCTGCTCGGGGATCGAGTCCGGTTTGGTGGGAATATAGTGCAGGATCTTGGCGTTCAGTGACTTCGCCATGTTGTCTGCGCCAACCCGCACCGTCTGGAAGAACGGATTGGTCTGGTTCTTCGTGAACACGGCGATGGTCTCGCCGTCAGCGCGGGCCTGCGTCGTGGCGGAGGCGATCAGGAGCGATAGAGCGAGACAGACTGATGTTCGGTGCTGCATGGTATGTCCTCCCTGGCGATGTTCTTGTTGCAAGCTCATTTGTTGGATGCTCACGACGCTGGACGGCGCGTCTTCATGTCCAGCCAGACGGCGATGATGACGATAATCCCGGTGACGAGCGGCTGCCAGTTGGCATTGATCGACAGCAGATTCATGCCATTGAGCACCAGCGTCAGGATGAGCGAGCCGACGAAAGTGCCGAAGATGGTGCCGACGCCGCCAAACAGCGAGGTGCCGCCGATCAGCACGGCCGCGATCGCCGGCAAGGTCAGGCTCTCGCCGATATCGGCCTCGGCCGAGTTGAGCCGCGACAGGAAGATGATGGAAGCCAGCCCTGCCATGGTGCCCGAGACGGTGTAGACCAGCAGCAGCCGGCGGCTGACGGGAATGCCTGACAGACGCGCGGCGACGGGGTTCGCACCGATCGCATAAATCTCCTGGCCCCAGACGGTGCGATGCGCGAACAGCGAGCCGATCGCGAGGAACACCAGCAGCAGATAGACCGGGATTGGCAGGCCGAGGAAATAGCCGCTGCCGATCAGGCGGAAACCGGCAGGGAAGCCGTGGATCGTCTCACCAGCCATGTACCAGTAGGTCACCCCGTTCAGCACCCACAGCATGCCATAGGTCGCGATGAAGGATGGAATGCGCATCGCGGTCACCATGACGCCGTTCATCAATCCCACGGCGCCGCCGGCCAGCAGGCCGGTGAGGATGCCGAGCGTCGGCGAACCGGTCTGATGGATCACCATGCCTGCGAGGCACGCCGACAAAGCGACATTGGCGCCGACCGACAGATCGAGCCCGGCCGTCAGCACGACGAGCGTCAGGCCGGATGCGATGAAGAACGTCAGGCTCGCCTGTCTCAGCACGTTCAGGATGTTGCCAAGGTTCAGGAATGAATCGCTGAGGATGCTCAGGACGGCGCAGATCAGGAATGCGGCCAGCAGCCGATAGAACAATTGCATCGCGTTCTGCGACAGGAACGACCAGTGCGGCCGCGGCGTGTCCTTGGCAAGTTCGCTCATGCCCGGCTCCGCAGTCCGTCGAGGAACATCGCAAGGATCACGAGAAGGCCGACGCTCGCGACCTGGACCGAGGATGGCAGCGAGACCAGATTGAGCCCGTTGCGCAGAACGCCCACGGCGAGGACGCCGAGCACGGTGCCGAGCAGCCAGCCGTTGCCGCGCTCGAACGAGGTGCCGCCGACCGCGACCGCAGCGATCGCGTCGAATTCGAGTCCGAGCCCTGCGGTCGGATGTCCCGAATTCATCCGCGCCGTCATCAACAGGCCGGCGACGCCGGCCATCATGCCGCCGATGGCGTAGACCGCGATCAGCAGCCGGTTGGGCGACAAGCCCGCATAGCGGAGCGCCTCGCGATTGCCGCCGAGCGCGAAAACATAGGTGCCGAAGCGGGTGTGGTAGAGCAGGGCGTGAAAGATGCAGTAGCTCGCGACGCCCATGAGGATCGGCACGGGAACGCCCAGGAGCTGAGCGGAGTAGATGTCGCGCACGCTGTGGGGAATGCCGACCACGCTTTGGCCGTCGCTGACGATCAGCGACAGGCCATGCGCCATGCCGAGTGTGGCGAGCGTCGCCACGAAAGGCGGGATCTTTGCGATCGCCACCAGCCAGCCATTGGCGAGGCCGAAGAGCGTTCCGACCAGCACGGCGGCGCCAAGGCCGAGCAGCATCGATTTGGTCGCGAGCGAGACGATGGCAACGCATAGCGACGTCAAGGTGAGCACCGCGCCCATCGACAGGTCGATCCCCTCGGTCATGATGATCAGGGTCATCGGCAGCGCCAGCATGATCAGGATCGTCGACTGCACAAGCACGTTGGCAAGGTTGGCAGCGGACAGAAAGCCCGGCGCGATGGTGCCGAACAGCCCGATCAGCAGGACAAGGACGATCGCCACGCCCGGCAGGCGCCGTACGGCTCGGATCGGGCCGATGACGACGGCATCACTCATCATGCATCCCCAGTCGCACGATATTCTCCTCGGTCAATTCGCTCCGCGTCAGGTGCCCGGCGATGCGGCCGTCGCGCATGACATAGGCGCGGTCGCAGACATGACAGATCTCGATCTGTTCGGAGGAGATCATCAGCGCCGCGGCCCCTTCGGCGACGAGCCGGTCGATCAGCGCAAAGATCTCCGACTTGGCGCCGACGTCGATGCCGCGGGTCGGCTCGTCGAAGATGAACAGCTTGGCGCCGGCCGCCAGCCATTTGCCGATCACCACCTTCTGCTGATTTCCGCCTGAAAGGAGACCGACAGCCTGCCGCGCGGATGGCGTTGCGATGCGCAATTGCCGGATCAGCCCGTCCGCCGTGCGCTGTGCGTCGGACGGATCATACAGCCTGCGCGGAAACAGCTTGTTGAGCGCAGCGACCACGAGATTGTCGCCCACCGAGCGCAGCAGCGCGAGGCCCTCGCTCTTGCGGCTCTCGGGGATTAGTGCGATGCCGCGCCGGGCGGCGACATCAGGTTCACCGGCGATCGGCTTGCCGTCGAAGATGATTTCG
Source organism: Bradyrhizobium sp. ORS 375 (assembly GCF_000239775.1). GTDB lineage: Bacteria > Pseudomonadota > Alphaproteobacteria > Rhizobiales > Xanthobacteraceae > Bradyrhizobium. The sequence continues at coordinate 81,941 of NZ_CAFI01000439.1, forward strand.
CCTTCGCTGACGGGATCGGCACCGAAGATCGCGCGCGCCACTTCGGTTCGGCCGGATCCGACGAGGCCGCACAGGCCCACGATCTCGCCGCGCCGCACCTCGATGTCGATGTCGGAGATTCCCGTCGCCGCGCTCAGACCCTTGACCTGCAGCACGACCTCGCCCGGTCGTTCGGCGAAATGACGCGGATAGCTCATGTCGACGTTGCGGCCGACCATCATGCGCACCAGGTGATCGGGCGTGACGTCGGCGGGCCGAAGCTGGTCGATGCGACGGCCGTCGCGCAGCACAGTGATGCGGTCGCCGATGGCGAACACCTCGGCCATGCGATGTGAGATGTAGACGATCGCGACACCGTCCGCCTTCAACCGCCCGATCAGCGCGAACAACAGGTCGGCCTCGCGGTCGGACAGCGCCGCGGTCGGCTCGTCCATCACCAGGATGCGCGCGTCCTGGCTGATCGCCTTCGCAATCTCGACCATCTGCTGCTGCGCAACGCCGAGCGTGTCCACGACCACCGACGGATCGATCTCGAAGCCGATACTGTCAAGCACGCGCTTGGCGTCGCGAAGAATCCTGCGCCGGTCGATGATGCCGGGCCAGCGGCCTTTCGGCTCGCGACCGAGAAAGATGTTCTGTGCGATATCGAGGAACGGAACCAGCGAGAATTCCTGGAAGATGACGGCGATGCCAAGCTTTCGAGCCTCGGCCGTCGAGGAGACGTCAACTTTCTCGCCCTTGTAGTAGACCTCGCCCGCATCGGCGCTGTAGGCGCCGCACAGGATCTTCATCAGGCTGGATTTGCCGGCGCCGTTCTCGCCCAGCAGCATGTGCACTTCGCCCGGGTAAACGGCAAACGACACGTCGTCCAGCGCCTTGACGCCGGGAAATTGCTTGCTGATGCCGCGCAGTTCGAGCAGCGGCGCAGGCGGTGCTGCCGTGATCTCCGCAGAGTCGCTCATGGGTCGGCTCCGGCGAAGATCTTGCCGGGATTCAGCAGGCCGCTTGGATCGAGCGCTGCCTTGACCGAGCGCATCACGGCGACGGCCTCGCCCAGTTCGTCGGTGAGATAATCGATCTTGCCGAGCCCGACGCCATGCTCTCCGGTGCATGTCCCGTCCATGGCGACGGCGCGCGCGACCATGCGGCCCTGCAACGCCTTCGCGCCGGCGAGCTCCGACGCGTCGTCCGGGTCGATCAGGATCAGCATATGAAAATTCCCATCGCCGACATGACCAACGATCGGTGCAACGAAGCCGTGGCTGTCGGCATCGCGACGTGTTTCCGTCAGGCATTCGGCCAGACGGGAGATGGGGACGCAGACGTCGGTGATGACGGCGCGGGCGCCGGGGCGCAGCCCGAGCCCGGCGTAGAGCGTGTTGTCCCGCGCGTGCCAGAGCCGGCTGCGATCCTCCGCCGCCTTCGCCCAGGCGAAGCCGTGGCCGCCGTGCTCGGTCGTGATCGCCTCCGCGATCTGCGCCTGTTCGGCGACGGCCGCCTCCGTGCCGTGAAACTCCAGGAACAGGGTCGGTGCCTCGGCGTAGCCGAGCCCGGAATAGGCGTTGATGCCGCGCATCATCACCTCGTCGACAAGCTCGATCCGGGCCGCAGGTATCGCCGACTGGATCAGCGCGATTGCAGCGTCGACGGCGGCGTGCAGGCCCGGGAAGCTGCACGTCGCAGCCGAGATCGCCGGTGGCACGGGATGTAGCTTCAGCGTGATCTCGGTGATCACGCCGAGGGTGCCTTCCGCGCCGACGAACAATCGGGTCAGGTCGTAGCCGGCGGCCGATTTGCGCGCACGCTTGGCCGTTCGGATCACCCGGCCGTCGGCCAAAACAACCTCGAGGGCGAGGACGTTGTCCTTCATCGTGCCATATCGCACTGCCATAGTGCCGGACGCACGCGTCGAGGTCATGCCGCCGATCGAGGCGTCGGCGCCTGGATCGATCGGGAAGAACAGCCCGGTGTCACGCAACTGCGCATTGAGCTGCTTGCGGGTGATGCCCGGCTGCACGACGACGTCCATGTCGGAGCCGTGCACGGCCAGCACCTTGTTCATGCGCGCGAAATCGATACATGCGCCGCCGGCCGCAGCAGCGGCGTTGCCCTCGAGCGACGTGCCGGCCCCGTAAGGCACGATCGGCATGCCGGCGGCTGCGCACAGCCGGACAATTTCGGCGACCTCCGCGGTGGTCTCCGGGAAAACGACGATATCAGGCGCGAGTGCCGGGTGGTAGGATTCACTGCGACCATGCTGTTCGAGCACGGCACGCGCGACACTGGCACGCGGCCCAATCAATCTCGAAAGCCGCTCGGCCAACGCGCCGGCGCCATCTCGCACGTGCATCAATCCTCCCCGCCGCTCCCCCGATGGCAACTGGGACTCTTTGCGGTCCTCTCGTCGATCGTTCGGCTCGAACCGGTGGCACCTCGTCGGCGAGCCTGTCGCGTCCGTCCACACGGTGAGCATCGGCATCCTTCATCATTCGGCGATGTCGCGCAAGGGCTGTGCGGCACGTGCGTGTGTTGCCTCGTTCGCGGCCGCCGGCAGCAATCGCACGCCCCGTCGGACGTCGTGATGCCGCCGTGCCGAAAGTCACGGAAGACGATGCTGCGCCTCGCATCTCCTGCAGTCTCAGAAATTTTCTGTTTCTGAGAATTGATGGCTAATTTGCGGGGGCCCCGCTTCGAGGGTGCAAGAAGTCGCAATCGGCCGACGCTTGCGCTTTCTGGAACGCTTCGAAGAATTAGCAGCGACGCAATTGTCGCTGTAGCGCCAATCCTTTCAGAAGATCTGGCCGGCAGATTTGTCGCTCGTTAGACGGGTTCTATCCGTTAAGACACTATCCTCAAATACCTATGTGTTAGGAGCCCCGAAGCGCCAAGTCCGAATAGCGAGGCATCGAAATGGATCGTTGCGCGGAGGTGGTGAAACGTCGGCCTGACGATGTCGAAGTCTTGTCCGCTCGATTGGCGTGAGTCGAGGCGGGCACCAAGCTCGAGCGGCGTCATCAAGCTGGAAGCGCCTCAAGAGAATCTGTTGCGGACGACGGTAGACTCACGAGAAGTCAAACTAATCGGAAGGCCGCTTTGGCATGCGTGTGACCACACGAAAAGCAAGAACAAGCCATAATTGTTAGTTGTTAAAACTTGATCTGTCGCGCAATTCGCCCCTTCGCGTTGCGATTGCGATCGGCTTCGGTGCAGCCATCAAAGCTCGCGCCTTTTCAAAATCGCCATACATCCTGATGTTGTGCTGGCAGTATAGCGTCACCTTGGAGAGATTAAAAACTTTGAACGGCGGTATCCTTTTGACTGTCATTCTCAGCTGCATTACTCGTAGTTCATCGCGGTTGACCGTTAGTAGGAGTAGCTGGACATGATGGTCTTCGACAGAGACGATGTGACGTTCGCCGTCGTCGTGAATCATGAAGAGCAGTATTCGATCTGGCCGACCTTCAAGGACATTCCCAATGGGTGGACGGCCGTTGGAGTCACCGGCAGCAAGAAGGAATGCCTGGATCACATCGAGCGGGTCTGGACGGACATGCGGCCGCTCTCGCTGCGCAAATTCATGCAGGAAGAGTCTCAGGCATCAGCTCAATCCTGACCTCGGGGAGGCTGACTGAGATGCGGCTGATCTGTTTTCCTTACGCTGGAGGCAGCGCGATGATCTATGCGCGCTGGAGGCGTCTCCTGCCCTCCTGGATCGACGTGATGCCTTTGGAGTTGCCCGGTCGCGGCGCGCGTCTGGCTGAGCCGCTGCACACCGACTTGGCCGGATTGGCAGACCAGCTTGCGGCCGAGCTGACCGACACCGCATGGACGCCTTACGCGCTGTTCGGGCACAGTCTCGGTGGATTGATTGCCTTCGAGGTCGGGCACGGATTGCGGGCGCGCGGCGCGCCGAGTCCGTCGATGCTGGTGGTCTCCGGAACGGAGGCGCCGGCTATGCGTGACGGCAGCCGTTGGCGGGAGCCGCTCGGCGATGATGCGCTTCGCGGCGAGTTGACGAGATTGAAGGGGACGCCGCCGGAAGCCTTGGACAGCCCGGAGATCATGAGCCATGCCCTTCCGATCCTGCGGGCCGATTTCCTGATGTGTGGCAACTACGTCCCCCGGCGACGGAAGCCGCTGTGCTGTCCGATCCAGGTTTTCGGCGGCGATACGGACGAGACGCGCCCGGAGGCCCTCGATGCATGGCGTGACGAGACCTCGGCGTCCTTCGGCTGCGATATATTTCGAGGGGATCATTTTTTCATTCACGCGCGGCAGTCCGAACTGGTGAACCGCATCGCCGCGCTGTTGGCTGGTCAAAGCTCGCGCCAATATTCCGCCGTCGGCGCGGGGCCGTAGGCGACGGAACGGGCCGGCCACATCGTCGCGGTGAAGACAAGCTGATGCCAATCTCTGGGTTGGGAGCAGGATGAATCATGATCAAAGTGCAACTTAAAATAGACAACGAGTCGCTCCCCTTCCTTCTGCGCGCCAGCCGCAAGCAGCAGTCACTGATTGATGCGGTCAGTGAGCTGGGCGGCATGATCGAGAAGCAACTCCTCGCGAGCGGCGGGATTCTGTTTCGCGACTTTCACCTCGACGGCGCCGAAGCTTTCAGACGCTTCGCCGCAAGCTTTGGGCACCCTTTGCTCAGCTACGAGTTCGGCTCGACGCCGCGCACGCTGGTCAGCTCCGGGGTCTACACGTCGACGGAGTATCCGCCGCATCAAAGCATTCCGCTGCACAATGAGCAGGCCTATACCCGCGATTGGCCGCTGAAGATCTGGTTCTATTGCGAGCAGCCAGCTCAGCAGGGTGGCGAGACCCCGGTCGCCGACAGCAGGCTCATCTACCGCGATATGCCCGCCGCCATCCGGAGCCGGTTTGCGGAGAAGGGCGTCATGTATGTCCGCAACTATGGCAGCGGCCTCGATGTCGCCTGGCAGGACGTGTTCGGCACGGAATCAAAGGCTGAGGTCGAGGCCTATTGTGCAGCTCATGCCATCGAGTGCGAATGGAAGGACGGCGATGAGCTGCGCACCCGCCAGGTGTGCCAGGGCACTGCGGTGCATCCCGTCACCGGGGACGATGTGTGGTTCAACCAGGCGCACCTCTTTCATCTCTCCGGCCTTGCACCGGAGGTGCGCGAAAGTCTGCTCGACATCGTCGGTGATCCGCTCGAACTGCCACGCAACGCCTACTACGGCGATGGCTCGCCGATCGAGGATGAGACGCTCGCGGCGGTGCGCGGCGTGCTCGACCGGCACAAGATCGTCTTTCCCTGGCAGGCCGGCGACGTCGTGATGCTCGACAATATGCTGACGGCACACGCCCGCGAGCCTTTCAAGGGGCAGCGCCGGGTCATCGTCGCGATGGCCCAAGCCCACGGGCTGCAGTGATCCACGTCGCCGAGCCTGCTCATCGTACGCCACGCTGCTATCGGATATCTACAAATGTTCCCGGAAACTCTCGTCGATCGATTGCGTGAGCACGCCGCCCTGCGAGCCCACCGGCCGGCGCTGCGCTTCATCGAAGGTGAGGACGTCGTTGGAGATCTGACCTTCGCTGATCTCGACCGACGCGTGCGGGCTCTCGCAGCCCAGCTGCAGGATTTGGGTGGAGCAGGAGAGCGGGCCGTCATCCTGCTGCCAAGCGGCATCGACTACGCCGTGGCCTTCTATGGGTGTCTCTACGCCGGGGTCATTGCCGTGCCAGCGTATCCGCCCGAGAGCGGCAAGGAGCGCCATACGACGCGTCTCGTCGGCATCCTGGGCGACGCGGCGCCGCGCTTCATTCTCACTGCAGCGGATCTGCGCGATCAGATCGGAGCCTCGCTCGGCCGGGCCGTCGCCCATGTTCTTGCGGTCGACACCATACCGATCGAGGCGGCGACAGCTTGGCGCGAATCCCCTCTCAAGGGCGATGCGATCGCATTCCTCCAATACACATCAGGATCGACGTCGCAGCCGAAAGGCGTCTGTGTCACCCACCGGAACCTTGTCGCCAACGAAATCGCGATGGGGGCCGCAGCCGCCGTGACGACGGACGATGTCTTCGTCAGCTGGCTGCCGCTTTACCATGACATGGGGCTGATGGGCGGGTTGTTGAATCCGCTGTTCACTGGCTACTCGGCCGTGTTGATGTCGCCGCGCAATTTTCTCGAGCAGCCGCGCCGGTGGCTCGACGCGATCGATCGGCATGGCGGCACGCTCAGCGGCGGACCTGACTTCGCCTTCGCGCTTTGCGCGGATCGAGTTTCCGACGAGGCGATCGCGCGCCTCGATCTCAGCCGTTGGCGGTTTGCGTTCTCCGGCTCCGAGTTCGTGCGCCGTACGACGCTCGAACGCTTTGCAGCGCGCTTCCGTCCTGCGGGTTTCGATCCGTGCGCGCTGACGCCGTGCTACGGCCTCGCTGAGGCGACCCTGCTGGTGACGGCGGGCGAACGCGGCAGCCAAGCCGTGTGCCACACGCTCGATCCGAATGTGCTTGCCAAGGGGCGGGTCGTCGATGCTGCCGAGGGGACGGCGCTGATGGTGTGTGGCGCCGTCGCGGAAGATCACGTCGTGCGGATCATGAGGCCTGATGGATCCCGCGAAGCCGATGCTGACGAGATCGGCGAGATCTGGGTCGCCGGACCGAGCGTGGCGCACGGCTATTGGAACAACGCAGAGGCCACGCAGCAGACATTCGTGACCAGAGACGGCTCGCGCTGGCTGCGCACGGGCGACCTCGGCTTCCTGCGCGATGGCGAGCTGGTCGTGACCGGGCGGCTGAAGGATCTGCTGATCGTGCGCGGCCAGAACCTTTATCCGTTCGACCTGGAGCAGGCTGTCGAGGCCGAGGTGTCGCAGGTCCGGAAGGGACGTGTTGCGGCATTCCCGGTCGAGATCGATGGCGCGGAAGGCATCGGCATCGCTGCGGAGTTCGGCAGGACAGTGCTTCGGCGCACGCCATCTGATGTCCTGATCAAGGCGATCGGCGATGCAGTCATGCGGCAGGCTCAGGAGTATCCCGCCGTCGTCGTGCTGCTGAATCCGCAAGGCATGCCGCTGACCACCAGCGGGAAGCTGCAGCGCTCAGCCTGCCGCGCGGGCTGGATGCAGGGGACGCTCGACAGTTTCAAGGTATTTGCGCGGGGACGTGAGACCGCCGAGCGACCGGCGGCAGATCCGCTCACGGCGACCGAGCAGAGTCTTGCTCTGATCTGGCAGGACGTGCTTCGGCTCGCGAAGGTCGGCCGCGACGACAACTTCTTCATGCTCGGCGGCAATTCGATTGCGGCCGCGCAGATTGCCGGATTGATGCGCGAGCGTCTGCATGTCGAGCTCGATCTTCGCAGCTTCTTCGATGCGCCCACCATCGGCGCTCTGGCCACTCATGTCGATGCGGCGGTTCGTGTCGCTGGCACCCTGGCGCGGCTGCCGGCCGCGGCGCCGGACGCCCGCGCGCTGCTGTCGCCTGCGCAGGAGCGTCTCTGGTTTCTCTGGAGCATGGACCCGGCCAGCACAGCTTACACGATCGCCTGTGCGGTCAGGTTCGAAGGCGCACTCGATCAGGCTCGTCTGGTGCGGGCGCTGAACGAAATCGTTGCGCGGCACGAATCGCTCCGCACCACGTTTGCGTCCGTGGACGGCCGGGCGGTTCAGGTGCTTCATGACGTCCAGGAGGTGCTCGTCGCCATCGAGGATCTGCGGCGATGCTCGGCGGCCGATCGTGCCGCGCAGTCCGCAACGCGACTCCAAGCTGAGCTGGAGAAGCCGTTCGATCTCGTCAATGGTCCACTGCTGCGCGCCGTTCTGGTGCAGCTGGCCGATGATCGGCACGAACTGCTCCTGTCGGTCCATCACATCGTGGCCGACGGCCTGTCACTCGACGTGCTGCTGAACGAACTTTCGGCGATCTATGGCTCGCTTGTGCGGCAATCTCCGGCCTTGCCAGCGCTCGTCGTCCAGTATGCGGACTACGCGGCCTGGCAGCGGACCTGGCTGGCGAGTCCTGAGGCCGATCGGCAGATCGCCTATTGGCGCGATCGGCTTGGCGAGACGCATGAGCCATTGGCGCTCCCGCTCGATCGGCTGCGTCCTCCGGTTCAGAGTTATCGTGGGGATACCATTCACCTCGATATCGGCGCGGATCTGACGCAACAGCTGCGAAGGCTCGCCGGCGAACGAAGCGTCAGCATGTTCATGCTGCTGCTCGCCGCCTATCAGCTGCTGCTGTTCCGCTACTCGGGCCAGTCGGTTCTTCGGGTCGGGGTGCCGGTTGCCGGGCGCCGGCAGCCCGAGCTCGATTCCCTGATCGGCTGCTTCGTCAACACGCTCGTGCTACGGGCCGACGTGGTGGACGACATGAGCTTCGCCGACCTGCTGAAGCAGGCGCGGGAACAGGTCATTGCGGCGCTCGCCCATCAGGATCTGCCGTTCGACAAGCTTGTCGAGACGCTGAACCCGCCTCGCTTGGGCGGACACAATCCGCTGTTTCAGGTCAAGTTCAACTATATGACGGAGCCGGCAGGGTTCACGGCGGTTGACGGGCTGCGCGCCGAGGCCCGCATTCTCGACTTGATCGGCTCGCATTTCGATCTCGCGCTGGACATTATCGACGGCGCCACCAGCATGGCAGCCAGTCTCAACTATGCAGCCGATCTGTTCGATTCGCACACCATCGAGCGGATGGGCGCCCAGTTCGTCGCGTTCCTGCAACAGATCGCAGACGGTGTTGAACGTCCGCTGGCCGAATTCGCTCTGGCGCCTCACCTCCGTCAGGCGGTGGCGCGAGAGGATCGGAAGTTTCCGTTCACGGACATTCTGGCATTGATCGAGGCGGCCGCCGCCGGGCGCGGCGACAAGGTCGCGCTTCGGCAGGCGCAGGCCAGCGTCACAGTCACCGAGCTCCAGCGCTGGTCGGATCAGATTGCGCGTAGGTTGGCGGCGTGTGGAGTCGGGCGCGAGGTTGCCGTGGCGCTGTGGATGGAGCGATCGCCGGCGTTCGTCGCGGCGCTGCTCGGGGTGCTGAAGGCGGGCGGCGCCTATGTTCCGCTCGATCCGGCGTGGCCGGTCGCCCGCGTGCGGCGTATCCTCGCAGATGGGGAGATCCGGCTGCTGATCGCAGGCGACGATCTCCTCGCAGCGGCGCAAGGGCTGGAGTGTCTCGTGCTCGACGCGCGATGGCGCGACGGAGACCCTTCCGAGGGGTTCGCGCCGCGTGCGGCTCATCCGGCCCAGACTGCCTACGTCATCTACACCTCCGGCTCCACCGGCGCGCCGAAAGGCGTCGCGGTGTCGCACGGCGCGTTGGGGAACTACGTACAGGCGCTGCTGGCGCGGCTGCAGCCGAAGCTGGACGGCAATATGGCGATGGTCTCGACCGTTGCCGCCGATCTCGGCCACACCGTTCTGTTCGGCGCGCTTGCCAGTGGCGCCACCCTGACTCTGCTGCCCACCGATGCGGTCTTCGACGCCGACGCTTTCGCACAGGCCATGCGCGAGGAGACGGTCGACATCCTCAAGATCGTTCCGAGCCATCTGCGCGGTCTGCTTCAGGCGCGCCGTTCGGAAGACTTGCTGCCGCGGGATGTGCTGGTGCTCGGCGGCGAGCCTTGTGATCAGCGCCTCGTCGCGGATGTTCGTCAGTTGCGTCCGCAATGCCGCATTGTCAATCACTACGGCCCAACCGAGACCACGGTCGGCATCGCGACTCACGAGTGGGTCGGGGCGGCCGACGGCGCGATCGTGCCAATCGGCTTGCCCCTGGCGAACCTGCGCGCTCATGTGCTCGACGACGCGTTGGGCGCCGTGCCATGCGGTGTCGCAGGTGAGCTCTATGTCGGCGGCGCGGGCGTCGCGCGGGGTTATCGCGCGGCGCCGGGGCAGACCGCCGAGCGCTTCGTTCCGGATCCTTTCGGAGCACCGGGTGAGCGTCTCTATCGGACCGGGGATCGCGTGCGCTGCGATCAGCTCGGACGGATGGTGTTCCTCGGCCGGCGCGATGACCAAGTCAAGCTGCGCGGCTACCGCGTCGAGCCGGCCGAGATTGCACAGGTGATGAGCTCACTGAGCGGCGTGAGCGATGCCGCGGTCGTGGCCCGCCCGATCGACGGAGAGCAGGCGCGACTGGAGCTGGTGGCCTATTGCGTCGTGGACGCGGCCGCAGAGCTGTCACCGGACGGCCTGCGTATGCAGTTGGCCGCGCTGCTGCCGGACCATATGGTGCCTTCGCGAGTCATCTTCCTCGACCGTCTGCCGCTGACGGCGAACGGCAAGCTGGATCGGGCGGCGCTTCCGCAGCCCGGCGACGAGAGCGCAACCGCCTGCGCCGATCCGGTCGGAGAGATCGAGCAGATCATTGCCGCCGTATGGCGTGAGGTGCTCGGCCGCGACCGCATCGGTCGCGACGACAACTTCTTCGAGCTTGGCGGCGATTCCATTCTCAGCCTGCAGATCATCGCAAGGCTGCGCAAGCGTGGCGTGATCCTCACCCCAAAGCAGGTTTTTGCGCAGCAGACGATCGCGGCCCTGGCCGGCGTGGTTGCGACCACCTCCGCACCGGCCACGGCGGCGCCGGCAGCAGCACGCAGCGTCGTGAACGCCGGCGCTGTGGAGCTGCTGCCGATCCAGTTGCGGTTCTTTGCCGAGACGATCGGCAACCGCGATCACTTCAACCAGGCCGTGATGCTTGTTCCGCGCGATCGCATCATTTGGAGCGTGCTCCAGGCGGCGCTCGCGGCGGTCGTCATGCACCACGACGCGCTGCGGATGAGCTATCGCCAGGCGGCGGACGGCTGGGAGGCTTCGCTTGCTGATGGGCCGGCAGCCTCCGATCTGTTGTGGATCCGAAGTGGCGTCGAGCCGGTCGATCTTGCCGCGATCGCATCGTCTGCGCAGGCAAGCCTCTCGCTGCAGTCGGGTACCCTGCTGCGGGCTGTCGGCGTCGATCTCGTCGATGGCAGCCAGCGGCTGCTGGTCGTGATCCATCATCTCGCTGTCGACGGCGTGTCCTGGCGCATCCTGCTCGAGGACATTGCTGCGGCCTGCGAGCAGGTCGCGACCGGAGCTGCAGCCGTCAGCTTGCCGAAGAGCGACACGTCGAGATCGTGGGCGGAGCGGCTGCGTGCGTACGCGACATCCGAACGGCTCGTGGCCGAGTTGCCGTTCTGGCTGGCGGCGTCGCAAGGGAACGATCTGCCTTGCGATGTCGACCATGGCGGCGCCGATCTCGAAGCCGACGCTGAGGATGTGGTGCTAGACCTAGATGCGGCGCTGACCGGGCAGCTCATCGAGGTCGCGCCGGCAGCCTATCGCACCAGGATCAGCGACCTGCTGCTCGCCGCGCTCGCTCGTGCGATCGCGATCTGGTGCGGCGGTAGCGACGTCGCGGTTGAGCTCGAGGGCCATGGTCGCGAGGACATCTTTGCCGATGCCGACCTTACGCGAACGGTCGGATGGCTCACGAGCGCATTCCCGTTCCACCTGGAGGGCGGCGATGACGCCGATGCCGCGCTCATCAAGCGAGTCAAGGAAGCGCTGCGCGCTGTTCCCCATCACGGTGTCGGCTACGGGATCCTTCGCCACCTCGGCCACCCTGAACATCGTCAGCTGCTCGCCCGAACGAAAAGCCCGCGCATCATCTTCAACTACCTTGGTCAGTTCGACCACGACCTCGGCGCGGCGTCCGCATACCGCGTCGCCGAGGAAGATGCCGGCGCGATGCGGGCGGCGGATACGCCGCTCCGGGCTTGGCTCACCATCAATGGGCAGGTGCGCGACGGCAGGCTTCGCTTGGCCTTCCGCTATGGTCGACGCCGCTATCGGCGCGCCACGATCGAGCGGATCGCGGAGCTCTATGGCGCCGCGTTGCGCGGTCTCGTGGATCATTGCGCCGGAAGCGCGGGTTGGCTCACGCCCTCCGATGTTCCGCTCGCGGAGCTCGATCAGGTTACGCTCGACCGCCTCTGCGCGACGCGCGATGTCCGAAACGTCGAAGACATCTATCCGCTGTCGCCGATGCAGCAGGGGCTGCTGTTTCACGCGCTGCGCGATGGCAAGGACGACGCCTATGTCAACCAGCTCGCTGTGGAGCTGCGTGGCGTCACGCCGGCGCAGCTGCGCGCGGCATGGCAGGCGGTCTGTGCGCAGCATGCCGTGCTGCGGACGGGGTTTGCCTGGCAGCTGTCGGAAACGGCTCAGCAGATTGTCCATCGCAGGCTGGACATTCCGGTCGTCGAGGAGGATTGGCGCAGCCGTACGGCCTCGCTGCGCGAGAGTGTCGATCTCGACGCGGCACTGACCGAAGCCGGGCAGCACGAGCGTGCGCTTGCATTCGACGTCACCCAGCCGCCCCTGCAGCGGCTGCGTCTGATCCGGCTCGATGATGATCGGCTCTGGATGATCTGGACGCACCATCATCTCCTGGTCGACGGCTGGAGCTCGGCCCGGCTGCTTGCCGAGGTCTTGAAGCGCGCGGCTGGTCGTACGCCGGCTATATCGCAAGCTCGGTATCGCGACTACATCGCCTGGCTGCAGATGCAGGACCGCAGCAGGGCGACCCAATTCTGGCGAAATGCTCTGGGTGATCTCGCGGAGCCGACGCTGCTCGCCGATGCGCTCCGCAGCAGAGGCACGACGACCCCGGAGATCGGACACGGGCGGTTGACGCTGGTCCTGGACGGCGGTCTCGCCTCGCGCCTCAGGCGGTTCGCGGCGGAGCAGCGGGTCACCATGAATACGCTGCTGCAGGGGGGCTGGGTGCAATTGCTGCGGCAGCAGTGCGGGCAGGCGACTGTCTGCTTCGGCGTGACCGTCGCCGGGCGCCCGGCAGAACTCGCCGGTGCAGAGCACATGATCGGCCTCTTCATCAACACCTTGCCGCTGGTCGATGCCCCGCACCCGCAAGCGGCGATCGGTGATTGGCTGCGCGCGCTGCAGGCGCGCAATGTTGCGGCCCGGGACTATGAATGGATGCCGCTGCACGACATCCAGCATCTCGCCGAGACTGATGGCCGGCAGCTGTTCGATAGCATCATGGTGTTCGAGAACTATCCGGTCGATCAATCGCTGCTCGACGGGAAGAACGGCATGCCTCGGATCGGACGTGTCGAGCATGTGACACCGACGGCGTACGCGATGGCCGTCTCCGTGTTTCAGGGCAGCGAAACTCTGCGGCTCGACTTCAACTATGATCGGTCGCAACTGGATGAGCGCGCGGCGCGGCTGGTGAGCGGCGCGCTGCGCGACTGGCTGCTCCAAATCACAGCCGATGCGGCGCGCGCCACCGGCAGTCTGCAGGCGATCGGTGAGGATGGCGTCGCGTGCGTTCTGCGTTGGGGAAGGGGTGATGTCGCCGTTGTCCCGGGACCGTCGAACCTTGTGACGCAGATCGAGGCTCAGGCGGCGCGAACGCCTGATGCAGTGGCCATTGTCTGCGGCGCGAGCCGGATGAACTATGCTGAGCTGAATGCCCGAGCAAACCGCCTGGCACGCCGGCTGAGGGCGCACGGGATCGGGCCTGACGTGGTGGTCGGCGTTGCGCTAGATCGAACGCCGACGATGCTGGTGGCATTGCTCGCGGTGCTCAAGGCGGGAGGCGCGTACCTGCCGCTCGATCCCGACTATCCAGCTGACCGTCTCGTACACATGTTGCGCGACAGCGGCGCGAGGCTGCTGCTGACGCAAGCGTCGCTTCGGGATCGTCTTGCGCCGGCGTTGGCCGATGGCGAAGCCGAGGCCTGGCTGCTCGACGACAAGACCGGTCAGGAGCCCGGCCCGACGACCAATCTCGGCATCCGCCTTCATCCGGAAAATCTCGCTTATCTGATCTACACCTCGGGTTCGACCGGGTCTCCCAAGGGCGTGATGGTACGTCATGGCGCGGTCGCCAATTTCCTGGCCACGATGGCAGAGCAGCCGGGGATCGTGCCTGCTGATTGCGTCCTGGGCCTGACATCGCTGTCGTTCGACATCGCAGTGCTGGAGCTGTGGCTGCCATTGACGTGCGGCGCCCGCATCTTGCTGGCCGATCGTGCTGCCATGCATGATCCCGCGGCGCTGAAGCTCATGATGATCAGACATGGTGCGACCATGATCCAGGCGACGCCTTCGAGCTGGCGGATGCTGCTTGATCATGAAGGAAGCGATGCGTGGCTTCCCGACGGCTGCCGCATACTGAGCGGCGGCGAGGCGCTTGCTCCGGACCTCGCCAGGCGGCTGACATCGCTGAGCCACGATGTCTGGAACCTGTATGGGCCGACCGAGACCACGGTCTGGTCTGCTCGCCGCCGTCTCGCAGTGAGCGATCCGTCGCCCGCGCTGGGGGGCGCCATCGCTAATACCACGTTCTACGTGCTCGACTCGAATGGCAATCTCGCGCCGATCGGCGTGGCTGGCGAACTCTTCATCGGCGGCGAGGGACTGGCACGCGGATACTGGGGGCGCGCAGCGCTGAGCGCGGAGCGCTTCCTGCCCGATCCGTTCGGACCGGTTGGCGCGCGGCTCTACCGGACGGGTGATCTGGTGCGCTGGCGCGCCGACGGCGTGCTCGACTATGTCGGCCGCGCCGACCATCAGGTGAAGATTCGCGGCCGCCGCATCGAGCTCGGTGAGATCGAGGCCCAACTGCGCGCGCAGCCCGGGGTTCGCGACAGTGTCGTGGTAGCGCAGCAGACGGGCGGCAGCCCCCAACTGGTCGGCTATGTCAGCGGCGACGATGAGCTTGACGTCGCGAGCCTCCGCTCGGCGCTCGCCGCGATGCTGCCCGACTACATGGTGCCGTGGCGGCTGATCGTATTACCGCATCTGCCGATGACGCCCAACGGCAAGATCGACAGACGCAGGCTGCCGCCGCCACTTCAAGGCGATTCCGTCGGGAACGCTCATGAGGACCCTGTCGGCGGGATCGAGGCCGCTCTTGCTCGGATCTGGGCGGAGCTGCTCGGGATCGATCGTGTGGGCCGCCGCGACCGCTTCTTCGAGCTTGGCGGACATTCCCTGCTGGCTGTGCGGCTGATCAGCCGGGTATCGCAGGAGTTCGGCGTCGCGCCGCCTCTGTCCGAGCTGTTCGCTCGTCCAGAGCTCGCGGAATTCGCCCGTACCGTCTCGATCAGACTGATCGAGGAGGAGTTCGAAGCGCGTGAGGTCCAAGAGCTGATCGAGGCAGAGTTGTGATGAGACGACAATCAGCCGGGCCCAACGTGAAGGACCTCGATTCCGAGACGCTGCAGCGTCTGGCGCTTGCCGCAAGGGAGCGAAGCCGCAATGCCGGCGGGCGGAATCCCGGTACGATCCCGATCATCGATCGCGGTGGCAAGCTTCCGCTGTCCTTTGCGCAACAGCAGCTGTGGCTGGTCTCACAGCTTGATGGCGTAGCCACGAACTATCACCTGGATGTCGTGCTGCAGTTGCGGGGGCAGCTCGACGCGGCTGCGTGGCGTCGCAGTCTCGATCATCTGCTTCGGCGACATGAGGCGCTGCGCACGATCTTCGTTGCCGAGCAGGGAGAGCCGCAGGCCCGATTGTTGTCGCCTGACACGGTAGTGCCGCTCTCATTGCATGATCTCCGCGGCCATCCGGACCGCGAACTGTGCTTGCGCGAGCTGCTCGACGAATGTCGAAGCGTGCCGTTTGATCTCGCCTGCGGGCCGTTGATCCGCTGCCGTCTCATCCGGCTCGATGATGACGTGCATGTCGCGCTGCTCAGTCTGCACCACATCGTCTCGGATGGCTGGTCGATGGGCGTGATCGTGCGTGAGCTGTCGGCGATGTACACCGCGTTCGTGGCAGGCGAAGCTGATCCCCTGCCGCCGCTCACGCTGCAATATCCCGATTTCGCCGCGTGGCAGCGCCAGCCGCTGACGCAACAGCGGCTGACGCGTCAGATCGATCATTGGACGGCAGCCCTCGCAGGGGCCCCCCCGGTGCTGACGCTGCCCACGGACCGCTCACGAACGGCGCCGAGATCGACGGCCGGCGCTGCCGTGCCGATAGAGATCGACGATGAGCTCACAAGCGCCATTCGGCAGCTCGGCCGCACGCTCGGCGCTACACCCTTCGTCATCGTGCTGTCGGCCTGGGCCATCGTGCTGGCTCGGCTTGCCGGCCAGAGCGACATCGTGGTGGGGACGCCCACCGCGAACCGCACGATGGCGCAGCTGGAAGGGCTGGTCGGCTTCTTCGCCAACATGTTGGCGCTGCGCCTCGATCTGACGGAAGCGCCGAGCGTGGCCGAGCTGGTCGAGCGTGTGAAGAACGTGGCGCTTGCGGCACAAGACAATCAGGATCTGCCGTTCGAGCACCTTGTCGAGGCGCTCAAGCCGCCGCGCGATCCGGATTATACGCCGATCTTCCAGGTCGTGTTCGCATGGCAGAGCAACGACATCGGACAGCTCGCGCTGCCCGGAATCGACGTCGTGTGCCTCGCTGCGGAACAGCGGCAGATCAAGTTCGATCTCGAGCTCGATCTGCGGGAGACGGCCGGCCGCATCTCCGGACGGCTGAACTACGCAACGGCGCTGTTCGATGAAGACACGGTGTTGCGTCACCGCAACTACCTGATCGCAGCCTTGCGGGCCATGGTGACCGACGTCGGTCAGCCGGTGCAGGAGATCGATCTGCTCTCCGGCGAGGAGCGGTCAATGCTCCTGGACCATTGGAACCGGACGGAGTTGTTCCCCCCGGGCGAGCGCTGCATTCAAGACCTGATTGTCGATCAGGTCCGCCGACGCCCGGCGGCCGTAGCGCTGGTGCATGATGGCGTACGATTGACCTATCGCGAGCTCGATACGAGAGCCAACCGCCTGGCTCAGTGTCTGCTCGGGCATGGCGCCGGTCCCGATGGCCTGGTGGCGATCTGTCAGCAGCGCGGCATCAATGCCATTGTCAGCCTGCTCGCAGTTCTCAAGGCGGGGGCCGCCTATCTGCCGCTCGATCCGGTGTACCCGTCACAGCGACTGCGGGAGATCCTGGCCGACGCAGAACCTGTGCTGCTGCTGTGCGACGACGACGGCGCCGCGAAGCTCGGCGACGTCGCATATCCCGTGATCAACATGACTCGAGATGCCTCGGACTGGCACGAACTGCCCGACGTCGCGCCCGCCAACTATCGCCTGACCTCGCGCCATCTCGCCTACGTCATCTACACGTCCGGCTCCACGGGAAAGCCGAAGGGGGTGATGATCGAGCACCGCGGGCTCGTGAATCTTGCCCTCGCGCAGATCGCGCTGTTCGACATCACACAAGACAGCCGTGTCGTGCAATTCGCGTCCCTCAGCTTCGATGCAAGCGTGTGGGACATCGTCATGGCGCTGTGCTCGGGGGCCGAGCTGCACCTGATCGGCGACGACGTGCATCGCGATGCCTCGGCGCTTTTCAACTATATTACTGATCATCGCATCACGCATGCGACGCTGCCGCCTGCCATGCTGCAGGGCCGCGATGATCTGAATCGTCTCGCCGTTCTGCAGACGTTGGTGCTGGCCGGCGAGCTGCCGAAGCCAGAACTCATTGCGGCGCTGCCGCAGGGCATCGCCGTGTTCAACGCCTACGGCCCGACGGAAGCCACCGTCTGCGCCACGGCATGGCGCCGCCCGTCCGGATTTGCAGACGCAACCGTTCCGATCGGACGTCCGATTGCCAATGCGCGCATCTATCTGCTCGACGAGTCGGGCCTGCCGGTCCCGCGTGGTGCCGTCGGCGAAATCTGGATCGGTGGAGCAGGGGTTGCGCGGGGCTATCTCAACGGGGTTGATCTCACGGCGCAACGTTTTGCCGCGGATCCGTTTGCATCAGGCCGTGTCGCGCGGATGTATCGGACCGGGGATCTTGGGCGCTATCGTGCCGATGGCACCATTGAGTTCCTCGGCCGCAACGATCATCAGGTGAAGATCCGTGGCTTCCGCATCGAGCTCGGCGAGATCGAAGCGCGCCTGGCAGCGCTGGATGGCGTACGCGACTCGGCGGTGCTGGCGCGGCGCAACACGCTCGGCGACGCCACGCTCGCCGCCTATGTGGTGCCGACCAATGACGTCGGCGCCGTCGCGCAATGGAGCGCTCAGTTGCGAGCGCAGCTGCAGGCCGTCCTCCCAGACTACATGGTGCCGTCGGCCATCCTATGTCTGCCTGCGCTTCCGCTGACGCCGAACGGCAAGGTCGACCGCAAGGCATTGCCCGCGCCGGATGATGGCGCCTTCTCGCGCCGCGTCTATGAAGCGCCGCAGGGAGAATCCGAGATTGAGCTCGCCGCGATCTGGAGCGAGCTTCTGGACATCGATCGCGTCGGGCGGAACGATCATTTCTTCGAGCTCGGTGGTCAGTCGCTGCTGATCGTCCGTCTGCTGGACCGCCTGCAGCGTCGTGGCTTCGCGACGGATGCGCGGACTGTATTCGTGCGGCCGGTGCTGCGCGAGCTTGCGGCGAGCCTGCATCGCGTCGATGAGGTTGCCATTCCTGCCAATCTCATCACGGATCAAACGACTGCGATCACGCCAGACATGCTGCCGCTGATCGCGCTCAGCCAGTCCGAGATCGACCGGCTGGTCGGTCAGGTGCCTGGGGGCGTCGTCAACATCCAGGACATCTACGCACTGTCACCGCTCCAGGAGGGCATCCTGTTTCATCACTTGCTGGCGACGGAGGGCGATCCTTACGTGCTGGTCGCCCAGATGGCGTTTCCCGGCCGTGAGATGCTCGACCGGTATCTTGCCGCGGTTCAGCAGGTGATCGATCGGCATGACGTGCTGCGGACATCGGTCGTTTGGGACGGCCTGTCCGTTCCCGCCCAGGTCGTCTGGCGGCAGGCGCGTGTCGAGGTCAGCGAGTTCGTGCTCGACGGTGACGTGCCGGCCCAGCTGGCACTCGCCGGACGGTTCGATCCGAGGTCGTCCCGGATCGACCTGTCCAAGGCACCGCTGCTGCGCTTTGCCGTTGCGCGCGATCCCCATCGTGACCGGATGCTGCTGCTCGTCATGCTGCACCACATGATCGGAGACCATTCGACCTTGGAGGCGATTCATCACGAGGTCGAGGTTATTCTGTCAGGCCGTTCGCATGTCCTGCCGGCGCCGACTCCGTTCCGCAATCTCGTCGCCAGAAGTCGCAATGCCGCGAGGCAGAACGCCGAGCAGCGCTTCTTCCGCAGCATGCTGGCCGATATCGACGCGCCGACCGCGCCGTTCGGCTTGTTGGATGTGCACAGCGATGGCGATGGCGTTCGCGAGGCGAAGCTGGCGATCCCCGAGTCGCTTGATACGCGAGCCCGTGTTCAGGCCCGGCGCCTCGGCGTGAGCCTTGCCAGCCTGTGTCACCTCGCCTGGGCCCAGGTGCTCGCACGCAGCAGCGGACGTGAGCAGATCGTGTTCGGTACCGTGATGTTCGGCCGCATGCAGGCCGGCGCCGGGCTCGATCGCAGTCTGGGCCTCTTCATCAACACGCTGCCGATACGGCTCGATGTCGACGAGACCTCGGTCGAGGATAGCGTGCGCGTGGCCCATGCGCGGTTGGCGGAGCTGACCCTGCATGAGCATGCATCATTGGCCATGGCGCAGCGCTGCAGCGGCGTGGTGCCGCCGGCACCGCTGTTCTCGGCGATCCTCAACTATCGCCATAGCCGAAGCCGCGAGCATCTGGCCGATACAGTGTCGGACAGCCCGCTACGACAGATCGAATGGCTCGGTGCTGAGGAGCGCACCAACTATCCCGTGATGCTCGCGGTGGATGATGACGGTGACGCGTTGCGCCTCACCGCCCAAACCGTGGCGGCGGTCGCGCCGGAGCCAATCTGCGCGATGATGCAGCGCTGTCTCGATCAGCTCGTGTCGGCGCTGGAAACCGATCCGCGCATGCCGCTTGATCGGGTGGACGTGATCCCGGCGGAGGATCGTGCACGGCTGATCGGTGCCTGGAATGCGACCGCGGTTGCCTTGGAGCTGCCCTGCTTGCATCGCCAGTTCGAAACACAGGCTGCCACAGATCCGGATGCAATCGCTGTTGTCGATGGCGATGAGATGATCAGCTATGGCGAGTTGAACGCGCGAGCGAACCGGC
>NZ_CAFI01000438.1 GCF_000239775.1 Bradyrhizobium sp. ORS 375
CTTTCAGCAGGCGGGCCATGGGTGAGGCCCTCACCCGGCATTCCCTGCGCCCTCTGCACTGTTTGGAGGGCCGAACCGATCGCAGGCCTCGGGCATGACGTGCCGCGAGACTGTGGCTGCATGCCCTCGGCCGTCTCAGCTGTTTGAACCGTGAATCCGCCCCACCCACACCTGTCGTCCCGGACAAGCCGCGATGCGCGTAGCGCGTCGCGGCGCAGATCCGGGATCCATGCGCCGTGACGGACATGATGCGCGACAGAGCCATGACCAGCCTGCCTCAAACCACTCCCTGGGGGTATGGGTCCCGGCGTTCGCTGGGACGACAGCGGAGTTTGTCGACAGGGAAACGCGCCTCATTCCTCCGCTGTCGTCCCGGACAAGCCGCGATGCGCGTAGCGCGTCGCGGCGCAGATCCGGGATCCATGCGCCGTGACGGACATGATGCGCGACAGAGCCAATGACCAGCCTGCCTCAAACCACTCCCTGGAGGTATGGGTCCCGGCGTTCGCCGGGACGACAGCAGTGTGTGTTGCAGCAGTGGAAACCTTTTCCCCGCGCGGGCCATGAGACAACCGAGCAAGGAATTGAGACAGCCCGTCGCCATGCACCTGATCGTGATGACGACGCTTTGGACAACCGCACCTCTCCCGATTGCAACCGCTCCGTTTGCTGTTATGGAAGCGCGGCTTGAACGGGGGATCAAATGATTTGGAAATTGCGTCTGGCTGGTCTCGCATTCGCGACCCTGGTGATCGCGCAGCCGGCATTGGCCGCCGACGATCCGACCGGCACCTGGCTGACGCAGGCGGGCGACGCCAAGATCAAGGTCGCCAAATGCGGTGCCAATCTGTGCGGCACCGTGGTGTGGCTGAAGGAGCCGATGGACACCGACACCGGCAAGCCGGCGGTCGACAACAAGAATCCGAATCGCGCGCTCGCCAACCGGCCGATCATCGGTCTGCAGCTGTTCGATGGCGTGCACCCCGACGGACCGAACAAATGGTCCGGCAAGATCTACAATGCCGATGACGGCCAGAGCTACACCAGCCACATCTCGGTCTCCGGCGCCGATACGCTGAAGGTCGAAGGCTGCGTCGGCGCGCTGTGCGGCGGCGAGACCTGGACCCGCGCACGCTGATCTGCGGTCAGGCGGCCGCCGCCTTCAGCGCGGTCGCCGCCGAGGCGTAGCCGCCCTGCGCCCCGTCGACGAAATGGACGTGGTCGGGACGGATCGCCGAGGGCGTGAAGCAGGTCATCATCGCCGAGCTCTGCCGGTGCAGTCCGTAGCGCACGATCCCCTGTGCTGCGGCGGCGCCAAGGCGCCGCTCCAGCTCTTGGGCGAGCTGCTCGGTGCAGTCGAGGATCATGCGCAGCGCATCGTCATATTTCCGGAAGTCGGAATTCTCGACCACCTGCTGCCGGTACAGATCCGGCACGAAGCCGCCGATGCTGATGCCGAAGCGCATGACGGCGTACACGAACAGCGTGCGCCCGATCACCCTCACCCAGCGGACGACGCGCGAGCCGCGCGTCGCGCGGACCTCGTAGCCCAACCCCTGCGGCGGCCATCGCAGTGCAGGCCCGCCGGCCGGCACCGGCCGCCCGGCCTCGGGGCTGCGCTCCGTCAAGGTGATGATCTCCTCGATCACGCGGCGATAGGCCTGGGCATCCGCGCCCGCCGCCGGCAGCACCAGCACCGAGAGAATGAGACCACGCGCCGACGGCATCTCCTCGAAGCGGCACGACAGTCCCGACAGATCCGGCTGCGTGCCGGGCGGCGCCGGCGCAATGGCGAACTCGCCGCGCTTCATCGCGGCCTCGGCCCAGCCCAGCCCGCCGCCGGCGAACATCGCATAGGACAGATTGGCCGACGGCCCGTAGCGCGCCACGCGCACGTCATGGCCCTGAGCGCGGATCGCGCTGACCGGCACGAGCGCGACGCGCATCGTCAGGCCGAGATCCTCGCCGACCCAGCGCGCCGTGGCGGCGAGCGCCTCGCGGGCCGCCGCCGCATCGTCAGGTCCGACCGCGAAGCTCGCGCCGTCGCCGCCGAACACGAACGGGAATTCGCGTCCTTCCAGGGCATTGGTGACCGCGGCGATGATCGCCGCCCCGGCCAAGTTGACCGCCTTGTAGCGCTTGTCGGCGATCGCCTTGGTCGACTCGACGATGTCGGCCGTGCCGATCAGCCAGTCCTCCGGCAGGGGCTTGTAGAGCCCGGGATCCATTAGCCGCGAGAAGCCGCGAAACACCGGGATCGAGGCATAATAATCTGCAGCGCTGAGCTTCGACATTGCGAGTCATCCGTCCGGAGTGCGCCTCAATGGGGGAGCTACGATCGTCCGTGTCAAGCGGGTTCAGGCAGCACGCCTAGGCGACGGCACAGGCCAGACAGTGCGGCCGACCACAAGCGAATACCTGTCGGACAAGCCGGCATCGGCATGCCGCTGCTACTCTGTCGCGGGCACACGACCAGCATTCAGCCGCGGTTCACGCGCGAGGTGGAACATTCTCGCCATGTTCGATGAGTTGCGCGGGGAAGTCTCGAACCATGCTGGGGATCGACGCTGGTGCGGGCAGGATTCGTTCGGCAGCCGATGCAGGACGGATTCGGGCCGGCGACGTCCTACACCAATGCCCTGACATTCCAGGTCGCGTGACGGACCCCCGCCAGTCTCGCCAGCTCGGCCGTGACGCGATCGAGCTCGACCGTATCGACCGCGAGCGGCACCAGAGTCGCCACGATCTCGACGATGTCCTCGGAGCGATAGACCACCTCCGTCTCACGCACCGGGTAGTTGGCCGCCTCCAGCCGCTCGTCGAGCACCTCGCGCAGTTCGGCGGCCTGCAACGCGCCGGTGGTCACGACGATCTGATAGTTCGCCTCGGAGGTCGCTGCGTTGAGCGGGATGCGGTCGATCGCATTCACCAGCGGCCGCAGCAGGGTGTTGCCGGCCAGCACGAACAGGGTCAGCGCGACAGACTGTGCGATCAGGTCGGCCCCTGCACAGGCGCCGACGGCCGCGGAGGCCCACAGCGTCGCCGCGGTGTTGAGACCACGGACGTTCATGCCTTCCTTCATGATCGTGCCGGCGCCGAGAAAGCCGATGCCCGACACGACGTAGGCGATGATGCGCACCGCACCGTCGGCGCCCGTGAGGCGGTTGCCGATGTCGACGAAGGCGGCCGCACCGACGGCGACCAGCACATTGGTGCGCAGGCCCGCGCTGCGCTGCCGGTATTGACGCTCGGCGCCGATCAGCGTGCCCAGCACGAAGGCCGTGAACAGGCTGACCAGGGTGTCGAGAAAATCAAAGATCTGGAAGGTGTGCAGGAATCGCATGAGCAGGATCTGTCTTCGGTATCACGCCGCGCCTGCCTGGCAGCAGACATACGAAACTCTCGCCGCGGCTGGACCGCCGCGACGAGGCCGCTTTCTTAGGCCGTCCTTGATCGAAATCAAATCCCCCTCCCTCCAGCATATCCTAGGCTGACATGATCAACAGGCAGATGACGTTGTCCGACACGCGAAGGGATCATAGTCCCGCCGTCCGGCTGGGACACGACGCGGTGAGCGCGGTGAAGCTGTCGCAGCAGCTCACCGCCGACATCGATGCGTGGGCCGAGACGCACCAGGTGACGCGCTCCGATGCCATCAGCCAGTTGCTCGCGATCGGCCTGCATGCCTCCCCGCCGGCGCCGGCTGCGCAGCCCAAGCCGAGGGATCCCCGTACGATCGAGCAGAACGCGATCCGGCTGATCGACCAGATGCTCGATCCCAACCTGCCGGCCGACGAGCGCGAGCGGCGGATCCGTCGCCTGATCGATGGCCCGGCGGAGTTTGCCCGCGAGCGCATCGACCTGCCGAAGCATCTCGACTGATTTCACGCGGCGGAGCGCGCCGCCACGGCCTCGTAGATGTCGTCCTCCTGCGCGGTATGCATGCGCACCAGCGTCTCGATGGCCTCGATGACTCGCTGCGCGTCGCGGATCAGATAGCGGTCGACCTTCTCGGACGGCAGGTCCTCGACCACCCGCCCGAGCAGCCGCGCCAGATGCAGGATCTCGCGATGCGCCCGGCTCATCGCCGACAGGCCGTGACTGTCCTGCAGCAACCGCGCCAGCCGCGGATAGACCGAGCCTTCGTCATCGCGCTCATGCGCGACGACCTGGTCCTGAACCAGCGCGTTCGCCTCGACAATCAGGCTCACCGCCGGCTCCGGCGCGGCCTCGTCGAGCGCATCGACGATCACCCGCAGCCGATCCAGCCCGCGCAGCAGCGCCTGGTGATCATGCCGCAGGCCACGGCCGTCCTCCACCGTGATCCGGCCCGCACGGCCGCGGCCGGCCGGCAGCAGCGCTCTCAGCGCGTTGAGAATGACGGCGACGTCGATCGCCTCCTGCACCAGCGCCGCCGGCACCGGCTGCAGCAGGCCGAACGCCGCCGCAGCCATCGCGATGAACGACAGCGCCATGCCGACGATGATGCTCTCGAGCGCGATGCGCCGGGCGCGCTGTGCGATCACGATCGCCTCGCCGACGCGATCGAGCCGGTCGGCGAGGATGACCACGTCCGCGGCCTCCGACGAGGCGCTGGCGCCGCGCGCGCCGAGCGCGATGCCGACATCGGCCGAGGCCAGTGCCGGCGCGTCGTTGATGCCGTCGCCGACCATGATGGTCGGATGCAGCCGCTGCTCGCTCTTGACTGCATCCACCTTGTCCGAGGGCACGCGATCGGCGAGCACCGCATCGAGATCGAGCGCCGCGCCGATCGCCTGCGCCGCCGCCGCGCGGTCGCCGGTGACCATGACCATGCGGGCGATGCCGGCCTCGCGCAGCCAGCGGATCGCGCGCGGCGTATCGGCGCGCAGTTCATCGGCCAGCAGCAGCGCGCCGATCGGCCGCCCGTCGACCGCGACAAGCACGATCAGCGCCGAGCGCCAGGACGCGCGGCGGATGGCGCGCGCGGCCCAGGGCGGCGGCGCGTGGTTGCCAAGGATCAGGTCCGGCGAGCCGGCGCTGATCCGACGGCCATCGATGGCGCCCTCGAGGCCCGAGCCCATCGTCTCGCGCACCCGCTCCGGGACCTTGAGCCTGAGCCCGCGGGCATGGCCCGCCTCGACGATGGCATGCGCCAGGACGTGGTGAGAGGCCTGCTCCAGCGAGGCGCCGAGCAGCAGCACGTTGTCGGCATCCTCTCCCGGAGCCGCCTCCACCGAGAGCAGCCGCGCGCCGCCGACAGTAAGCGTGCCCGTCTTGTCGAACAGCACCGTATGCGCCCGCGCCAGCGCCTCCAGCTTGCCGCCGCCCTTGACCAGGATGCCGCTGCGCGCCGCCTGCGCCACGCCTGCGATGAACGCGACCGGTGCCGCAAGGATGAGTGGGCAAGGCGTTGCTGCAACCATCACTGCGAGGGCTCGGATCAGATCGCCCGATGCAAACCAGGCGGCAGCCGCGATCGCCAGGCTCACCGGCAGAAAGATCAACGCGTAGCGATCGGCGAGCCGCACGAACGGCGCCTTCGCGGTCTGCGCCGACGTCACCAGCTTGACGATGCCGGCATAGGTGCTCTCGCCCGCAGTCGCCGTGACCGACAGCTCGAACGTCTCGCCGGCGTTCAACGAGCCGGACAGGATCGCCATGCCGCGCGTCTTCGACACCGGGATCGGCTCGCCGGTCAGCGCCGATTCATCGACCACCGCCAGGGCCGTCTCGACGACGCCGTCCACCGGCACGATCTCGCCGGCGCGGACCATCAGGCGGTCGCCGACGGCGACGTCAGCCACCGCAACATCCTCGATGCGATCATCACGCCAGCGATGGGCGATGCGCGGCGCGCGGTCGACCAGCGCGCGAAGATCGTGCTCGGCGCGCGCGACCGCGATGTCCTCGAGCACGTTGCCGCCGGAATACATCAGCGCCACCACGGCCCCCGCCAGCGGCTCGCCCAGCACGATCGCCGCGCTCATCGACACCAGCGCGATGGCATCGACGCCGACGCGGCCGGCCAGGACATCGCGGATGATCGAAACGATCAGGCCGGCGATGACCGGGACGGTCGAGGCGGTGAAGGCGATGCCAGCCCACTCGGGCCGGCCGACGGCATGCGCGAGGCCGCCCGCGGCGAGGCCCGCGACGGCGATTGCGACCAGGGTCCATCGCAGGATGCGTTCGAACATGGAGCTAAGTTCCGGACTTGCGCCGGCACTATCGCCGCGACCGCCGCTCGGACGCTTGAGCGAAATCAACCGCTGATGCGGCAGATCACCGCCTCAGGCGGTATTGCCGGCGTCGACGGTCAGCACCGTCCCGGTGACGTTACGCCCGCCCTCGCCGAGCAGGTACTCGACCATCGCCGCGACATCGTCCGTCTCGGGCAGCCGGCGCAGCGCGCTGCGGCCGGCGATGCGCCGCTGCTGCTCAGCGTCCATGCTCTGGGTCAGCTCGGTCGCGATGAAGCCCGGCGCGATCGCATTCACGGTGATGCCGACCTTGCCGACCTCGCGCGCCAGCGAGCGCGTGAAGCCGTTGGCGGCGGCCTTGGTCGCCCCATACACCGAGAGGCCGTTATAGCCGGTGCTGGCGATGATCGAGGAGATGTTGACGATCCGCCCCTCGCCCGCCGCCATCATGTGCCGTACGACGTATTTGGTCAGGATCATCGGCGCCAGCACGTTGAGGCGAACCAGCCCTTCGATCTCCGAATTGTGCATCGTCGCGAGCAGGCCCTCGGTGCCGATACCGGCATTGTTGACGAGGCCATAGAGCGGACCGAACTCGTCGCGCACCGATTTCACGAAGGCGGGGATGGCATCGACGGCGCTGAGATCGCAGGCGCGGAAATGGATGCCGGCGCTGGAGGCGCTGAACTCGGCGATGGCCGCGCGCAGTTCCTCGCTCTCGCGGCGGGCGACCGCAACGACGTCGTAGCCCGCGCCCGCGAGCCGACGCGCGATTGACAACCCGATGCCGCGGCTGCCGCCGGTGACGAGGACGTTACGCATCGGTGCGGGCCAACTTGCCGGCCGGGGTGACGTCGAGCGCCGGTACGAAGCGGATCATCGCCGGGACCTTGTGGGCCGCCAGGCGTGCGCGGCAGTCGGCCAGGATCTCGTTGCGAACGACATCCGCCCGCGCCGGATCACTGTCTCCGGTCAGCACGACTTCCGCGACGACGATGCCGCCGGTGATCGGGCTGCGCCGCGACTTGGCGCGCGACATCCGCACCTCGGGATGACCGTTGATCACGGCTTCGATTTCCTCGGGATGGACCTTCAGGCCGCCCACATTGATGATGCCGTTGCGCCGGCCGACGAAGTAGTAGCGGTCGCCGCGCAGCTCGACCATGTCACCGGTGTCGATATAGCCCTCGGGGTCGGTGAGCGCCGCCACAGCGCGCCCGACATAGGCATGCGCCGCGCGTTTGGAGCGGATCCGCAGCGAGCCGTCGACGACCTTCATATCGACCGCGCCGCGGCCTTCGCCGAGCAACGTCGCGGGGAAGCCTTCCAGCCCGTCATTGACGGCGAAGCCCACGCCTGCCTCGGTCGACGCATAGGCGTGACCGATCGAGGCATTCGGGAACGCCTGCTTCAATCCGTCGAGCACGGCCTGATCGGCGATCTCGCCCGACAGCCGTACGTAGCGCGGGGCGAATTGCTCAGCCGATCCGCTCATCAGCAGCTTGCGCCAATGCGACGGCGTTCCCGAGATGTGCGTGACGCCGCGCGCAGTGAGACGCGCGACGTGATCGGCCAGCGGCTCGCCCGGGTCGGACAGCACCATGGACCCGCCGCCGACGATCGCGCGGAGAAAGATCTGCAACCCGCCATAGCGGCGGATGTCATAGAACGTCGCCCACACCGGCAACGCCTCCCCAGACACCGGGCGATCGCCGATGATGGCGCCGCACAGGCCCTCGAGCGTATGGCCGACGATCTTCGGCACGCCCGAGGTGCCCGACGTCAGCATCAGCCATTCGGTCGCACGGACCGTCTGCGCGACGCGAGCGGCGGGCTGCGGCAGGCTGGCGGGGATGACGAGATCAATGCCAAGGCTTGCGAAGCGGTCCGGCTCGTCGGTGACGACAGCATCGATGCCGGCTTCGGTGATGATGCTGCCGAGATGCTCATCCTTCAGATCGGGCGGACACAGCAGCATGCGCCGGGCGACGCCGTCGATCTCGATCAGCGCCAGGCCGGCCAACAACTGGCCGGACGTCGCGACTAGCACCGAGCGGCCATCGAGATTGCCGCTGCGGCCGCCGAGACAGCTTCCGCGCGACAGCTCGGCCAGCGTGACCAGGTGACGCGGATCGGAGATCGTGCGCTCGGTCAGCGCCGTGCCGAGATGGTCACGCAGCGCGAAGACCTCACGCGGGGACATTCTCGTAGGCCCTGATGAAGTCGCCGATCGTGTTGGGGAACGTGACCTCCTCGGACAAGGTGAACGGATCGACGCCGAGATCGTCCTCAAGGCGGGCGACCAGGATCGCGAAGGCGAGCGAGTCGAAGCCGGTCTCGTGCAATGTCAGCTCATCCGTCAGCGGCGGCAGCTTGACCTTCTGCTCGTCCGCAATCTGCTTGATCGCTGCAATGATTCTTAACCGTACCGACATGGCTAAATCCGTGATTGTTCAAACGACGCAACCGAGCCTAGAGCGAGATGGTGAAGGAACCCGGACCCTTGCGGTATGTTTCGAGACCGTTGGTAAATGCACCTCGCCGCCTATGATTAAAATCATCTACAAGCGGACGCTCCCCGTCGCGATCTGCGCATGCAGATCAGCGTCGAGCGGATGGTAGGCACCGGTTGCGGCATCGCGGATGTACAATGGCTCGGAAACGACCGAAGGGTCGAAGCCGTCGCGCATCAGCTCCTGCTTCTTCTGCTTGAACGTCTCCGTCGACTGCAGCGATGGCGTGATGCGCAGCGCGACCGGCCGCGCATAGGCCGGCAAGCGTCGCGCAAGCTCGGCCGACAGCGTGGCGAGATCGAAACCCTGCTCGACGACCAGCGCGGCCATGCCGGCGCGACCATCGGCGCCGGGCACCGCGACGCCGTAGGTCGAGGCTTCCGCGACTCCCGGACATTTTAGGATCGCTTCGTTGACCTCGCTGGTCGCGACATTCTCGCCCTTCCAGCGGAAGGTGTCGCCGACCCGGTCGACGAAGTAGAAGAAGCCCTGCTCGTCCTGGCGCATCAGGTCGCCGGTGCGGAACCAGGCATCCCCTTCGGTGAAGACATTGCGCAGGATCTTCTTCTCGGTCTCCGCGCTGTCGGTATAGCCCTCGAAGCGGCCGCCGCCGTCGTCCGCCTTGCCAATACGGCCGACAGCCTCGCCAACCTCGCCGCGCGCACACGGCAGGCAGAGCCCGTCAGGTCCGCGCAGCGGCCCGCGCTGGTCCTCGTCGAGCCGGATGATCGCCGCCGGAAAGCGATGCGCGAGCAGCGACGGCACGCGGCCGACCGATCCCACTTTCCCTTCGACATTGTAGAGCGAGAAGTTGCCTTCGGTGGCGGCATAGAACTCCAGCACCTGCGGGATCGCAAAGCGCGCCTGGAAGGCCTCCCAGACGTCACCGCGCAGGCCGTTGCCGCAGGCCAGCCGCAGGCGATGCGCTCGATCGAAATCAGAAGGCGGCGCCGCCAGCAGATAGCGGCAGAGCTCGCCGATGTATTGCACCAGCGTGCAATCATGGCGGATGATGTCGCGCCAGAACTGACGCGCCGAGAACTTCTCCGCCAGAACCGCCGTGCCGCCGGCGCGCAGCATGCTGCAGGGCGCGACGATGCCGCCGACGGAATGATACACCGGCAGGCAATCGTAGAGGCGGTCGTCGGGACCGGCACCCGTCAGCCCCGCGAACCAGCCGCCCCAATTCAGGATGCGGCGATGGCTGATGCTGGCCGCCTTGGGCAGGCCGGTGGTGCCGGAGGTGTAGATCAGCAGTGCGCGATCGTTGATCGTCACGACGGGCCGCTCGCTGGCCGCGAGCGCATGCGTATCCATGGCAGCCAGGGCGGCGTCGAGATCGCCGCCATGCATCCAGATGCGTGGCCCACCTGATATCAGCGGCGCAGCGTCTTCATAGGATTCGCGCAACTCATCCGACAGGATGACGTTGGCCGGCTTGGCGACGTTGATGCAATGCGCGAGCGAGGCCCCGACCAGGTTGGTGTTGATCAGCGCGACCACGCCACCGACCAGGCTGATGCCGAGCCAAGCGGCCAGATAATCCGGCCGGCTCGGCATCATCATTGCAACGGTCTGACCCGGACCTATGCCGTGAGCAAGGGCCCAGCGGGCATATTGGTTGATGCGCCCGGACAGGGTGGAATAGCTGAGCGTCTCGCGATCTGCGACCAGCGCCGGGCACTCGGGCTGCTGCGTCGCCCAATCATGGACGATGTCTGCGAACAGCCGGGCCGGTTCGGCTTCGATCCGCGCCGTCAGCTCGATCGCCTTCAGCCAGATCTTCGCCGTCGAGGGCCGCGGGGCAGGCTTTATGAGTTCCGCAGATCGGTCCGCGCGCTCGATGTTCATGACTGCCACCGCCTCGATTTGGCGCTCTTATAGGCGGCGGCACCTGACCGGCCGTTAACCGGAAGGGTTAACCGGCTGAGAGTGCGGCGGGATCGATGCGAAGGCGGGCTTTTACGAAGTACTCGCAAATACCGGCTAGGTTGCATTTCCCAGAACATGCCAATGCGAAGGCCGGCATGCCCAAGGACAAGACGGCGGACGAGACGATCACACGACGCGTGTTGCTGCAATGTGCCGCCTGGAGCGCCGTTGCCGCGGTGCAGCCGGCCGCCGCAGCGGCCGCAGCAGAACCGCCCTATCCAAACCGGCCCGTCACCTGGGTCATTCCCTTTGCACCGGGCGGAGCCACCGGCCGTCTGTCACTCCTGATCTGCGACCGGCTCACCCGGCACCTCGGCCAGCCGTTCGTGCTCGACCATCGTCCCGGCGCCGGCGGCAATGTCGCCACGCGCGGCGTCGCCAACGCCGCGCCGGACGGCTACACGCTGCTGGCGACCTCGACCGCCAACATCATCAACGCCTCCTCCGCAGCCACGCCCGACGCGAACGGCGGCGATCTCATTCCCGTTGCCGGGATGGCGCGGATGCCGCTCCTGCTCCTTGTCAACAAGGAGCTGCCGGTGAAGACGCTGCCCGAGTTCCTGGCCTACGCCAAGGCCAATCCCGGCAAGCTCAGCGTCGGCACGGCCGGCCTCGGCACGGTCCAGCAGCTGTCGGCCGAGCTGTTCCGGACTTTGGCCGGCATCAGCTGGTCCGTTGTCCACTATCGCGGCTCTGGCCCGGCGCTGACCGACCTCGCCTCCGGGCACATCCACGCGATGTTCGACAACACCGCCTCCGCGACCGACCTGATCCGCAGCGGCAAGATCCGGGCGCTGGCGGTGTCGACGCGTGAGCGAACGCCCGCCTTCCCGGATCTGCCGGCGGTCGCCGACGTGCTGCCGGGCTTCGAGACCTCGGGCTTCTACGGCGTCGCGGCCCCGCGCGGGACGCCGCAAGCGATCGTCGATCTGCTCAACCGCGAGATCAATGCGGCGCTGGCCGATCCCGAGATCTACAAGCACCTCGCCGAAGTCGGCGCCACGCCGATCAGCGGCGACAGCCGCGTCTATGCCTCGACCTACCACGCCGAGGTGATGCGCTGGCGCAAGCTCGTCGCCGCGCAGGCGGGCCCCGCCAAATAGGCCGCGGCGCCCGCCTTGCGTCACCTCATGCCGTCACGCCCTGCAGCACCAGCCGGTTGAGCCGCGCCGCGAACGCCGCCGGATCCTCCGGCAGTTCGCCGTCCAGGATCTGCGCCTGCTCGAGCAGCAGGAACGACAGATCGTCGACCTTGGCCTTGTCCGCCGCCGCCTTGGCGACCGCAACCACCAGCGGATGGCGCAGATTGATCTCCAGGATCGGCTTGGTGCGGGCACCGCGCGCCTGCTGAGAGAGAATGCGCTCCAGCTCGCGATCGGGACCATGGCTGCCCGCCACCAGGCAGGACGCGCTGGTGGTCAGCCGGGTCGAGACCTTCACGTCGGTGACATGCTCCCCGAGACTCGCCTTGATCAGCGCGATCGTGTTGGCCTCGTCGGCCGCCGGCTTGGCCTCGTCCTCGGCCTCCTTCTCGGTCACCGGGATCGGATCGAAATTGATGTCGCCCTGGCTCAGCGACTTCAGCGGCTTGCCGTCGAACTCCAGCCGCGCCGAGGTCCAGAACGCATCGACCGGATCGGTCAGCAGCAGCACCTCGACGCCGCGCGCCTTGGCCGCCTCGAGCCGCGGGTTGGACTTCAGCCGCTCGATGCTGTCGCCGACCAGGAAGTAGATCTCGGTCTGGTTCTCCTTGAGGCCCTCGACATACTGCTTCAACGAGCGTTTCTCGCCCGCCGTCGTGGTGAAGCGTGACAGCGCCAGCAGCTTGTCGCGGCGCTCGAAGTCTTCGTACAGACCCTCCTTGATGACGGCGCCGAACGAGTCCCAGATCTTGTCGAAGTTCTCGGCATCCTTTTCGGCAAGCTGCTCCAATTCGCTGATCACCCGCGTCGTCACCGCCTTGCGGATCTGCGCCAGCTGCGGATTGTTCTGCAGCATCTCGCGCGACAGGTTGAGCGGCAGGTCCTCGCTGTCGATCACGCCGCGGATGAAGCGCAAGTACGCCGGCATCAAATCGGCATCGTCGGTGATGAAGACCCGGCGGACATAGAGCTTGACCTTGCCCTTGCGGGCCGGCTCGAACAGATCGAACGGCTTGGTGGAGGGCGCGAACAGCAGCACCGCGTAGGAATAGCGGCCTTCCGCGCGATAATGCAGCGTCATCGCGGGCTCGTCGAAGGCGTTGGCGATCGACTTGTAGGCCTTGCTGTAATCTTCCGGCGTCAGCTCCGACTTCGAGCGCTGCCATAGCGCGCTCGCCGAGTTGATCTGGCGCGGCTCGCCCTCCGCCTGAACCAGCATGATCGGAAACTGGATGTTGTCGGAATAGGCCGTGACGATGCGCTCGATCTCGTAGGTTTCGAGATATTTCTTGGCGTCGTCCTTGAGGTGCAGCACGATCTCGGTGCCGCGCGTCACCCGCTTGGCATCCTCCTCGGAGGCCGGCGCGACCTCGAAGCCGGCGCCGCCCGAGGAGGTCCAGGTCCAGACCTCATTGCCGCCGGCGCGGCGGCTGATCACGGTGATGCGGTCAGCGACCATGAAGGCGGAGTAGAAGCCGACGCCGAACTGGCCAATCAGGCCGGTGCCGTCCTTGGCCTCGGCGAGCTTCTGCACGAACGCCTTGGTGCCGGAGCGGGCGATCGTGCCGAGATGGTCGATCAGCTCCTGACGATCCATGCCGATGCCGCTGTCGGCGATGGTCAGGGTGCTGGCGGCCTTGTCGGGAATGATGCGGATCTGCGGCGCCTCGCCGTCGCCGATCAGCTCTGGCTTGGCGATCGCCTCGTAGCGCAGCTTGTCACAGGCGTCGGAGGCGTTCGAAATCAACTCGCGCAAAAAGATGTCGGTCTCGGAGTAGACCGAGTGCACCATCAGATGCAGCAGCTCGGAGACTTCGGCCTGGAAGGAATGGCTAACGGTGGCGGTGTCGGTCATCGTCGTGCGTTGGCCCATGCTGGCAATGAAGGGGAGACCGTCGATATAGCGCGGCGACGGCGTCGATCAAGCCTTCCGAGCCCCGGTCGCGATCCGCGGCGCTGCATCATGCCGGCCGCTCCGTGGCGCCCAGCAGCTTGTCGATGACAACATTGAGGGTGGCGACCTCGTCCCGGCTCAGCACCGCGAGCAGATCGGCCTCCCGGGCCAGCGCGTAGGGCACGATCCTGCGATACAGCGCCCGCCCCGCGGCCGTCAGCGTCACGATCCGCTCGCGTCCATCCGCGGCATCGCGGCTGCGGCTGACAATGCCGCGCGCCTCCAGGCTGTGCATGGCGCGGCTGACGTTCATCTTGTCCAGCGTCGTCAGCCGGCCGATCTCCTTGGTCGGCAGCCGTGGCTGCTCGCCCAGCGCCGCCAGGATCCGCCATTCCTGCCGGGATAGCGCGAAACGGTCGGCATAGACCTCCGCCACCGCCAGCGACACCTGCTCGGCGAGCCGCGCCAGCCGGTACGGAAAATAGCGCTGCAGCCTCAGCTCGCGCTCAGCCCCCTCACCGCCTCTCTGATCCCGGGTCTCGTCGGCCGCCTTCGTCATCGCATCCCCTGTCCTCGTCCGTTCGCCTCTCGCCGCCTCAATCCAATCCCGCCCGGGTTGATCTGGATCAAGGCCACCAGATCGTATCATCCGTTACTATCTTGCCAACAATGATCATGGGAGGACCATCATGCAGATCGAGAAGATCCACCACGTCGCCTATCGCTGCGTCGACGCCAAGGCCACCGTCGAGTTCTACAAGAAGGTCCTCAACATGGACCTGCTCGGCGCGATCGCCGAGGACAAGGTGCCGTCGACCAAGGCGCCCGATCCCTACATGCATATCTTCCTCGATGCCGGGAACGGCAACATCCTCGCTTTCTTCGAGCTGCCGAACTCGCCGCCGATGGGCCGCGATCCGAACACCCCGGAATGGACCCAGCACATCGCCTTCCAGGTCAAGGACATGGACGAGCTGGAAGAAGCAAAGGCGCGCGCGGAGGCCGCCGGGCTCGACGTCGTGGGGATCACCGACCACACCATCTTCAAGTCGATCTATTTCCATGATCCGAGCGGCCACCGCCTGGAGATTGCGACCTGGACCGCCACCCCCGAGCAGATCACGCGGATGAAGTCGGTTGCCCGCGCCATGGTCGACGAATGGGCCACGACCAAAAAGCCGCCGCGGCACACCGCCTGGATGCACGAGAAGGAATTCGCCGGCGCCGATTGAGCGCTCGTTCTTCTCCATCGTCCCGACCGCAACCAGGGCTATCGCATATGACGATCGAAGTGTTGCGCTCATCTGTCTCCACGTCGTCATGGCCGGGCTTGTCCCGGCCATCCACGTCGTCCGGCATGCCGAGAACGACGTGGATGCCCGGGACGAAGCCCGGGCATGACGATGTGGAGACGGTTTCGCGAAAAACTCAGATCAGTCAAATGCGATAGCCCTCCGACCGTCACGCGCCAGGCGAGGCAGCCATGAGCAACTATGTCTATCCGCGATTTCCCTATGTCTGCTCGGCGGAGCAGAAAAGCGGCGAGACCCGCCGTCATCCGGTCGTCGTGATCGGCGCCGGCCCGATCGGCCTCACCGCGGCGCTCGATCTCGCCGCCCGCGGCCAGAAGGTGGTGGTGCTCGACGACAACGACACCGTCAGCATCGGCTCGCGCGCGGTGTGCTACGCCAAGCGGCCGCTGGAAATCTGGGACCGCCTCGGCTGCGCCGCGCCGATGGTCGGCAAGGGCGTCAGCTGGAACATCGGCAAGGTGTTCTTCCGTGACCAGCTGTCCTATCAGTTCGACCTGCTGCCCGAGCCCGACCATCGCTGGCCGGCGATGATCAATCTGCAGCAATATTATCTCGAGGGGATCCTGGTCGAGGCCTCCGGCAGGAGCCCGCTGATCGACCTGCGCTGGAAGCACCGGCTCGTCAGCCTCAAGCAGACCGACGATCACGCTGTGCTCGCGGTGGAGACGCCGGACGGCATCTTCACCATGGAGGCGGAATGGGTGATCGCCTGCGACGGCGCCAATTCCGACACCCGCCGCATGGTCGGCGCCGAGTTCAAGGGCCAGTTCTTCCAGGACCGCTTCCTGATCGCCGACGTCAGGATGAAGGCGGAGTTTCCGACCGAGCGCTGGTTCTGGTTCGATCCGCCGTTCCATCGGGGGCAGTCGGTGCTGCTGCATCGGCAGTCGGACAACATCTGGCGGATCGACTTCCAGCTTGGCTGGGACGCCAATCCCGACGAGGAGAAAAAGCCCGAACGCGTGATCCCGCGCATCCGGGCAATGCTCGGCGAGAGCGCCGAGTTCGAGCTCGAATGGGTGTCGATCTATCAGTTCGCCTGCCGCCGCATTGACAATTTCCGCCATGGACGCGTGCTGTTCGCCGGCGATGCGGCGCATCAGGTGTCGCCGTTCGGGGCCCGTGGTGCCAACACCGGCGTGCAGGACATCGACAACCTCGCCTGGAAACTTTCGCTGGTGCTGCGCGGCGAGGCACCGGAGAGCCTGATCGACAGCTATCACGAGGAGCGCGCGTTTGCGGCCGACGACAACATCCTGAACTCGACCCGCGCCACCGATTTCATCACGCCGAAAACTCAGGTGAGCCGCTACTTCCGCGATGCCGTGCTCGACCTCGCGCAGCATCACGCCTTCGCGCGGCCGTTGGTCAACAGCGGCCGGCTGTCGACGCCGACGCCCTATGTGACCTCGCCGCTGAACACCCCCGATGGCGCGCCCGGCTGCGGCGCCATGGCGCCGGGCAGCAATGCGGCCGATGCGCCGGTCACGATCGCGGGACAGCCGGGATGGTTGCTGAATGGCCTCGGCGCCGGCTTCACGGTACTGACCTTCGACGCCACCGTAACGGCCAAGGAGCTCAGTATCGACGGCCTCGTGGCGCGCGTGCTCGTCGTCGGCCGCGACGTCGCCGATACAAAGGGCCTGCTCGCGGAGCGCTACGGCGCCGCGCCGGGCACGACCTATGTCTTCCGGCCCGATCAATACGTCACCGCCCGCTTCCCGCAATTCGACGAGGCCGCGATCGCCGCGGCGGTCCGGCGCGCCTGCGGCAGGCCCGGCACGGTGCAGCAGGAGCTTGCCGCATGAGCCTGATCCTCACCCCGAACATCAGCGATACCGACGATTTCTATGCCGAGCTGATCGGCAGCCAGCGCGAGCTCAGCGAGGACGAGGCGCTGCGCATGAATGCGAGACTGGTGCTGCTGCTCGCCAATCATGTCGGCGACCGCGCGACGTTGAGCGAGGCGATCCGTCTGGCGCGCACGCCGGGCGGGTGACGCAGGCGACAACAGACCGATGCTCGCTGTGATCCCGGGATGCGGATCGCTCCCGGACGAGGTCGACTTGCACGCCGTTTGGGTTGCGCTCGATCCGGCTACGCTTTCGGCATAGCGATCGCATGGCACGACGCGATGCTGTCGCGACGAGCAATCCCGTCTATTAGTTGCACCGTCATGCCCGGGCTTGTCCCGGGCATCCACGTCGCTCCTAGGATGTCGAACGACGTGGATGGCCGGGACAGGCCCGGCCATGACGGCGTGGGAGACAGACCGGCGCAATACTCTGACCGTCGGATGCATTCGGAACGCGAGGAGAGGAATCTCTCCATTGAGACCTTCCGTGCGGCTACCCCTCACATCCCGTGAAGAACGGGACAGGGAGCGCAGCGTGTTTGTGGTGCGATCGCGGAGCGTTCGCGGGCTGGATTCGGGGATGCACAGTTGCCGATCGAGGGAAGAATGGAGCGGATTTGACATGGATCAATGACCTTGGCCCTGCCGCCGAGGAAGCTGCAAGGACGCGCCTGGCGCGCTGAATTGCCAGCTTGTTGCATCTGCAACAAATAGCGTTCGAAGCCGGCCTCTTTCATTGTGACAACATCATAATGTCACGCCACATTCACTGAGGCCCTCTACGTCTCCGTCTCGTTCCACAACGGCACGGGGATTCGCATGTCGCGCTACTACAAAGTCCTGCAGACGCAGCGCTTCGACGACTATCGCTACTATCATCAGAGCCGGATCAATCAGACGCTGCACCTGATCAGCGCCGTGATCTTCCTCGTCTGCTACGCCCTGCTGTTCAAGGATCCGGCGATGGCCGGGCTGGTCGGCTGGCTGGCGATGCTGACGCGGCAGACCGGGCACTTCTTCTTCGAGCCGAACGGCTACGACCACGTCAACGACGTGACCAACGACTACAAGGAAGCGGTCAAGGTCGGCTACAATCAGACCCGCAAGATCGTGCTGCTCACGGTGTGGGGGCTGGTGCCAGTGGCGCTGTTCGCCTTCCCGACCCTGTTCGGGCTGTTCGAGGCGCCGGCGAGCCGGATGGAGTTCGTCCGTCACGTCGGCGTGCTCTGGCTCGCGGTCGGCATCGGCGGCGGCCTCTTCCGCGTCGTTCAGCTGTTTGCAACGCAGGATGTCGCGACCGGCCTGATCTGGGCGTTCAAGGTGCTGACCGATCCGCTGCACAACATCGCGCTGTACTGGAAGTCGCCGCTGGCGCTGCTGCGCGGCGAGCTGATCGACCCGACCATCAAGAACGCCGCGCATTGGGGCGCCGCCGCCGACGATGAGGAGGCCGCGCATCTCACCTGATGCGCCGCTCGCGCTGCCACCGCCCGCCGTGCGGGCGGTGGAACTGCCTGTCACCTCCAACATCATGGAACGACTTCTCTGCTGCGCCGTTGCGGCCTCAGTGCTGGTGGTGCCTTCAGGAGCTTTCCATGTGTGACTACAGCCTCCATACTGTCTCCTCCCGTGATGCCAAGATCGACGACGTGCTGGTCTCCTGTCGCTTCCCCGGCACGGAGACCCGCGGCTTCTCGACCAAGGACGATCCGTTGACCGCGGTGTGCCTGCGTCCGGGCACCGAGCTCGCCTTCGAAGGCGACGTCCGCATCAAGGGCTTCTTCTTCCGCCGCAAGGTCGGCGCCCATCTGGCCCGCTTCCGCCAGGTCGACACCAACAAGCCGACCGAGCACCACGACGCGCTCGAATTCTCCAACGGCCGCGTCGTCAAGGTCACCGACCTCGCCACCGGCCAGCGCGCCCGCGTGCTGCAGATGCCGGCCGATCCGGCGACGAAGCGCACCGCGACGCCGGTGACCATCGAGCTGCGCGCGACGCAGCTCTGAGGAGCTCGAGCCAGGACGGCGGCGCGCTCCGGCGCTGCCGTCGCGTGCATGAGTGAGGAAGGCCGGCGTCCTCGATCGCCCGGAGGTCGCTGAACGACGTCGTGATGATAAAATGCTCGGCATGCGTGCTCGCGATCCCGCGGCACGGCGTGCCCGGGTGATACGGCCGTCAGCCCTCGTGAAACGAGAGGGCGCGGGGAAGGCCGGGTGCTGACCGCGGCCCATGGCCCGCCTGCAACAAGAAAAGCAGGCGGCAGTCACCACAGGTCGGGCCACCAAGCGGCCTCCCCCGCGCAATGGTTTTACGGTGTCCTTCGTGCTCTCCCTGGGGATCGGCGTTCTTGCCCCCATCGTCCGCGCGTGCCGTCAAGCAGCTGACCGCGGACTTGACCTCAGCGTCGAGAGGCCAGGACCACACGACTTTGCCGTCCGTGCGGGCAAAGCGCTCGTCCAGCGCCGCCACCACGTCCATCGCAGCCCACCTCACGTTCGTGACGACGCGTACGTCCCTCTGCTCGAGGCGGGATGGAGGGAGATGAACATGAATTCGGAAAATAAGCAAGAAAAATTTCGGTAAAGGAGAATGCGACGAACGGAGCTGTCTTCCGTCAGATCGAGCCCGAGCGTTAGCGTCAACGCCGCAGCGCTCCCCTCCCCCTTGCGGGCAGGGGTTGGGGGTGGGGGTCTCCGGGCGATGAGCCTTGCTGGGACGCATCGGACTAAAAGCGACCGCGCGTCATCGAATCGCTTCCCGTGGGG
>NZ_CAFI01000437.1 GCF_000239775.1 Bradyrhizobium sp. ORS 375
CCGCCGGACCCCAATCGTTAACGCGGTCTGCGATGTTTTACGGATTTGGCGGCGTGGCGAACACTGCCGCCCCGGAAAGACCCGGTGGGGCAATATTGCTTCGGTCTGCCATTTTGCCCTGTTTCCGCCCTCTTTGACGGCGAAACAGACCTTCATGGTTAACCCGCCCTTAATCTGCCAAAACTTAATCAGCATTTAACTAAAAGTCGCCTTAATGAAGCTTGGTGCTTCTGCGAGATGCAAGACGGGTGTCCGTGGCGCATCGCGCGAGAGTTTTCGAGTATTCGTTCGGGCGTGAGTGAATGAGTAACAGTCGAGCTGCGTTGGCCGCACGAAACCGCAGGAAGTCCTCCCTGGTCGCTTTCTCTCACAAATTGATCGGTGGCGCGGCGGTCGCGTGCCTGATCGGCGGCTGCGCCGTGATGGTCTACACCAAGATCATCGCCGCCGACGCCTATCCGACGTTGGGCAGCATCGAGCAGGACGAGCCGGTGACGCGCCCGGCGCCGCGGATCGCCACGCGCAGCGCGGCGGATGCCGTGGGCGACGCGTTCTCGGCCTTCCCGGAAACGCCGGCGACGACGGTCGCTGCCATCACGCCGCAGATGTTCAACGACCGCTTCGGCGCAGCCGTGCCGCAGGGCGTCGCCTCCAACGCGTCCGCCGGTGCGCCGCCGCTGCCCAGGCTTGCGGACGCCGCACCCAAGCTGCCCGAGCTGAAGCTGGCCGAGGCCAAGCCCGTCGAATCCAAGTCCATCGAATCCAAGCCGGCCGAGCCCGCGAAGGCCGCCGAGGCGCCCAAGAAGGACGTCCGGCCGCCGATGCAGCTGGCGCTCGCCAATACCAATCCGAAGCAGCCGCCGAAGGCGCAGCCTGATGCGCCTGCACAGGCCGCCGATGCGAATACGAAGAGCGGTGGCTTCTCGCTGCGCGCCATGACCGAGCGCGCCAAGGCCGCGGTGATGTCGATTGCCGGCGAGCGCCACTCGATCCAGGAAAAGCTGTGGGGCAAGCCGGAGAACCAGGAGGGTGGCCTGCTGGCCTATGCCTCGGCCGACTCCAACATTACCGCCTCGATTGCCAAGGATCCGACCCGCGGCGGCCGTCCGCCTTACGACCTGAGCACCGCGGTCTACGACATCTCGGCCAAGGCGGTGTACCTGCCTGACGGCACCAAGCTCGAGGCGCATTCCGGCCTCGGCGACAACCTCGACAAGCCGAGCTCGGAGAAGATCAAGATGCGCGGCGTCACCCCGCCGCACATCTACGAGCTGAAGCCGCGCGAGGCGCTGTTCCATGGCGTGCCGGCGCTGCGTCTGAATCCGATCGGCGGCGAGGATGCCATCCACGGCCGCAATGGCCTGCTGGCGCACACCTTCATGCTCGGGCCGAACGGCGATTCCAACGGCTGCGTCTCGTTCCGCGACTACTACGCTTTCCTCGATGCCTACAAGAACAAGGGCATTCGCAAGCTCGCCGTGCTCGCGCGTATCGATTGAGCCGGGCAGGGGGAAGCATCCTCCCGTTCCGTCGTTGGTGATCAGCTGAACTTTCTCCGCATTGTCATTCCGGGGCAGCCCGCAGGGCTGAGCCCGGAATCCATAACCACGATCGTGAGTATGGATTCCGGGCCCAGCCGCTGGCGCGGCTGTCCCGGAATGATGAGCTGAGCTGGTTTGCGACATCCCCTCCTTGTCGGTTTTAAAAGGGCAGCGCGTCGAAGTTGGTGCCTCGCGCCTCTCGACGAAATTGCTGATCGACGACGGACACGAGGCGCTGCTTCTGTCTACAAGTGCTGCAGCCCGAGTCATGACATCGCCATCTCGCGGCCGATGATGCCCGAGTCTTGCTTAGTATAGTCGCCCTCGAAAATCAGGAGAGGGCGCGGGGAATGCCGGGTGAGGGCCTCACCCATGGCCCGCCTGCAACAAGAAAAGCAGGCGGCAGTCACCACAGGTTCAGCCGCATCATCCGGCATTCCCCGCGCGATGGCTTGACGGCTTATACGTGGTCTCCCTGGTGCGCCGGCTGTCTGGCCACCATCGGTCGGAGCACGTCGGGCTCTCGACCTTGACACCAGCATCGGGGTGTCAGGACATCACGACTTCGCCGTGCGCGCCGGATCGTTCGTCCGCATGATCAGCTCACGCTGCGACCGGCGCGCCCACCGCATCCCGCCCTCCACGTTCGTGACGATCGCGAAGCGTCCCTCTCATGAGGGCGGGACGGGCATAGATTGCATGATTTTCGATTTTTGAAAATCGGAAAATCTGCAGTCGATCGGCTGGGGTGGCTGATCCCATTGAACGGCTTCAACAAATGAGTTCTTCCGCGCACGCATGTCGCGGCCCGCGATTGGCGCCGATGGGCGGCCTGATCAGGAAAAATCCGCAACTGATTTGCCCGGCGGGCAGTTTGGATTGTTGTAAATTCGTTGCGGTCCGCTGGCGAGCCACGATTGCAGCTCACGCTCCGGCCTTGACGGCTTCGGAAAATTCTGCGCATAGCTCTGCC
Source organism: Bradyrhizobium sp. ORS 375 (assembly GCF_000239775.1). Lineage (GTDB taxonomy): Bacteria > Pseudomonadota > Alphaproteobacteria > Rhizobiales > Xanthobacteraceae > Bradyrhizobium. The sequence continues at coordinate 2,515 of NZ_CAFI01000437.1, forward strand.
CCATCGAAAACGGACCGCCGCTGTCAGGCGCGCTCCTCTGAGGACCACGACCGTGTTGAGCCTAAGCTCACATCTCGCCAACGTCGCCACCAACGAACGGCCATTCACCTGGTCGCGCGGCTGGTTCGGCATGTCGTTCGGGATGGGCGCCTGTCAGGGTCGTGACGATCTCGCACTGTCCCTGGCCAAGCCGGGACTTCGAATTCCAAGAGAAGCGTAATCGGCGGCGGGATCGCACCCTCCGCACATCGAGCGGAGGGTCCGATGACCCGCATGACGAGCCAAGACTCCAAACAAGACCCCGAGATTTTCGATTGCGCGCGAGCGCTGTCCTCGCCGGTGGCGCTCGCCTTCGTGCGCATCGTGATGGCGTGCCGCGGCGTCAGCGAGGCTGCGGCCAAGCAGATCTATCTCGACTACATCCATGGCGGTACCGCCGAGCACGCGCCAAGCGACGTCGGCTGTCCCGCGGGACGGCAGCATCAATGAACCGACCCGTGCCGAGAAAGGAGGTCGACGATGTCTACATCAAACCCTGCGCTCGTTCTCAACGCCGACTTCCAGCCCTTGAGCTACTTCCCGCTCTCGGTGTTCAGCTGGGAGAACGCGATCAGAGCCGTGGTCAGCGGCTCTCACGTCGTCGTCGCGGAGTACGACCGCGTTGTGCGCAGCCCGAGCGTCACGATGCGGCTGCCGTCGGTGATCGCGTTGCGCGACTATGTCAGGCCGGCGATGCGCGTGCCGTTCACGCGCTTCAACGTCTTCCTGCGCGACCGTTTCGAATGTCAGTACTGCGGTGGCCGCTATCTCCACGGCGAATTGACGTTCGATCACGTTGTGCCGCGCGCCGACGGCGGCGAGACGTCGTGGACAAACATCGTCGCGGCCTGCAGTCCCTGCAACGCGCGCAAGGACCGGCGCCATCTCGAGCCGTGGCGGCCGCCGTTCGAGCCGACGCGGCACGAGTTGATGGCCGCGCAGCGTCTGTTCCCGCCGAGATTCCTGCATGAGACGTGGCAGGATTATCTGTATTGGGACGTTGAGCTCGAGCGGTGAAATGAACGTAGCCCGGATGAGCCCACGGCGCCACCGTCAGGCGGCGCCGTGGGCGACATCCGGGGTCTCATCGGCTGCGCGTGTGAACCCGGATGTCGCTTCGCTCATCCGGGCTACGCAGTCGCATGCCATCTTCGGGTCAGCAATCCGATTAGTACAAATCCGTATAATGATGCAGCTGATCAGCAACAATGGGTTTCTAACTAATTATTTGCATGATCCTCTTGCGCACTATGCGGAACCTGTGTAGTAGCACGACCCTTCGTTGCGACTTTGGTTCGGGCTCGCTGAGATCCCGACTGGCGCGGCCCGGTGTCCGGTCCCGTGTTCCGTCAAGGCGAAGACGGCGTCTGTAGCTCATGGAGAGCGTCGGGGATGATACTCCGAAGGCATCGGTTCGATTCCGATCGACACCACCAGGATAGCTCAGTGGGTAGAGCAGATGACTGTGAATCATCGGGTCGCGGGTTCGACTCCCGCTCCAGCGCTCCGCGCGTTAGCTGTGCAAGCTAATTTCCTCTGACGAGGACCGGACGCGCGCTTCAGTTGCGGTTCGGCCGCTCTGCTCCGGGGCAATGCCTCGGTCATTGCGACCTGATCAGGACACTGCAGAGCCGGCTCTGTGCCGCGGTGGATACCGCGTCGCGTATGGCCGGGACCGCTCGCGCATCGCCGCGTCCGCTTCGGTGGTCGTGAGATGCGAGAGGCGCCCGGTCGCACCCGACGCTCAAGCCGCGGCCCGCTCGGTTCAGGCAGGAAGCGCCGTCCGGTTCTCACGTCCTTTGAATTTTAAACTGCTGCGGGGGCGGGCCGGCAGCCAACAGAGCACGGCCCGGCATCCGTCCGGACCTTGCACGAAAGGAGAGTGCCATGAGCTGGCATGTGATGATGAAGACGCAGACGGTGGCGGATGGCGAGCGGGCGCTGGTCTGGCGTGACGGCCAGCTCGTGCGCGTGCTCGGTCCCGGCCGTCATGCGCTGCTCGATCCGCTGCACCGGCTGACCGTGCAGCTGTTCGACGTGGTCAAGGCGGAGTACCCGGCTGACCGTTACGCCGTGCTGAAGGCGGCGCGGCCCGATCTCGCGGCGGAGCTGTTCGAGGCGGTGGAGACGGGCGCGAACGAGATCGCGATCGTCAGCCTCGACGGCCGGCCCGCGCATCTGCTGACGCCGTGGCAGACCCGCGTCTACTGGAAGGTGGCGACGCAGGTCGAGGTCGAGCGGATCGACATCACCAGCGACGTGCGCGTGAGCGCGCGGCATCTGGCGATGATCGAGCGCAACCGCCCGGGCATTGTCACCGAGGCCGTGGTCGAGAACCACGAGTCCGGTCTGCTCCACGTCGACGGCAGGCTGACGGAGCGGCTGGCGCCGGGCCGTCACGCGTTCTGGGCGGTCGGCCGCAAGATCGAGGTGAAGCGTCTCGATCTCAGGCCGACTGCGCTGGAGATCACCGCGCAGGAGATGCTGACCAAGGATCGCATCGCGCTGCGGGTGACGCTGACGGCGTTCCGGCGGATCGTCGATGCGGAGGCCGTGGTGGCGACCACGCCCGACGTGGATGCCTGGCTGTACCGGCTGGTGCAGTTCGCGATCCGCGAGGCGGTGGCGTCACGCACGCTCGACGAGGTGCTGGCGGCGAAGGCCTCGCTCGATGCCGAGCTGCGCGACTACGTGCGCGCGCGGCTCGACGGTTCGGGCGTGGAGGTGACGGAGCTCGGCGTGAAGGACGTGATCCTGCCCGGCGAGATCCGCGACCTCGTCAACAAGGTGGTGGAGGCGGAGCGGCTGGCGAAGGCCAACTTGATCCGTCGCCAGGAGGAGACCGCGGCGACGCGCTCGCTCCTGAACACCGCCCGGCTGATGGAGGAGAACCCGCTGCTGCTGCGCCTCAAGGAGCTGGAGTCGCTGGAGCGCCTGGTCGAGAAGGTCGGCCGCATCGACCTGCATGCCGGCGACGGCGCAGGCCTCGATGCGCCGCTGACCAGGCTGGTGCGATTGAAGACGCCGGATGCGGCGTAAGCAAATGGAGAGGCCGCCTACGGGCGGCCTCTCGTCCCCAAGGGATGATTGTAGGATGGATTTGAAAAACCAGCTTGGTTTTGTGAGTATGGAGTCCGGGCTCAGCGGCTGCTCCGGAATGAGGGGAGGAGAGGATGCGGGCTCTGTCCACTCGTCATTCCGGGGCGCGCGAAGCGCGAGCCCGGAATCCATAACCCCGGCTGCTTATGACGTACTACGTTTATCTCCTTGCGAACAAGAAGCACGGCACGCTGTATTTGGGCGTTACGAAAGATCTCGCCCGTCGTGTCCATGAGCACAAGACCAAGGTCGCGCCAGGCTTCACCTCTCGCTATGACATAGGCAAGCTCGTCTGGTTCGAAATCTATGACGATGCCATCACCGCCATCACCCGCGAGAAGGAGTTGAAGAAATGGCGGCGCGATTGGAAGATTCGGCTGATCGAGGAGAACAATCCCAACTGGGATGATCTCTATCCTGGAATCTGCAGCTAAGCGTCGGGCTCATATATTCACAATGCGTATGGATTCCGGGCTCGCGCTTCGCGCGCCCCGGAATGACGAGCGGAGAGGCCTGCATCTTCTCCTCCTGTCGTTTCGGGCCAGTCGCGCAGCGGCTGAGGGTAGCCCGCATGAGCGCAAGCGACATGCGGGTTCATCGCTGCTGATCTTCGGTCCCCGGATGTCGCTGCGCTCATCCGGGCTACGAGCCTGCGCGTCATTCCGCAAATGAACGCAATTGCCACCTGCGGCAACAAACGAATCCGACCGAACACGAGACCCACCATGATCGACGGAAACACTCTGATCACCTGGGGCTTCAAGCCGGGCCGCTGGTTCAAGGACGGGCTGGCAGCGGCCAATGCCATGCGCGCCAACGGCGCCGACGATGATGCGATCTTCGCCGCCCTCCAGGCGCTGCAGCCGGCGGAGACGCTGATGCGCACCAATGGCGTGCCGTTCGCGATGCTGATCGAGGCCGAGAACGAGCTCGAGCGCGCCAATGTCGCGGCGGTCACCCAGCACATGGATGCGCTGATGCGGGTGCCGACCATCGTCGCCGGCGCCGTGATGCCGGACGCCTGCCCGTCGGGCACGGCGCTCGGCACCATTCCGGTCGGCGGCGTGGTGGCCTGCGAGGACGCGATCCATCCGGGCTTCCATTCGTCCGACATCTGCTGCTCGGTCGCGGTGACCGTGTTCGCGCGCAAGGACGATCCCAGGCGCATCCTCGATGCCGTTCACGCCGTGACCCATTTCGGTCCCGGCGGCCGCGACCGGCTGCACCAGCCGCCGGACGAGGTGATGGCCGGCTTCGACGACAACCCGTTCCTGAAGGGGCTGGAGCGCTTCGCGGTCGGCCACTTCGCCACCCAGGGCGACGGCAACCACTTTGCCTTCGTAGGCCATCTCAAATCGACCGGGCAGGCGGCGCTGGTGACGCATCACGGCTCGCGCGGCTTCGGCGCGCAGCTCTACAAGCGCGGCATGGCGGCGGCGAAGCGGCACACCGCGATTCACGCGCCGAAGGTCCCGGAGCACAGCGCCTGGATCAAGGCGTCGAGCGACGATGGCCGCGCCTATTGGGACGCGCTGCAGACGGCGCGGTTGTGGACGCGCGCCAATCATCATGCGATCCACGATCTCGCCGCGGCCAGGCTCGGCAACGCCGTCGCCGACCGCTTCTGGAACGAGCACAATTTCGTCTTCCGCAAGAGCGACGGCCTGTTCTACCACGGCAAGGGCGCGACGCCGAACTGGTCCGGCTTCTCGGTCGACGATGACGGCCGCACCATCGTGCCGCTCAACATGGCCGAGCCGGTGCTGATCCTCGGGCATCGCGACAACAAGGACGCGCTCGGCTTCGCACCGCATGGCGCCGGCCGCAATCTCGGCCGCAAGGCGTTTTTGCGCGCGCATCGGCCTGAGATGCCCGATGGCATCGACGCCCGCTTCTATTGCGGCAAGCCCGATCTGTCGGAGCTGCCGCAGGCCTACAAGAACGCGGCGTCGGTGCGGGCGCAGATCGCACGCTTCGGGCTTGGCGAGGTCGTCGATGAGGTGATCCCCTACGGCTCGATCATGGCCGGCGATTGGGAGGACGACGCGCCGTGGCGGAAGAAGCGGTCTGCGCCCTCCTAGCGCAGGCTTGGCCTGTGCTAATTGGGCTGTGCTAACAACGTCGCGCTTCCGCTTGCGCGCGCGGCGTGATTGAACGCGATCGTGTCGCGCGCGGCTCACCAGACGGCCGTGCTGAACCGAGGTTGATCCATGTCCGATAGCATGCCCGTGACGACGTCAGCGCAATCGCCGTTCGTGTCGGTTTGGCTGCATCCGCGGCGGACGATCGCGCGCATCGCCGATCGGTTGCCGCATCCGCTGGTTCTGCCACTCGCGGTTGCAGGTGGCATCGGCGCGGCAATCAACACGTTGCTCGGCTTCGGCACGGCGAACGACCTGCTCGACTGGCGCGCGCTGCTGGCCTGCCTCGTGCTCGGCGGCGCGTTTGGCGCGCTGAATCTCTACGTG
>NZ_CAFI01000436.1 GCF_000239775.1 Bradyrhizobium sp. ORS 375
AGACGAGACCGCCGCGCCGTCCCCGCAGAACGCGGCGACCGAGCAAGGCTGAATAGGGCACACGTCGCCATCTCTGTGGGATCCCTGAGGGCTGTGAGCCCCGCGGGCGGACGCTCAAACTAATCAGCTCGGTAGATCGCCACCTACCGCGACGACGCCACCCGATACGCCATCCGCGTATGGCTTGGACAATACGGCAAGCCTTCGATCGGCTTCGACCCGCAGAAGCAGAAATCGTCCGCGCCGGGCGTGGAGATCGGCCAGCGGCAGCGTTCCTTGGAGAGTTCGAACAGCGAGCAGCCGTTCTCGACCGGACCGGCGGGCGGCTCCTCGATCACGATCGGCGGCGGCTCGTTGCTCACCGCGCGCAGGATGCGGCGGCGCAGTTTCGGCACGGGGCGGCGCGTGCCGTCGCGGGCGTTGTCAGCGCGCACCACGCGCCTGGTGTCGCCGCCATTGTCGCGCGTCAGCGCGAGGCGGGAGATCTTGCCGATCACGGCATTGCGGCTGACGCCGAGCTCGGCGGCGATCTCTCGGCAGGTCAGCCCGGCCTCAAAGTGCTGCTTCAGGGCCTGGAGCCGTTCCTCGGTCCAGGTGGGTTGGGTCTGTCGTTCGGCGGGCATTGTGTCGCTTCCAAGTTTGATCCGTCCTGGATCGTCCTGGCCGACGGTCGTCCGAAACTGTGCCGCTAAGGTCCCTGTTTAAGCCCGTCCGTTGTCGCGAATCGACAGCAGCCCGTCCTTGATGGCGAGCCGGATGCCTTCTTCGATCAACGTTCTGCAGACACCCGGAACGCTGGTGCCGTGGGTGCCCTGTTTCACGAGCTTTTCGAGATAGCCAATGGTTGCCAGGGCCAGGGTTACGGGGATGCGGTCAGTCTCGGCTTTTTCCGTCGCCATGCCTAAAAGCTAGTCCGTAACCGGTGTACAGAAAAGTAACTTTTTAGACTCTATTAGGAATCCAATAGGTTGTACAGCCACTTGGGGATAAGTGGTTAAGATATTGAATTTTATAGAAATATGACGAATCGGGCGGGGCGCGGCGGTGACTCTCCGCGCTTTCCGCGAGTCCACGCCCGGAATGGTACGGTGCAAGAGCGGGTGGAGAGGATTCGGGGCTCAACCAGCGGGACTCCTTACGGCCGTCAGGCCCATGGTTCCGGCGTCCAACACAGCCGACGATGAGTCCGACGCGGATCGACCCCGACCCGATCACGGTCGGACGCGGCGCGCCGTGCTGGCCTCGTGGTGAAACCGCTCCGTGGTGACATTTTTCTAGAATTCAGAAAATAATGCTTTCGCTTTTCCGGAAAACGTGCTCTATTGCCGCCATCCCGCCTCACTCGGTAGGGGCGTAGCGCGCGATCGTCACGACACGCGAGGCGGGGAGCGATGGCCGCGAGTGAGCCGCAGCCTGTCCTTGAACGGATGCGTGGACGAACGGTTCTGCGCGGACGTGAAGTCGCAGCGTGCTGGCACCCCGATGCTGGTGCTACGTTCGTGACGGCGCTCGCGCGCCGCGCGGGCCATGGTGGCCAACAAGCCCGGCGCACCAGGCAGACTGCGTATAAGCGTGAAGACCATCGCGCAGGGAAGGCCGGGCGTTGTCC
>NZ_CAFI01000435.1 GCF_000239775.1 Bradyrhizobium sp. ORS 375
GAATTCCGGATAGCCGTAGACGCAGACATCCTCGCTCTTGGGCTCCGGATTTTCCTTCTGTCGGCGCGCGTAGCTGTGCATCGAGATCACGAACGGCTCGGACCCGAGCTCTTTCGCGACGTCGTCCATGAACTGATCAAGCCGCTTGAGAACCGGGAAGTAGAACTCGCGCAGGCGGGCCACTCGTTCTTGTTCAGTGAGTGCTTTGTTGAGCGGGATCGCCGTGCCGTCTGCCACCGGCGCGATGCACTCCAGCTCGTCGCTATCTCGATTCAGGTCTACGACAAGCCGTGAATGAGTCACTCGGAAGACGCTGGCCTTGGTCGCTTTCGCAAGCAACTTGGTCATCTCGCCGGCTCCCAGATCAACGGCAATGTGCCGATCCAGGTCTGCTTGATCGCTGATCCCAAGGGGGTGCCCATGCTCATCGTGCAGCCGCTGCGGAATGTGCCGGCCCTCGTGCACGGAGATCAAGACGAGAGGGGCAATACCCGGTTCGATCATGTAGAGGGGAACACCCAATGCGTCACCTTCGAGCGTAGAATTGCGAGCACCGCGATCTCACAGCTTGGCGTTCGGGCAACGTCAGCTCGTCCGGACTTCTAGAAAGCAATGTCACGAATGATGCGGCGTTCCTATGCTTACCGTCCGAAGCGAGCGCTCGTCAGCGCGTGTACTCCAAGTCGTCGTTGGCTAAATTTTGATATGTAACCACCTGACGGCCGCTCAACCTCGATCAGGTCTTTTATTTGCAAAGATGGACCGCGTT
>NZ_CAFI01000434.1 GCF_000239775.1 Bradyrhizobium sp. ORS 375
TCGCATTCCGCTGCGCTGCATGCGAGCCGACCCTCCCCCTTCAGGGGAGGGTGGCAGCTCGAATTGGCGATCTACCCAGGCGTCCCTGACACCAAGTGGAAGTAGTTCACCCATGACCAACCTCGTCGAGATCAACAACCTCACCATCCGCTTCACCGGCGAGCGCACCGTGCATGCGGTGAACGATGTCAGCCTGTCGCTTGGCGACGGCGAGGTGCTCGGGCTGCTCGGCGAGTCCGGCTCTGGCAAGAGCGTGACGATGCGGGCGTTGATGCGGCTGTTGCCGAAGAAGCGGTCGCAGATCACGGGCCAGGTCAAGGTCATGGGCCGCGACGTGCTGGCGATGAGCGACGAGGAGCTGTCGCAGTTTCGCGGCCGCACGGTGTCGATGATCTTCCAGGAGCCGGGGCTGGCGCTCGATCCGGTCTATACGATCGGCCGGCAGATCGCCGAGACGGTCATGCGCCACGAGGGCAAGAGCTATGCGGAGGGCACCGCGCGGGCGCTGGAGATGCTCGAAATCGTCCGCATTCCCTCGGCGAAGCGTCGCCTGGAGTCCTATCCGCACGAGATGTCCGGCGGCATGCGCCAGCGCGCGATGATCGCCCTCGCTCTCGCGTGCCGGCCGAAGGTGCTGCTCGCCGACGAGCCGACGACCGCGCTCGACGCCACCGTGCAGATCCAGATTCTGTTGCTGCTGCGCGAGCTGCAGCGCGAGCTCGGCATGTCCGTCATCTTCGTCACCCACGACATCGGCGTCGCCATCGAGATCTGCGACCGCGTCGCCGTGATGTATGCCGGCCAAATCGTCGAGCAGGGCTCGTTGCGCGACATCGTGCGCCAGCCCGTGCACCCTTATGCGCGCGGCCTGCTGGCGTCGACCATTCACGGCGCCAAGCGCGGCGAGCGGCTGCAGACCATCCCGGGCACGCCGCCCTCGCTCGACCAGGCGCCGCAAAGCTGCTCGTTCGCGCCGCGCTGCAGCCTCGCCCAGCCGCGCTGCTCCGAAGCGCTGCCGCCGGCCATTCAGCTTGGCCCGCAGCGGCAAGCGCGCTGCATCCTGGCCGAGGCGCCGGCCAGTGTGGCGGCGACGTAACGCTTGGCCCGAAACGCGCGGAGCGCAGTCCGGAACCGCGCATCGCGTGTCGAAGCGTCGCAGCCGCCTCGCTAAGGTGCGCCGACGCGCCGGACCAATCGTCCGCGCCGGATGAGGACACGCCATGCACGTATCGAACGAAGGTATTCTGGTCATCCTGTTCGTCGGCCTGATCGCGGGCTGGCTGGCCGGCAAGATCGTGCGCGGCACCGGCTTCGGCCTGATCGGGGATATCGTGATCGGCGTGCTCGGCGCCCTCGTGGCCAGCCTCATCTTCCCGCGGCTCGGCATCCGGCTCGGAACCGGGCTGGTGTCCGAAATCGTCTATTCCGCGCTCGGCGCCATCATCCTGCTGCTGGTGGTCCGGCTGGTGCGGACAGGCGGACGGCTCTAGGACGGCGCGGCTGCGCGGCTGAACATTTCCACCGCCGCGCGAGACAGACCAGACACAACAGCTGATTCACGCTAAAGCGAGCGCCGTTGGACGCTTGCCGCAGGAATCAGTATATTTTGCCTTGTTTGCCGCCAGTTTGTGCTTTTGATCGGCGGTCCTGCAGCTCATTTGATCGAAGAGATGGTGGTGATGGCGGCCGCACCTCACGTGAGGCAATCCGAGCTCAGCGATGCCTTGCGCGGTTGCCGCAGTGCCTTCATCGGCGTCGGGGTGATGAGCTGCATCATCAACCTGCTGTATCTGACCGGCTCGATCTTCATGCTCGAGGTCTATGACCGCGTGCTGCCGAGCCGCTCGGTGCCGACCCTGATCGGCCTGATGATCATCGCCGCCGGCCTCTACATCGCCCAGGGCGCGCTCGACATGATCCGCAGCCGCATCCTCGGCCGGATCGGCACCGCGCTCGACGAGAGCCTGAATGCGCGGGTGTTCGACACCGTGGTGCGGCTGCCGCTGTCGGCCGGCGGGCGAAACGAGGGGCTGCAGCCGCTGCGCGACCTCGACAACATCAGGAGCTTCCTCGGCAGCCAGGGGCCGGGCGCGTTCTTCGACCTGCCGTGGCTGCCGCTGTATCTGGCGATCTGCTTCGCCTTCCACGTCCTGCTCGGCGTCACCGCGCTGGTCGGCGCCATCATCCTGGTGACCCTGACGCTGATCACCGAGTTCCTCACCCGCACCCCCGCCAAGGAGGCGATGGGCCTCGCCGCCCGCCGCAACGATCTGGTCACCGCGAGCCGGCGCAATGCCGAGGTGCTGGTGGCGATGGGCATGACCGGGCGGATGCTGCAGCGCTGGGGCGAGACCAACGAGAAATATCTCGCCGGCAACCAGCGCGCCAGCGACGTCGCCGGCGGCCTCGGCGCCATCGCCAAGGTGCTGCGGATGATGCTGCAGTCGGCGGTGCTCGCGGTCGGCGCCTATCTCGTCATTCACCAGGAGGCGACCGCCGGCATCATCATCGCCGGCTCGATCCTCAGCGCCCGGGCGCTGGCGCCGGTCGATCTGGCGATCGCGCATTGGAAGAGCTTTGTCGCCGCGCGCCAGAGCTGGCGCCGCCTCAGCCAGCTGCTGCAGACGATGCCGGAGCGTGCGGCGCCGACGCAGCTGCAGCCGCCGGTCAGCAAGCTCGCGGTCGAGGGCATCTCGATCGTCGCGCCTGGCGATCAGAAGGCGATCGTCCAGGATGTCAGCTTCACGCTGTCGGCCGGCAATGGCTTGGGCATCATCGGTCCGAGTGCGTCCGGCAAGTCGTCGCTGGTGCGGGCACTGGTCGGCGTCTGGCGCCCGGTGCGCGGCCATGTCCGGCTCGATGGCGCGGCGCTGGACCAATGGTCGACGGACGAGCTCGGCCGCCACATCGGCTATCTGCCGCAGGATGTCGAACTGTTTGCCGGCTCGGTGGCGCAGAACATCTGCCGCTTCGATCCGAAGGCCTCGGCGGACGGCATCATCGCCGCCGCCAAGGAGGCCGGCGTGCACGACATCATCATCAAGATGCGCGACGGCTACGACACCCAGATCGGCGAGCAGGGCGCCGCGTTGTCGGCCGGGCAGGCGCAGCGCGTCGCGTTGGCGCGCGCGCTCTACGGCAATCCGTTCCTGATCGTGCTCGACGAGCCCAACTCCAACCTCGATACCGAAGGCGACGAGGCGCTGTCGCGCGCGGTGCGCTCGGCGCGGGCGCGCGGCGCGATCGTCGTCGTGGTCGCGCACCGGCCGATCGGCATCGAGGCGGTCGATCAGGTGCTGGTCATGAAGGACGGCCGCGCCCAGGCGTTCGGCCCGAAAGAGACGGTGCTGGCGCAGGTGCTGCAGCCGCGCCCGCCGGCGCCGATCAAGATCGTCTCGGAAGCCGGCGTGAGCAAGTCATGAGGAGCTGGACGGCATGAGCAGTCAGGTCATCACCGGGCCGGTCCGGGGCCTGCGACAGCCGGACGGCGCGCGGCAGTCGATCCAGCGCCACCTCATCGCCGGCATGGCCGTCGTTCTCGCGGTGGCCGGCGGGATGGGCGGCTGGGCGGCGACGCAGCAGATCTCCGGCGCGCTGATCGCGCCCGGCCAGATCGTGGTCGAGTCCAACGTCAAGAAGGTGCAGCATCCGACCGGCGGCGTGGTCGGCGAGCTGCGCGCGCGCGACGGCGACGTCGTCAAATCCGGTGACATCGTCGTCAGGCTCGACGATACCGTGACCAAGGCGTCGCTCGCCATCGTCACCAAGAATCTCGACGCCCTGCAGGCACGCGCGGCGCGGCTCGAGGCCGAGCAGCGGGGCTGGGCCAAGATCCTGTTCCCGCAGCAGCTGCTGGAGCGGATGAGCGATCCCGACGTCAAGAGCCTGACCGCGAGCGAGACCAAGCTGTTCGAGGTCCGCGTCAACGGCCGGATCGGCCAGAAGGCGCAGCTGCGCGAGCGCGTCGCCCAGCTCAGCGAGGAGATCGAGGGGCTCTCGGCGCAGGTCGCCGCCAAGGACCAGGAGATCGCGCTGGTGCAGAAGGAGCTCGACGGTGTGCGCCAGCTCTACGAACAGCATCTGGTGCAGCTCTCGCGCCTGACCACGCTCGAACGCGACGCCGCCCGCCTCAACGGCGAGCGCGCGCAGTACATCGCCGCGCGGGCCCAGGCCAAGGGCAAGATCAGCGAGACCGAGCTGCAGATCATCCAGGTCGACAAGGACATGGTGAGCGAGGTCTCCAAGGACCTGCGCGAGACCACCGACAAGATCGGCGAGTTCGTCGAGCGCAAGGTCACCGCCGAGGACCAGTTGCGCCGCGTCGACATCCGCGCGCCGCAGGACGGCATGGTGCTGCAGTCTTCGGTGCACACCGTCGGCGGCGTCATCACCGCCGGCGACACCATCATGCTGATCGTGCCGCAGAGCGACGACCTGCAGGTCGAGGCCAAGGTCAACCCGCAGGACATCGACAAGCTGCAGGTGGGGCAGAAGACGCTGCTGCGGCTGTCGGCCTTCAACCAGCGCACCACGCCGGAATTGAACGGCGTTGTCAGCCGCGTCTCGCCGGATGTCACCACCGACCAGCGCACCGGCCAGAGCTACTACACCATCCGCGTCTCGATGCCGCCCGAGGAGATCGCGCGGCTCGGCGACGTCAAGCTGATCCCCGGCATGCCGGTGGAAGCGTTCGTGCAGACCGGCGACCGCACCGTGATCTCCTATCTGATGAAGCCGCTGCACGACCAGCTGATGCGGGCGTTCCGGGAGAAGTGAGGGGACCGCTGGTTGGGTCCACAGCCGGCTCCTCAAATTCAGTGTCATCCCGGCGAACGCCGGGATCCATAGCCACAGGAAGCAGTTGTGGCGCGAGATGCTCGTGACATCTGTCTTCGCACCTCACTCCTGCTGCGGCGTATGGGTCCCGGATCGGCGCCCGCCGCCGCTTCGCGCCGGCGAGCTTGTCCGGGACGACAGCGTTGGTGGAGCGAGCTGTGCGCCACACATTCCGTCGTCATCCCGGCGAACGCCGGGATCCATAGCCACAGGACGCCGTTGTGGCGCGAGATGCTCGCCACGTCTGTCCTCGCACCTCACTCCTGCTGCGGCGTATGGGTCCCGGCTCGGCGCCCGCCGACGCTTCGCGTCAGCGGGCTTGTCCGGGACGACACCGGATCATGTATCGAGGGTCTTGAGCAGCAGATCCAGCGCACTCTTCGCGAACAGCTGCATGTTGGCCGCGCGGTCGCTGCTGCCGCTCTCCAGCGTGACCACGGCGGAGGCCGGGCCGGCCACGGCGAAGCACGCATGGCCCGCCGCGTCGCCATAGCGGTTGCCGGTCGGGCCGGCAGCGCCGGTCTCCGACAGTCCCCAGTCGGTGGCAAAGCGCGCCCGGATCTGCCGCGCCAGCAGCTCGGCATAGGGCTCCGACGCCGAGCGGATGCCCTTCATCGCCTCGTCCGGAATGTCCATCAGCACGCGCCGCGCATCGCGCGTATAGACCACGGCGCCACCGAGAAAATAAGCCGACGCGCCGGGCACGGCGAGCAGCGCGGCCGCGATCAGCCCGCCAGCCGAGGACTCGGCCACCGCGATGGTCTGCTTGCGCGCGATCAGCCGCGTCGCAACCTGTTCGGCAACGCCAATCAGTTCATCCATGACAGACCTCGCCTCCGCTCTCGCCGCAAACAACAAAGGGCGGCATCCGATGATGCCGCGCTTGGCGTGAACAGACAACCCGATCAGGCCGTCGCCGGCTCGCGTGCCGCGACCGCCTGCTGGCCGCCGCGATAAACCGTCAGCGCGGCGATGATGCCGAGCACGGCGGCGAACATCAGCCAAAAGCCGGGGGAGGCCTTGTCGCCGGTCTTCTCGATCAGCCAGGTCGCGGCGAACGGCGTGAAGGTGCCGAACAGCGCCGCAGCCAGCGCGAAGGCCAGCGAGAAGCAGGTGGTGCGGACATGGGCCGGCACGATCTCGACCAGCGCGCCGAGCATGGTGCCGCTATACATGCCGAAATAGAACGAGAACATCATCTCGACCGCCAGCATCTTGCCGAAGGTCGGTGCCGACACCAGCCAGCTCAGCGCCGGATAGGCCGTCAGCAGCGACAACGTCGCGATTCCGATCAGCACCGGCTTGCGGCCGATGCGGTCGGACAGCGCGCCGCCGACCGGATTCCAGATGAAGTTGGTGACCGCGACCAGCAGCGTCACCAGCAGCGCGTCCGCCGTCGACAATTTCAGCACGGTCTTGCCAAAGGTCGGCGTGTACACGGTGACGAAGTAGAACGTCGTCGTCGTCAGGATCGCAATCATCATGCCGAGCAGCACGATGCGCCAATTCGCCAGCGCCGAGGCGAACACCTCGCTGGTGGTCGGATGCTTCTTCATCGCCAGGAAGGCCGGCGTCTCCTCCAGCGTGCGGCGCAGGAAGAAGATCAGCGGGATGATGAGGCAGCCGACGAAGAACGGGATGCGCCAGCCCCACGCGGTCACGGTCGCGGCCGGCATGCTCTCGCTGAGCAGATAGCCGAGGATGGAGGCGACGAAGATCGCGACCTGCTGGCTCGACGATTGGAACGAGGTGTAGAAGCCGCGATTGCCGGGCGTTGCGATCTCCGACAGATAGACCGACACGCCGCCGAGCTCGACGCCGGCCGAGAAGCCCTGCAGCAGGCGGCCGAGCAGCACGATGATCGGCGCCGCAACGCCGATGGTCTCATAGGTCGGGCAGAACGCGATCACGACGGTGCCGGCGGCCATGATGCCGAGCGTCACGATCAGACCCTGGCGGCGACCGATCTTGTCGATATAGGCGCCGAGCACGACGGCGCCGACCGGGCGCATCAGCGCGCCGAGCCAGAACACGCCGAAGGTGTTGAGCAGCGACGCCGTCTCGTCGGTCGACGGGAAGAACGCCTTGCCGATGGCGGCCGCATAGAACCCGAACAGGAAGAAATCGAACTGCTCGAGGAAATTGCCGCTGGTGGCGCGCAGGATCGCGCCGATGCGCGACTTGACGGTGGCTGGCTGCTGGGTTGAGGGCGGTGACACGCGAGAAAACTCCTACCGTCGAGTGGCTCGTGCGGAAGAACTTCTGCGCCGGCCGAGGGGATGGGTGCGACAATCTGCCACGCGACATCCTGTCGGCCAATAGATTTGACGGCAGAATCCCTAAAGCTGAACGGGCGCTGTGCCCTTTTGCTGCGATGCACTCTTGAGCCATTGCCGAAACGCCTTCAGCTTCGGCGAATCGGTCCTGCCCTCCGGCGTCACCAGATAGAACCCCGCGTCGCTCGGCAACGTCATCTTGAACGGCACCACCAGCCGCCCTTTGGCGATGTCGTCCTGGACGTAGGCGGTCCGCCCGATCGCGACGCCGAGCCCGTCGATGGCGGCCTGGACGGTCATCAGCGACAGGTCGAAGCTCAGCCGGCTCTGCCGCGACATCTCCACTGGCAGGCCGGCGGCGGTCAGCCACAGCCGCCAGTCGTCGTCATAGCCGCCGCTCGCCTGCAGCAGCGTGTGATGCGCGAGGTCCTCGGGACAACGCAGCGGCTTGGCGCCGTCCAGCAGCGCCGGACTGCACACCGGAAACAGCTCGTCGGCCATCAGCCATTCCGCTCGTACGCCGGGCCAGTGACCGCGGCCGTAGCGGATCGCGGCGTCGACATCGTCCTTGCGGAAATCGACCAGGCCGGTCGAGGTGGTGATGCGAACATCGATGGTAGGGTGGGCCTCCTGGAAGGCCGTCAGCCGCGGCAGCAGCCATTTGGCGGCCAGCGAGGCGATGGTGGAGACCGTCAGCACCTTGGCGTTGTCCTTGCGCACCAGACGCTCGGTCGCCAGGCGCAGATCGTCGAACGCGGCGCGCACCAGCGGAAGGTAGTCGCGGGCCTGCGGCGTCAGCGCGAGGCTGCGGTTCTGGCGGACGAACAGCCGCAACCCGAGCTCGTCCTCCAGGCGCTTGATCTGATGGCTGATGGCGGTCTGCGTCACGTTCAGCTCGGAGGCGGCGCGGGTGAAGCTCATATGTCGCGCTGCGGCCTCGAACGCCCGCAATCCGTTCAGCGAGGGCAGCCGCGCCATCCAGGGCCTCCGAGTGCATGAGTTTATTTCATCCGAAACGGTAGTAAATGTCGTTTGTAGATGCAAGGCAAGCTTTGGATACTGCAGCCTTACGCTTTCTCAGGAGGCTTCCATGTCCCTCACCGTCTCCTCGTCAATGACGAAACATCATGGTCCGGGGTTCTGGTCCGGCGTCGCCGAGCTGCTCGCAGCCTGGCGCTTCCGCTACCGCACCCGCCATGAGCTGGCGCAGTGGTCCGAGCGCGACCTGCATGACCTCGGCCTCTCCCGCAGCGACATCGCCGCCGAGATCGACAAGCCGTTCTGGCGGGCCTGAGCCCCTCACTCACCCCCGCCGCGCCGGCGCCGCTCCGAAAAGGGGGGCGCCGGCACCTCTCTTCGCTGGAGGCGGTCATGCCGACATTCGCGGTCGCCGATCTCGCTGTCGCCCCCGATATCATTCACACGCGGCGCGGCGACGAGGTGCAGCTGCGCTTCGTGACATCGGCTGATGCCGAGGCGCTGCAGGACTACGTCCGGTCGCTCAGCCCGCGCTCGCGGAACAAGCGCTTTCTGGGCGCACTCAGCGAGCTGCCCAAGGCGGTCCTCGACGATTTCGTCGCGCTCGGCCGCAACGACCGCTACAGCCTGATCGGAGTCATGAATCACGATGGTGTCCTGAGCATCGCGGCCGAGGCGCGCTACGCGCTCGACCGCGACACCGGCCGCGTCGAGTTCGGCCTCTCGGTGCACGATCGCTGGCACGGTCACGGCCTCGGCCCGGCGCTGATCGCCAATCTCGAAGGCCGAGCACGCGCACTCGGCGGTGTCATGCTGTCAGGCGACGCGCTGCGCACCAACGACGTGATGATCGCCGTGGCCCGCAAGGCGGGCTTCACGATCCAGCCGCATGCGGATGATTGGACCCTGGTTCGGTTCGAGAAGCGGTTGAGCGGCTCTCTCTCTTGCGCACGCCATGCCGATGGTTTGCGGGCGTTCTGATGTGATGATTGTCATGCTCCGCGGCGGGGCGTCCAGTACGCCGCGGTCTCACCGTATCTTGAGCTACCAGTCGCGTTTACTGGATCGCCCGGTCAAGGCCGGGCGATGACACCTGTTATTAGGCAAAGACCTATCCGCGTCATTGCGAGCGTAAGCGAAGCAATCCAGAGTCCTTGCTCGGCCCTGGATTGCTTCGCTGCGCTCGCAATGACGAAGGCGAAAGCGATGCTCGAACTGGGCCTCTGCGGCATCAGCTCTCAAAACGTCTCCACCCATGGCCGCAGCTCCATCTCCCAGCTCCAGGCGCTGCGCGGCTGTTGCAGCACGCTCCAGTAGCTTGCCGCGATGGCGTCAGGATCGAGCATCGAGTCCGGGCGCTCGGCCGGGTCCTGCCGCGCGGCGCTCCTGATGCCGCCGTCGATGACGAAATGCGCGACGTGGATGCCCTGCGGCGACAGCTCGCGGGCCATGCTCTGGGCGAGGCCGCGCAACGCGAACTTGCCCATCGCGAACGGCGCCGATTGCGCATAGCCCTTCACGCTGGCCGAGGCGCCGGTGAACAGGATGGCGCCGTGCTTGTTCGGCAGCATGCGCTGCGCCGCCTGCTGCGCCACCAGGAAGCCGCCGAAGGCGCTGACGGCGATGGACTCCTGGACGTCGGCCGGCACGAGCTCGGCGAGCGGCCCGCGCGCCCGCGCGCTGGCATTGTAGACCACGAGATCGGGCTCGCCGATCTCGCGCGATACCAGACCGAACAGCCGCTCGACCTCCTCTGGATTGGTGGCGTCGCAGGGGTAGGCGCGGGCGCCGGTCTCGTTGCACAGCGCGCCCAGCTTCTCGGTCTTGCGCGCCGCCAGCGCGACGCGGATCTTCTCGCGCGCGAACAGCCGCGCCAGCGAGGCGGAGAGCCCTTCGCCGGCACCGACGATGAGGGCGATCTTGTAGGCAGGGATGTCCATGGGCATGTCCTTGAAAGATGCTTCGCAAGCGTCCGCAGCGCTCAAGCTAGTGCAGCGCGAGCCAACTTCCCACCATCCATCCCCACAATTCTGCCTGATGTCAGGTGGGGAGCGGCTGCAATCCTGCGAGGCAGCCGATCTCCTCCAGCACCACGTCGAGCCTGCTGCGGTCATGCAGGAAAGCGTATTTGGAGCGCAGCATCGCCAGCGAGCGCGCATGATATTTCTGCGGCTTCTGCGTCCACTCGGTGTCGCCGAGCTGGACCCTGAACACGTCGCGGTTCTCCTTGATCGCCTGCTCATTGGCGAGCGACCACGGCATGAACAATGCGCCGACCTGCCGCGTCAGGATCGGCATCAGGGTCAGCGACAGCTCCGGCCACAGCTCGAACTCGCCTTCCGCGCGTGGCCACAGCATGCGGTGAATCCAGGCCAGCACATGCGGCGCGCGGCCCTCGATCAGCGCGCCGGCGGTCGGATCGGTCCACAGCTCGTAGAACTGTCCCCACAGGCCGAAATCGCCATAGGCAGGGCGGCCGCCGAACAGATAGGGCCTCATTGCGAGATGGCGCTCCAGGAGATCCAGCATCTCGACAAACCCCTGCTCGATCTGCGGCGCGTTGGCCTCGTTCGATCCGACATAAGCGAGCCGATCAACCATGCGCGCGCGGATCTTTTCCGACAATCGGGACACGTCGGCGTCAGCGGCCTTCGGCGCGACCATGCGGGCGATGCGTCCGGCCGAGGCGCGCTGATCGAGCTCGCCGGCCCAGCGATAATGGAACATCCATTTGTTGCCCCACTCGTCGCCGAACTCCTCGATGAGAGCGGAGACGAAGCTGGTCAGCACGTCGCCGGGATGGACGGAGGGCTCCGGAAAATCGAGCTCGAGCGCGTCGATGATCGGCGTTGAATCCTGCAGCGACACCTCGTCGGGCGCCACCACCAGCGGAATGATCGGCAGCTTGGCGTGCCGGGTGAACTCCGCCTCGGTTTCCGCGCTGCGCAATATCCATTGATGCGGAATGCGCTTGTAACGCAGATACGATCGTACCTTGACCGAATAGGGCGACATCTCCGCCCCGAAGATGCGATAAACCTCCGTCGGCTGATGGGTCATGGATCTGCTCCCGGTTCGGCGCACGCCGTGCCTGTTGTGTATCCGATCAGGCGCAACCTGTCGAAGAGTCCGTAAGAAGACTGGAAACGAAGGAGGGCTTAACGATCATGCATCAGTTTCTGAAACGCGATGACGTGATGACCGGCGGCAAGCGACCCGAGCTGCTGGCCCCTGATACCACCGGGCTGAACTTCTATCGCGCGGACCCGGCGCTCGCCGACCTCCTGCGCATCCATCTGCCCGACGCGCTGTTTCGCCACCTCGTGCCGCATCTCGACCGGCTCGGCGAGCTCGCCGGCGGCTATCTCGACGAATGCGCCCGGCTCGCCGACCGCCATGGTCCGGTGCTGCACCAGCGCGACCGCTTCGGCCGCGACGTGCAGTGGATCGAATATCACCCCGCCTATCGCGAGCTGGAGCGCGCCGCCTTCGGCGAGTTCGGCATTCACGCAATGTCGATCCGCAAGGGCATCCTCGGCTGGCCGAGCAAATATCCCGTCACCGCCAAGCACGCCTTCACCTTCCTGTTCAACCAGGCGGAATTCGGATTGGGCTGTCCGATCAACGTCACCGACGGCTGCGCCAAGCTCTTGGCGAGCTTCGGCAGCAACGCGCTCAAGGCCAGATATCTCGACGGCCTGACCCAGACAGACATGCGCAAGCTCACCCAGGGCGGCCAGTTCATGACCGAGAAGGAGGGCGGCTCCGACGTCGGCACGCTCACGACGGTCGCCGTGCCCGAAGGTGATCATTGGCGGCTGCATGGCGAGAAATGGTTCTGCTCTAATGCCGACGCCAAGGTGGTGATGCTGCTGGCGCGGCCCGAAGGTGCAGAGCCCGGCACGCGCGGCGTCGGCCTGTTTCTCATGCCGCGCTTCCTCGATGATGGCAGCCAGAACCACTATCGGATCGTGCGCTTGAAGGACAAGCTCGGCACCCGCTCGATGGCCTCGGGCGAGATCAAGCTGGAGGGCGCGATTGCGTACGCGGTTGGCCGGCTCGATCGCGGCTTCGTGCAGATGGCCGAGATGGTCAACTCCTCGCGGCTCTCCAACGGCGTCAAGTCGACGGCGCTGATGCGGCGCGCCTGGCACGACGCGATCACCGTGGCGCGCAATCGCGTGGTGTTCGGAAAGCCGATCGTCGACCTGCCGCTCGGCCGCCGCCAATTGATGAAGATCCTGCTGCCGACCGAGCAGGCGCTGTCGATGAGCTTCCTGACCGCCGACGCGCTCGACCGTGCCGAGGCCGGCAGCCAGGACGCCGCGGCACTCTTGCGCATCTTGACGCCGACGTTGAAATTCCGCGCCACCCGCGACGCCCGCAAGGTCTGCGGCGATGCTTTGGAGATGCGCGGCGGCATCGGCTATGTCGAGGAGTTCGCCACCGCGCGCCTGTTGCGCGACGCCCATCTCGGCTCGATCTGGGAAGGCACCGGCAACATCGTCGCGCTCGACGCGCTCAAGCGCGCGGTCGGCCGCCACGGTGCGGAATCCGCGCTCGCAGCCGATCTGCATGCGCGGCTCGATGACAGCGCCGCGGTGCCGCAGGCTTGGCGCGATCAGCTGCATCGTCTGGTGGATCGCGCGGTCGGCTTCGCTCGCGAGGTCGCCGGCGGTGCTGACAATGAGGCCGAGTCCCGCCGTGCCACCAGCCTGCTGTATCACACCGCCAGCGCCGTCTCGCTCACCTGGGAGAGCGCACGCATCCACGGCATGCGCGGTGATGCGCGACGGCTGCTGCTGGGCAAGCTTGTTGTCGCTCATCGTCTGATGCCATCCGATCCGTTCCGGCTCACGGAAAACAAGATGGATGATGCGATTGCGGCGTTGCTGCTCGGGGAGCGCGACGCGGGCATGGAAGAGGTTGGCGAACTGATATCTGCGGCGTAGGCTGACGGCGGGAGATTAACCTGGAATAGGTGATGAATCGCGACTGTGGCCGCGGCCTCGGTGTACCCTCTCCCCTTGTGGGAGAGGGTGGCTTTCATGCGAAGCATGAAAGCCGGGTGAGGGGTTGCCACGGGCGCGGAGCTTGCTTCGTGGCACGAACCCCTCACCCAATGAGTTTGTTGCTGGCATCTGTGTAGCCCTCTACCA
>NZ_CAFI01000433.1 GCF_000239775.1 Bradyrhizobium sp. ORS 375
CCGCGGCGCAGAAGATCTTCCAGGTCGGGGGGCCTTGGACCGACCGGTTGCGGTCCCGAGCCCCAGGGTCCCTTCGGACCCGGACCCCACGGGCCTCCGCCCTGATTCTTCCACGCCATCGATCGATCTCCTCCGCGAGGCTGATACTGCCAAGATACTGCCGAGACGCCGGCCCCCGACGGCGGCCGGTTTATAAGGGACGGCCCCGCCCCTTACAATGTAGCGCTCCAGCTAAGCCCGAACCGGGTTTTGTCAATGTAAACAGGGCGGCAAGCGCCGGTTTGCCGCGGCCGGAAAGGCCAAGCGCGGCCAAACAACGCGACTTCATCATTAATGGATGGTCTTGAAGGGGCGGCCGGGCCGGATGGCGACAGACCTCAGCGTTTCCGGCGATAGGTCACGTAGGAGAAATCGGCCTGATCGTCCGGCCCGGAGGCATGACGCTCGCGCGCCACCTCCTCCCACTGCGCGGGATCGATCGCCGGAAACAGCGTGTCGCCCGGCGGGCGCATATGGACCTCGGTGATCTCCAGCCGGTCGGTCAGCGGCAGGGTTGCCGCGTAGATCTCGGCCCCGCCGATCACGGCGATTTCCGCGGCTGAACGCCGCAGCGCATCACCGCGGGCGATGCTGAGCGCTTCGTCGACGCTGTGGGTCACGATGGCGCCATCAGCGCGAAAACCAGCATCGCGGGTGATGATGATGTTGGTCCGGCCCGGCAGCGGTCGGCGCGGAAAGGAGATGAAGGTCTTGCGGCCCATCACGATCGGCCGCCCGATGGTCAGCGCCTTGAAGCGCCGCATATCGCTCCTCTGCCGCCACGGGA